>JAUILK010000066.1 GCA_030433275.1 Gammaproteobacteria bacterium
CCAAATGGCTCCGGATAGCAGCGGTCGGTGTCGAAAACCGAGCATTTTTGCCCTTCCTCTCGTCGAAGATGAACGCTCTTGGTTTCAGGGCCGAATTGATCAGATGTTCCCTAAAGGCCCTCGGAACGCTCAAAATCGTATTCAACACGGATTGCTTGACATGCGCGATGCCCGAGCGCTAACCCAGTACGACAAAACATCTCATGAACCCGAAGGTGTCCACCATTTCATTTCCGGAATTGGCGAGGACGAACCTTCAGTCCTTGGTCGTCGTTGAGGGAGAGATATTTGGAGTTGAAATCTTTGATGGAAAACTACGCCCTAAACAGCCCAAGTACTGGGATATACAGAGCGACGGCACCGTCCCAGTCTTCCTGAGGCTCGGCACATGAAAACCGAACAAGGCGTATATGGACTCGGATATCGAAAAGCGATGCGGATTCCACGCACTGATTTTTCTGCCGGTGATGCGAGGCGCTATGCGGCAACGGGCGAACGCGATAGCGGTGCCACCATGAGCGTATGGAAGCAAGACGATGGGACATGGATCAACGCGCACGGCGACCGTGGCGCGTGTAGCCCTGATCAGTCTTGCGATCACGCATTGTGCCATGCGGGCAGCTTTGTTCAGCATCCCAATATGGCCTCCCATCGCCTGGTGCTCGATGCAGCTTGGACCTCACGCGCACTTGACGGCGTGCGGCGGCTTACGCACCGTGGATTCTGGAGTTGAACCGTGCGTACATCTTCGCCAATCTGTCCCGTGTCTTCTGTTGAGCCCGGATAGCGCCGCCAGCCCAGTATTCAACGTCGCGCTTCGTGAGGCCGCGTTTGAGAAGCTCGGCGGACTGCTTGCCGGCCTGAATCTGCTTGACCCAATTGGTAGTATGGCTCAACTCGTGATTTAGGCGTGCCAGCTCGCCGGCGAGCGCATCCAGGAGCTGTTGATCTCGGTTCATAGCGTTCCCCCTGCCCATATACTTTTCGAGGACTTCTCGCTGCCGGCCGTGGTTCCGAACGGACGCGGCGTTTGGGGCCATGGAAACAAAGCCGACTCATATTGAGCATTAGCAATATTTAAGCCGCGATTGACAATCAATTAACTAATCAAATAGATAAAAGAGAACAGCGCAACAAGTCGCTCAAATACAGCACGTTAGTGTAAAGAAGCTCGACAGCATCACCCGCTGCCCCAACAACCAGAAAATTTCTGGCATCAGAGGGCTTCTGTTGCGGATGGCGGCTTCTGTCCGAGTCACGCCGCCAAGTGACAAGGAACGGAGCAGGCGGCTAGGCACCATCCTCACCCGGCCGGGTGATTGATGCTGCAGTGCTTTGCCAGAGCAGACACCGGTTATTGACCGGCATGGCGATATCGTCGATCAGGCGCAATCCGACAGCACGCGCCAACCGATCCACGGCGCTGCGGTTGCGGATGCCCATGTCTCCAGGCTCGCTGCGCAGCGCGGCGTCGAAACAGGCATTGCTGTCGCTCGTCGGCCGACCGTCGCAATGAAACGGGCCATAGATGATCAGCTTGCCATCGGCGGGCAATACCGTGGGGAGAGCGGCGAAGAACGCCTCCACTTCGCGCCAGCCCATGATGTGCAGCGTATTGGCGGAAAACACTGCATCGAACCGCGCCTCGGGCCAATCTCCGGTGACATCGAGAGTCAGCGGCGGCAGCACATTGGCCAGCGCCGCCTCGTCCAGCCACGCACGGATACCGGCATGATTGGCCTCCAAATCCGAGGTCTGCCAGGTCAGATGCGGCAGTGCGGCGCCGAAATACACGGCGTGTTGGCCGGTGCCGCTGCCGACTTCCAGAACCCGTGATCGGTCGGCGAAATGGCGTTGCAGGACGGCCAGAATAGGCTCGCGGTTGCGCTCACAGGCGGGAGAATGAGGTTTGTATATCATACAGAATACTGGCTCACTGTTACGCAGCACCGTGGTCCGCCGGCGGCGAGGATGATACTAGTGTAGTGCTCCATAAATAATGGAACTTGATTGCCTCAGGGCTGCCTGCTGCAGAGTTGAGGGGCAGACGGGTATAAGGCGATGCGGAAAGCTCCGGAGATCAGCTTGAGTCCGGAAGAAGCGCGGCAGCTGGATCGGCTGTCGCGGTCGAACACGGTGACAGTGCGGGAAGCGCGTCGTGCCTCGATTGTGCTGCTGGCGGCGCAGGGGAAGACCAATGAGGAAATTGCCGAAGAGCTCGGGGTTGGCCGCGTGCAGGTGGGTCGATGGCGAGCCCGTTATGCGCAAGGCGGGTGGGCGTCGGTCGCCAAAGATCTCCCTCGCGGCGGTCGTCCGGCGGAGGTCGATGCTGAGGAGATCGTGCGGCTGACAACGCAGACCAAGCCGGCGGATTCGACGCATTGGAGCTCGCGTCAACTGGCGGCGGCGACGGGTGTCAGTGCCTCTACCATTCGCCGTGTCTGGCACGCTCATGGGCTCAAGCCGTACCGGATCGAGACGTTCAAGGTTTCGCGAGACCCTCGCTTCATCGAGAAGCTCGAAGACATTGTGGGTTTGCACTTGAACCCGCTAGAACATGCCCTGGTGCTGTGCTGCGACGAGAAAAGCCAGGTTCAGGCATTGGACCGAACCCAACCTGGGCGACCACTGAAGAAGGGCCGAGCGGCCACCATGACCCATGACTACAAACGTCATGACACGACGACGCTGTTTGCTGCGCTCAACGTTCTCGACGGCCAAGTCATTGGGCCGTGCCAGTCGAGGCATCGCCATATGGAATGGCTGAAGTTTCTGAAGAAGATCGATCGGAAGACGCCGAAGGACAAAGCGCTGCATCTGGTCTGCGACAACTATGCGACGCACAAGCATCCCAACGTCCAGAAGTGGCTCGACAAGCACCCGCGATTCCACATCCACTTCACTCCCACATCGGCGTCCTGGTTGAACATGGTGGAGCGCTTCTTTCGGAACCTGACCGCCAAGCAGTTGCGCCGCGGTGTTTTCCGTAGCGTCCTGCAACTGGTAAAGACGATCGAGGGATACATTGCTCAACACAACGAAAATCCCACACCGTTCATCTGGACTGCCAAGGCCAACGATTTCCTCGAAAAGGTCGTTCGTGCCAATCGGCGTTTAACTTCCAAACAGAATGGCGCGCTACACTAGTGTACCCAATGTGTTACAGCAAGACTTGACCCTTAATATTCTTATACCAGTGTCAGTCGGTTCACAACGTATTGGTGGATGGCGGCTACACAGGACACCCCTTTGCGCAAGCCATGCAGGAGAAGATCCAGGCCACGGTATAGGTGCTTAAATGCAACGAACTGCACACCTTTGCCATATTACCCCAGCGTTGGGGCGTGGAGCGCTCCCTCGGCTGGCTGGAAAAGTGTCGGCGCTTACGGAAGAACTGCGAGCGTAAGATTAATACCAGTCTGCAGTTCGTCCATCTGGCGTTCTTGACACTGTTGCTCCGGAGATTGTGAACAGGCTCTAAGGCAGCTTGAATGCTTGCGGACAGCTAGACCCAGCCTCATAGCGAGACCAGCACGTCACACTGAGACTGCGCTAATATGTGCTTGGTGGTGCTGCCGAGAAGCAGTTCTTCCAGTTTGTCCTGACCATGCTTGCCCATAACGATCAAGTCGCAACCAGCCGCTCGCTCCTGCTCAAGAATGTGGACGGACGGATTTCCATGCAGCACCAGGGGGGGCAACGCGAGGCCCGCCGGTAGGCTGGCCTCCTCGGAGAGCCGGCGTAGCTTCTGAAGGGCTTCTTGCCTAGCGGCGATTCGATAGCAGTGGATTTGCTCCTCGTCAACACTCGCATATTGAAGCATTCCCTCGAACGGCATCTCGAAGGCATGCAGCAACTTAATGCTCGCCCCTGGGGCGACGGTCCGTGCCGCCCGTACCGCCGCAATAGATGCTGGTGAGAAATCTACGGGCACCAGTACACTGCGGTATCGCTCGCGCGGAGGCTGTTTGACCACCAACATCGGACGCCGCGCGGTGCCGAGCAGCCGGTCGGCTGTGGTACCAAGGAGGAGGTGTCGGACTGTGCTTGCACCGCGAGCACCTACGATTGTCAGATCGGGCGATATTCCTTTGATTTGCGTGACAAGCTCTTGCAGCAGAGGTCCGGAAACGACATGCACACCGGGCGATACTCCGTATGCGCGTAGCAGATGCGCCGCCAGCTGCCGCACCGCTTCCCGTGCTTCGTCCAGCACCCGCTGCTGAAGCTTGGACGGGGTTTCGGAGACGAGCCAGCGAAGCCGATCAATTGGCGGTTTGGGTACGACGTAAAGCAGTTCGAGAGTTGCCTCGACCTCATTTGCCAACGCAGCTGCACGGTCTGCCGCATAACGGGCAGGCTCGGAGAGATCGGTGGCAACCAGTAATCGCTGAAGACGCAGCATCGGGTTCACTTTGGGTCCGCCTGTCAGAGTTTAGCTAACGCCAGCCAACTGCCGGCGTACGGAAGCGCACCGAGTGCCTGAAACGGTTGTGGCCTCGGTATCAAATCAGTCTATAAAATGCTCTGCGATTTTGGGTGTCGCGGCAACCGCATGCATGCTGTCGCGCATCCCCCGCCGGAGACGATCAAGCGTTATGCATAGCGTCTATCAGGAAATTACCTTGCTGCTGCTGATTTCGGCCGGAATCGGTCTGGCGGCCCTACGTATGCGCCAGCCACTGATTGTCGGCTTCATTCTGGTCGGGCTGCTGGTGGGACCGACAGGCCTCGCTTTGGTCGGTGCCCAGGACCAGATCGATCTGCTCGCGCAGATCGGCATCACGGTGTTGCTGTTCCTGGTGGGCCTGAAGCTCGACGTTCATCTGGTGCGCCAACTCGGTCCCGTGGCCTTGGCCACCGGCCTGGGCCAACTAGGCTTCACGATCCTGTTCGGCTTTCTGATCGCCCTGGCGCTAGGCCTGGAACCCCTAACTGCATTGTATGTGGCAATAGCGCTGACCTTCTCCAGCACCATCATCATCGTCAAACTGCTCTCGGACAAACGCGAGATCGACGCCTTGCACGGGCGCATCGCCATGGGTTTCCTGATTGTGCAAGACATCGCCGTGGTAGTGGCGATGGCAATTCTCAGTGGCTATCAGGACCAAGCCGAACCACTGTTACCGGCCCTTCTGATGCTCGCGGAGCTCGCGTTGACCGTCGGAGTAATCCTGCTCCTAATGCGGTATGCGATGCCACGGCTGATAGGGGCGCTGGTCGGCTCACCAGAATTGTTATTGATCTTCGCCGTGGCCTGGGGCACCGCCCTTGCCAGTCTCGGTGAGATGGCGAATTTCGGCAAAGAGGTGGGGGCATTCCTGGCGGGATTTTCGTTAGCCTCCACCGGTTATCGCGATGTGATCGGCGCACGCCTGGAGAGCCTGCGCGACTTCCTGTTGCTGTTCTTCTTTATCGATCTGGGCACCAAACTGGATCTGAGCATACTCGGCGCGGAGATACCGGCCGCCGCGACGCTTTCAGGGTTCGTGCTGATCGGCAATCCGCTGGTGGTGATGGCTATCATGGGCTACATGGGCTATCGCAAACGCACCGGATTCAAGGCCGGGCTAACGGTGGCGCAGATCAGCGAGTTCTCTATCCTATTTGTTGCGCTGGGTGTATCGCTGGGTCACATTCAGCAGTCCGCCTTGGGGTTGGTGACCCTAGTAGGCCTGGTGACCATTACCCTTTCCACCTACATGATCCTATACTCCGACCGGCTCTTCGGCTGGCTGGGCCCGTGGCTGAATTGGTTTGAGCGCCGCTATCCGTACAGAGAGCTATTGGCGAGTCAGCGTCGGCATTCCCTCGCTGAGGCTCAAGTTGTAGTTCTAGGTATGGGCCGGCTCGGCCGGCGCATCGGGCATTTGCTCCAGACTCAAGGGCTGGCGGTGGCAGGGGTCGATTTCGATCCGGATGCGCTGCGGACGGCCGAGGAAGCCGATATCACCGTTTCCCCGGGTGAAGCGACTGATCCCGAGGTAATCGAAGCCCTGCCACGGCAACCCGGTAATTACGTGATCAGTACAGTGCCGCAGGTGGAGTCAGCGCTGTCATTATGGCGAGCCTTACAGGCCCATGGTAGCCAGGCAGGTGTATTGATGGCCGCATTCAGTGAGGACGACGCCAAGAAACTGGGGGAGGCGGGCATCGAACACCTACTCTTGCCGTACGTGGATGCCGCCGAGCACGCCGCCAATATGGTGGCCTGCGAGTTGGAAATAAAGAAGTACCGGCCATGACCGTTGGTGTCCCAGCCCAAGCGACGAAAGCGCGCGAAACAGTCATGGGCGCAGAAAACAAGCACAGTGTCCTTGCTGACAGCGAGCGTCGCGAGATGGGCATCGGTGATGAGATTACCCGCTGTTTCCGTCCCGCCCAATATATCGTACGGATATACTCCAGTGCTCGTCTTTTTCTCTAGCCACAGCCACCTTGGCGAGGCCGTTTAACGCTCGCTTTTACGCTCTCAACAACGGCTTGATGCTGCGAAGCGTTCTCCGTTTATTAACGTAGACTGAAATGTTTAAGTCGACGTTTTCACTTTCTCAGCACCGTCTTGCACAGTATTGCCTCCTCGCCGCCACCGGCGAGGGCCTTGCCCAAGTCGACCCGCATGTACCCGCCGACTACGCTCACCGAATTACAGCAACAAAGATACAAATCGATACCATTGCATATATAATCGAGACGGCCAAGAGAACGACCATGCAACATACCGGATCGCGGCTTTGCCGCTCGCGGTTATAGTGCTGTTTGCGACCGACGCGCTGGCGGCGGCATTCGCCAGGCGGCAAGCGGATTCCCACGGTTGGTTGGGCTCGACGCCAACTATCTGCGCAAGCAGCTTAACGATTTCGCCTCCGGCGCTCGGGACAACGCCGTGATGCAACCGATCGCCAAAGCGCTCAGCGAAGATGAACGCAAGGCGCTCGCCGATTACTATGTCCGAATGCCGGTACCGGCCGGCGCGGCGAAGCCGCAAGGGCGGCCCATGCCCGCGCGCGAGAGCCGCGGCGCGGTGCTGGCCAGCCGCGGTCTGTGGACGCGGCAACTACCGAGTTGCGTGCAGTGCCACGGCCCGCAGGGGCTCGGCGTGGGTGAGTATTTCCCACCCTTGGCTGGCCAGCCGGCGGTGTATATCGCCAAGCAACTCCGAGCCTGGAAGCAAGGCACGCGCCGTAACGACCCGCTGGAGCTGATGCAGAATGTGGCCGTGGCGCGCTCGATGATAGCGACATCCAAGCCGTGGCCGAGTGGTTCGCCGCGCAACCTCTCGCGACAACGACCGGGGGCACGCCATGAAGATCACGACCCGCGCGCGACAGGCCCTCGCAGCCGGTGCCGGCCTATGCCTGCTCGTGGTCGGCCCGGCACAACCCGCCCCGGCATCGACTCCTACCACCGGGGCCGGCAGCACCACCACATCGGCGACTCCTACCAAACCTGCCCGAGCGAGGACACCCGCCGATAGAGCCCCGACCTTCACACCACCGGATGAAAAAGACATTCCGCCAGGCCCGATGGGTGAGATGATCCGCAAGGGCCGCGCGATCTTCGTGGACACGCCGACTCACGCCAGAGACTATGTTGGCGACGGGCTGTCCTGCAGCAACTGCCATCTGGACGCCGGCCGCCGCCCCAATGCGGCACCGCTGTGGGCGGCTTGGGTGCGCTACCCGCGCTACCGCAGCAAGAACAAACACGTGAACACTTTCACCGAGCGCCTGCAGGGCTGTTTCAAATACAGCATGAACGGCAAGGTCCCGCCGGCCGACGCGGCGGTGCTTGTCGCCCTGCAAGCCTATGCGTATTGGCTCGCCACCGGCGCGCCGACCGGTGCGGACTTGCCCGGTGCGGGCTTTTCAAAGCAAGGCTTCAAACCGCCGCAACCGCCGGACTACACTCGCGGCCAAAAAGTGTTTCAGGAGCAGTGTGCGCTTTGCCACGGCGACGACGGCCAAGGGCAGCGCGTGGCCGGACGCTACGTGTTCCCCCCGCTATGGGGGGCGGATTCGTTCAACTGGGGCGCCGGCATGCAGCAGCTCGACAACGCCGCCACTTTCATCAAGGCAAATATGCCATTCAGCCGCGGCGGCACGCTAAGCGATCAGGCGGCCTGGGACGTGGCCTATTTCATGAACAGCCACGAGCGTCCGCAGGACCCACGTTTTACCGGCTCAGTTGTCGAAACGCGCAAGCAGTATCACGCCACATCGATGTCGCTGTACGGTGTCGAGGTTAATGGCCACTTGCTCGGCTCGGCACCGGCAAATCCGGCGCCGCAATAAGTGAACGCACCCTTGCCGGAGACACGTTCACAAAGTGATCCGTCGCAGGCGCAGCGCGTTGGTTATCACCGACACCGAGCTTAAGCTCATCGCGGCGGCGGCGATCATCGGCGAGAGCATCCAACCGGTGAGTGGATAGAGCGCGCCGCCGGCGATCGGCACGCCGAGGCCATTATAGAGAAAGGCGAACAAGAGATTCTGACGGATATTGGCGAGCGTGCGATGCGAGAGCCGTCGCGCCTTGGCCACGCCGCGCAAATCGCCCTTGACCAGGGTCAACCCGGCGCTTTCCATAGCAACGTCAGTGCCGGTTCCCATCGCGATGCCCACATCGGCAGTGGCGAGCGCCGGTGCATCGTTCACCCCGTCGCCCGCCATCGCTACCACCCGGCCCTCACCCTGCAAGCGGCGCACGATCTCGAGCTTGGTCTCGGGGAGCGCCTCGGCCTCGACCTCGTCGATGCCGACGGCATGCGCCACCACCTCGGCGGCACGCCGGCCATCGCCTGTCACCATGATGATACGCACGCCCTCACGGTGCAGAATCTCCACCGCCTCGCAGCTGGTCTCCTTCACCGGATCCTTTACAGCAATCAGCCCCGCCGCGCGCCCATCGATTGCCACATACATAACCGTGGCTCCATCGGCAGAGAGTGCTTGTGCCCGCTCGGCGAGTGTGGAAATCGTGATGTTCTCGTCAGCCACAAACACGGTGTTACCGGCGAGCACCACCCGGCCTTCAACCGTACCGCGTACACCGCGCCCGGTCACTGCCTCGAAGGCTTCGACCGGCGCCGGTGTAATGCCCCGCGTCTGAGCACCGGCGAGAATCGCGGCCGCCAACGGGTGCTCGCTTGCCGCCTCCAGACCGGCGGCGAGCCGGAGCACTTCGTCCGCTTCGAAGCCGGTCGCGGCGACCACCGTATCGAGTGTGGGCTTACCCGCGGTGATGGTGCCGGTCTTGTCCACCAGCAGTGTATCCACCCGCGCCATACGCTCGAGCGCCTCCGCATCGCGCACCAAAATACCCGCACCAGCGCCGCGCCCGACCCCCACCATCACGGCCATCGGCGTGGCGAGACCAAGCGCACACGGACAGGCGATGATGAGCACCGAAATCGCCGCGAGCAGCGCAAAGCCGAGACCGCCCGCGCTTGGCATCACGAACGCCCAGACAACGAAGGCAACGATGGCGCAGGCCACCACGGCGGGTACAAAAATACCCGCCACCCGATCAGCCAGACCCTGAATCGGGGCGCGGCTCCGCTGCGCCGCGGCGACCTGGGCGACGATGCGCGCGAGCAGCGTCTCGTCTCCCACGCGGGTCGCCCGCATCACGAAACCACCGTTGCCGTTCACGGTTCCGCCAGTCACCGGATCGCCAGCTGTTTTCTCCACCGGCACTGGCTCACCGGTAATCATGGATTCGTCCACGCTTGAGCGCCCTTCGAGCACCTCCCCGTCCACCGGCACTTTCTCGCCGGGGCGCACGCGCAACCGCTCGTCCCGCTGCACTTGCGCCAAATCAATCTCCTCATCGGTGCCGTCGGCTCGGATACGCCGCGCTCTGGGCGGGGCCAAGTCCAGTAGCGCCTTGATGGCACCCGAGGTGCGCTCGCGCGCCCGTTGCTCGATCAGCTGCCCGACGAGCACCAGGGTAATGATCACAGCCGCCGTCTCGAAATACAGCGGCGCCTCACCACCGCGCCCCAGAAAAGCCACCGGCAAAACAGTGGGAAAAATCAGCGCGAACAAACTGAACAGAAACGCCACACCGGTACCCAATCCGATCAGCGTCCACATGTTGAAGTTCGCGCCCTTGAGCGACTTCCAAGCACGTACGAAAAAAACCGATCCCCCATAACAAACCACTGGGGTCGTAAGCACGAGTTGCACCCAACCGTAGGCCGCACCGAACCAACGCTGGAAATGCACCTCCGGCAGCATATCGCCCATGGTGATCAGCAGCAGGACGGCGGTGAGCGGGACGGCGACCCACAACCGCCGAGTGAACGCCACCAGTTCGGCGCTGGGGCCTTCCACCGCGCTGGCCGTTTGCGGCTCAAGGGCCATGCCGCATTTAGGACAGTCACCCGGCTGATCCTGCACGACCTCGGGATGCATCGGGCAGGTGTATTCGACCCGCCGCTGTGGCGTTTCGGGTTCGAGCGCCATACCGCACTTGGGGCAATCACCCGGCCCCTGTTGGCACACCTCCGGGTCCATGGGGCAAGTATAAATCCCACCCGGATCAGCGGTTTTCGAGGCGTCCGATCGCAATCGACCTTCCAGGAAGCGCTCCGGTTCGGCCAAGAATTTCTCACGGCAGCGCGCCGCACAAAAGTAAAACGCTTTCCCATGATGCTCCGCCGTGTGCTTCGCCGTGGCCGGGTCGACATTCATGCCGCAGACCGGGTCCTTGACCGACTCACTGTGCTCGCTTGCAACACCTGCTTGCATTTTTGCTCCTCTTCCCAGGATATGCTGGCCACCGGTTTTGGGCTTGCTGTTCGTATCTCCCTCGCGCTGCTCTCATTTCGGCGACGATGCCGCAAGCGAGGCCAGAATCGGGCATTCGGCGGCCGAACCCTCGCCCGAGCAGGTAGCCGACAGCTCGGCTAATCCGCGCCGCATCCGCTCCAGATCCCGGATCTTGGCTTCGACCTCGCGCAAGCGCGCTTCGGTAATGCGTTTCGCCTCCGCAGCGCTTGCCTCGGAACGATGATGCAGCGAGAGCAGTTCTCCGATGTCCTCCAACGAGAACCCCAACGCCTGCGCCCGGCGAATGAAGAGGAGGCGGCGTTCGGCCACTTCCCCGTATAGTCGGTAGTTGGCCGCGCTGCGCCCAGCGGGTGCAATCAGACCCAACCGTTCGTAATAGCGCAACGTCTCAGTAGCAACGCCGACCCGCTGCGCTAAAGCGCCGATTCTCACAGCAGGAGTTGCGTTCGCGGTAACGCTTGCAACAGCCGATGTAGCGGTTGTCGAGTCGACCATGGCCAAATTACACTTTACACATTACTGTAATGTCAAGAGATATCCAGCGACAACCCGGATGGCACTAAACTTTATCGAGTTGCAGAGAGTTGAAAGGGTTTCACGCTATTCGATCTAAGGACCTTTACAGCATAAATGCTGCAAACGAGCCCCCAGGAATGGATTTACGACATCCCTCAGGTCGAAAACGTGAAACCTAATCACTTAAGTAAGTGCCACTCGATGGCAGACGGGCTTTTAGAGCCTGTTCATGATCTTTGATATTCCCGAGAATGGGGGGATGAGGAAGAAAGCCTATCCCAGCGACATTACGCGCGAGCAGTTTGAGCAGATCAGGCCCTTACTGGAGAGCGCGCGCAAGCGCAC
>JAUILK010000067.1 GCA_030433275.1 Gammaproteobacteria bacterium
TGCCGCCGCTTATGGAAGAACTGCGAGCGTAAGATTAATACCAGTCTGCAGTTCGTCCATCTGGCGTTCTTGACACTGTTGCTCCGGAGATTGTGAACAGGCTCTCAGATTTATTCACTCCTTTCGCAGCGTTCGCAGCGGGTAAGCTGGATAAAACCGTTACCGGGGATATCCAACAGTTCACCGTGAACCTCCCCCCCGCACGGGCAAGATTGAGGAAATCCGCTGGTGCACTGCTCGCAGTGGTGCTCGCCGATGCTATGCTGTTGCCAGTTGGCCTGTGGGATATCCTCCATATCAACTTCCTTCACCGTTTTAACGCTTTAAGATGCCGCTGCGCAGCATATTTGGGGTGTTGACAGCTGAGGGCTCGTTCAGGTTCCTGTGTTAGGACCTGTTGAAAATTACCCGCGAAGCCGCGGGCAATTGTCAACAGGCTCCGGTCTTAACAAGCGGCTTTGAGGGTGATCCTCGTCGAAATTCGCCAATCAGCTCGTGAGCTGCAAACGGCAAAATATAAGCCGCTAGTGTTTTGGGAAGTTTGTCGCGCTCGATTATGGGAAGTGAATCGATAGTCCAGGTAAACGAACTAAGCTACTGGCTTGCGGGAGCGTAACCATGTCTATCGAGCGCCGGTATTCGTCGATGCTTTCGGTGGAACTCAAACAGTGCCTTGTAATTCTTGAGGTAGCTAACGAAAATGAGCGACCGTCCGGTCGTAAAATATCCGTTGTTCCCAACATCGGAGCAGGGGTTGGCCGCGGGTTGATTCGGAGAGGTGGCTGAGTGGACGAAAGCACCCGACTTGAAATCGGGCGAGCCTATGGGCTCCAAGGGTTCGAATCCCTTCCTCTCCGCCAAATGACTTTATAAATCAATAAGTTACTCTGATAAAAATTCGCTGTCCCGCATGCCGTCCATCTAACCTGAAATGCTTGGCTTTCCTGTTCGTAACGACAGGAGAAGGCCATGCATCGATGCCAAGCACTCACCACCCGCGGGAGCCGTTGCCGGCGCCAAGCACTCGCCTATTACCGCTGCGCCCACGGTGAACTGCTGCTCTGTGCCGAGCACCAGCGCCAGGCACGGCAAGGCCAGCTGCGCCCTATGGCCGATCAACTCCGCGCGGTGGGTAAGCCATGAGTCGGGCGGCTGATGACGAGCACACCAAGGAGCAGCTTGTCGCGCTGCACCGCGAAGGCTACGCGCTCGAGGCGCTCGCGAAGGTGATCGATGCGACGGGTGGGAGCTTGGATCTCTACGATCTCGGCGGGCTGTGCGCGGCTATTGAGGATCTCGGGGTATCGATCCAAAGGCGGGCCTTGCGGATGTTGGCGCGCCGAGGCCTCGATCCTTACGGCCGGCCGATGAGCGAAGATGGCATCAAGGTTGCCAATGAATCGGGTGAGCGAGACGGATAGCGTGACGGTCACCGATTGCGCGCGAGTTCAGCAAACTGCACACAAGAGTTAAGCGCACCGAACTTCGTTAAGTTTGCCAAACTTTTTTGGTGCCCCTATCTTCCCGGTGGCGATATGCGATTTAGCGATTACTTGGTCTTCGTCGATGAAAGCGGTGATCACAGCTTGGTTTCCATTGACCCGCAGTACCCCGTTTTTGTGCTGTGTTTTTGTATTGTTCACAAGCAGGTGTATTGCCAGGAAATCACGCCCCGCCTGAGGGAGCTCAAAATCGAGGCCTTCGGGCACGATCTGGTAGTGCTGCACGAACATGAAATCCGTAAGCGGCGCGGGCCGTTCCGCAGTCTTGGGCCGGAGGCACGCGAAGCATTGCTCGATCGTCTGACACAAGTTATTGCAGATGCGGACATCACCTTAATCGCGGTGGTCATAGACAAGCCCAAGCATGCGGCTAAATACGCAAACCCGTACCATCCATATTACCTAAGCTTGCAGTTTGGCTTGGAGCGCATCTATAGCTTCATGCGCCAGCACGGCCAGGATGAGCGCGTTACTCATGTGATCTGCGAGGCAAGAGGGGCAAAGGAAGATGCCGAGCTGGAGTTGCAGTTCCGTCGGGTGCGCGACGGTGCTTATCTATCACGATGCGCATTGCCTTTTGAGCTCGTCATCGCGCACAAACGCACTAACTCCGAAGGGCTGCAATTGGCCGATTTGACTGCACGGCCTATCGGGCTTTCCGTGCTCCGCCCAAAACAGAAAAATCGGGCTTACGAGATCATCAAATCTAAGCTTTACAGCGGCTTGCACAGCTGCATTATTGGCAATGGACTCAAGGTGTTTCCGTAAGGGCGCGGCTTTATGGAAGCAGAAAGCAGAAGGGCCGCCAAGAATGTCTCAGCAGCCCAACGCCGGCCGGGTAGTCCCAACCCATTTAGTCGAAAAGATAGCCCCGAATGATCCCATTATCAAGCACTGCTTGTCAGATGGCGGCTGGTGACGCGACTGTTCTCCTTACCCCTAATAGGTGGTGCTGAGGTATTTTTTGGATCTATGGCCACTGGGGGCAACGAACCCGGTAAGGGGCGCTTACTTTAGACGTTCGGCCGGGAGCAGTGGAGTTATCCCGACGCCGCCCAGCTCAGTGATAAAACCACCACAGATTGTGGTCTTATGACGTATCGTGATGGTCAGCGTGTTGTCGCCGGCGATCGCTATGCTGTGGCGCTACGGCGTTGGCAGCGGCATTGCCGGTAAGCAATGCTTACTTTCGGCAGAGCGGCTCGTCAGTGCGCCCGCGGGCGGTGCTCTTGGGCGACCTGAGCAAGCGTGTGCATGCGCTCGGCGATGTCGTCTATCACCTCATCGGCGAACGCCGGATCGTTACAGGCGACGATGATCAGCTCGGTCAGCGCGCGCTCGAGCAGCGCGAAGACCTCCACGGCCACGAGCGGTCGGCGGCCGAGGTATTTCGCTAAGGCGTCGAGCTCGGCCGGCCAGTCAGTGCCGCGGGTAGCCATCAACACCTCCCCAACTGGCGCGCGGCGAAGGAGGGGGAAGCACCATGAAAGACTCAACGATTGTGCTTGTCCTAGCGATTTTGGGCCTCGCTGGGTTCATCTGCTACGTATCCCCGACTGTCTTTGGCGCGACGCTGGTTCTATTGCTTTGCCTAGCCGTCTATTTGCTGCCCTGGATCGTCGCGGTGCTACGCGAACATCACGATACTGGCGCAATCTTTGTGCTGAATTTCGCGCTCGGTTGGACGCTGCTTGGCTGGTTATGGGCGCTGATCTGGGCATTTATGAACCCCGCACTCGACTCGCGGCAGGCCCGACCAGCTCCAATGCCTGCCACATGGCACCGAAGGCATCGCCCGAAAGCTGCAGGCCGATAGTCATTCTCTCTGCTATAGCCCTTCCCCAGGGTACAACCACAACCCCCTATAGGTTGTTGTATCTAAAAATAAATTTGGGTCCGAATTACCCGTATCGCGGCTTTGCCGGGAGGACCCGCCGCGGTATCTCCCGTTGTTTGTGCGCCCCGCGGAGCCGAACGACGCGGAATGCCATAGATGCCCCCGAGCGCTGTCGGTGTTGTTAGGGACACCGCCGACTGGTCCCTCGCGCAACGGAGCGCTCTCCGAGCCTATGCGCCCGGATTCTTGTAGAGGGCGCGCCAGTCGATGACGGCGGCGCCGACATCGACCCGCACTTTCCAGCTCATGGTGTCGGTGTCGAACTCCTCGCGCTGTGCCACCGAGGGCTGCTGCCCGGCGAGCGTCGCCACCTCGATGGTGTCATGCGCCTGCGGGCTGCCGGCGAGGTACCAAGCATCGGCGCTGTCATCGTCTAGCCGCGGGTCGGGCACGACAACGAGGCCTCGAATCCACTGCGGCACCGACTCGGAGGTCGTGCTGGGCTGGATGGTTGCAAGCAGCTGCTCGACGGCCGTCTCGAGCGCCACGGGCACGATCAGATAGCGTGGCGTGATATTGAGATACCCGGCATCGGCAAGGCCCTTCTGCTTGCGCATCGCCGCGCGGGCCTCCCCCAGCGTTGTAACCGAGGGGGCGGCGCCGGAGCTCGTGAGGTTGCCGTGATCGGCATGGAACAGCGCCGTGCTGTCGCGCATGGTCGGGTTCGAGGTGAGCAGCGCGTACACCAGGTCGGCCTCCTTGCGCGAGGCGGCCTGGCCCAGGGCGAGCGGCAGGCGCACCAGCTCGCCCAGGTCGTCGTTGATCAGCGCCTGGCGGCTGATCGCAACGATCTTGCCGTAGGTTGCAACCTGGATCGTCTCCTTGGCGTCGCTGAGGGCGCCGTAGGTGTATTCCGCCCCCTCGGCCACCTTGGCCAGCCCTGGAGCCTCGCTCAGCGCGATGCGAGAAGCCTCCTTAAAATCCGGCAGCTCGGTGGCGCGCGTCCAGACTCGGTGGGTCGCCTGCTCCTGCTCCAAAAAGCCCACCATCGCGGCTTTGCGGGCG
Organism: Gammaproteobacteria bacterium; assembly: GCA_030433275.1. Taxonomy (GTDB): domain Bacteria; phylum Pseudomonadota; class Gammaproteobacteria; order Nitrococcales; family Nitrococcaceae; genus Nitrococcus. Next base: position 4,405 of record JAUILK010000067.1, read on the forward strand.
ACGTTTTCGAGCAGGTTCGGCAGATCGCTACTGGTCATCGCACGGGTCAGCACGTCCTCGGACGACCACCCACGGTAGGTTGACCCAGCGCGGGAAAGGCACATTTTGGCGATATCGGCCACGCTCGCGCCGCGCAGATCGGCGGCCGCTGGGTGCGGTGCCTCGACTTTGACTCCGTAGCGCAGCAACAAAGCATCCTCGGCCGCGTGCTGGAAATCGGCCGAGGGGCGCTCGGAGCCAGGGCCGATGCGCGCGAGCGGATCGCCGAGCGGCTCCACACCCCGGCCGAGCTCATCGAGAATGCGTGTGCGCGCCTCATCCACCGTGACAGTGCAGTCATCCAGGCAGGCATCCATCACGGCGCGCATGCCCGTGCGGTCCTTAAAATGCTCGAAGACCGAGCGCACACCGTCGCGGCGGTCAGCCTCGCGGGCCCGCCAATCTTGTTCATTTCTGTGCATGTCAGGCTCCAAATTATTGTCTAGGGCGCGGCCCACGCCCACTGTGGCATCGGCCGGAATATTCACCAGGGATAGTTCGACGGGTTCCCATTGGGTGACTCGGTACACATTCGGCTCGTCCTGTTTTTTCTCCTGCAGCACGCGCTCGTAGATGCGGTAGCCGACCGAGATGTTGCGCAGCACGCCGTCCTCGATGTCGCGCCAGATCCCGTCGACCTCGGCGCGGTTACTGATGCGGATCTCGGCGTACCCGCGGCCGCCCTCGATCCAGGCGCGCTCGACCACGCCGAGGCGGCTGGCCGGGTCGCGGGCATCATGGTTATAGAGCACGGCGGCGCCGTCTTGGAAACGCGCCAAGTCGACCTCCTCGGCCTCGTGACCGAGCACCTCAACCCACGGCGCCTCGAATATATTCGTCCGGAGCACGGGCTGCTCGGATGAAAACGTGACTGTCACAAGTCGACTTTCAGCGGAATTTTGTGATGGGGCGGGCAAGGCGGCGAGGCGAGTAATTAGTTGGCCGCCGAGCTGTTGTGCTGACATGGGATTACTCCTGTATTTTTATCATAATCACTTATCAATCCACTGAAATTCAAAGCGTTACTGTTCAGTAACGGCGGATTATTTCGTATAGGTGGCGTTGAGTTTTCGGTACGATCCCGAATTCAAAGGCTCGGGTTAGGTGCCCGCAAGGACAATCGGCGCGCTCAGCCTTGTAGTTTTTTATCGCTTCGGCCAGCCGTCCCGCTCGCCCCCACTCAGAGCGCGGGGCGCTCGCCACGCAGTCCGCGGCGGCGCGCAGTGCCTCGTTGCGACGGCGTACCGCTTCGGCCGAGCTCATCCTCAGCCCCAGGCACCAATCCAAGGCGCCCGCCCCGCGGCGGTATCGGCCGATGCTGGTAAGCAACCAGCGCGTCAAGTCTTCGGGTATTGGTTGGCGCGCCTCGAGGGTTACGACCAGGCGGGTGAGCGCACGCTGGGCAGCACCCTCGTGCAGCGAGATCGGATCATCCATGCATCCATTCCTTTTTTTCGTTCCTATGGCTCGATCAAACGGAGGCGGAACCCCCTATAGGTCGCTGTATCTGCGAAAAAAACGGGGTCCGAATTACCCGTATTGCGCCTTGCTCCGGAGTACCTTTTTGCCCTGCCGGTAAGCGCGGCTTACGGTCATTCGGTCTCCTCTGCCAGCGCATCGACTTCGTTTTTGACGTCACGCACGTCGTCACCGAGACCATCAAGCGTTACTTCCACGTCAGCCAGTCGGCACTCGACCTTGCGCAGTGTGCTGCTGAGCTCGTGGAGCTCGCTCTGGAGCATGCCGCTGTCCACGCCCAGCTCCTCGAGGCAGCACACGCTTGACTGGCTCACCTCGGCCCGCAGCGCCAGCAGCTCCTCGCAGACGGCCTCGAGCAGCCTTGCGAGGTTGGGGCGGCCTTCGCCGCGCGCCCAGCGTGCGCCCTCGCGCAGCCGCTCCGGCAGTGCTGGGTCAGGCTGAGCCGCCGGCGCGGCAGTGTTGTCATTCGTTGTCATTTCCATCTCACCTCGTGAGCGGTTAGGGATCTGGCAATACCTCGCCACCGCCTAGGGCCGCAATACCCGCCTTGTTTGCGCTTCACCCTCAAAAGGCAGGCCCCCAGGTGGGTGGATCGGGTGGAGTCGGACAAAAGGCAGTGGCCTGACAACCGTGACAGTCACGGTGTAGCTGGGTGGTAGCCGGAGCAGGCCACGCCGCGCTGCGGCCGCAGACGTAGCAGCGACTGCGAGCGGGGCAAGCTTGGCGGTGGCCTTCGGGGCCCTGGTTGCGTTGGTGCTGGCGGCAAGCCTTGCAGGTGCCGTGACGGTGGTCATTTCTGGCCTCGATCACTCATTCCATGGTGCGGCGCGTAGCGCCTTCCCTTGTATTTCTTCGGCGATCAGCTCAGCAAAGGCGCGCAGCGTCTTTGCCCCGATCAAACCTCGCCGAACCTCTTCGATGTCTTCGGCTGACATCTCGGCAAGGAGTTGATCGATGGTCAGCGGCAGGTCGGCTACCGCCGCTTGGTAGATCTTCAGAAGATCCCTTTCTTCTGGCATTTCCCTGTCCGGTTTTTGTCCGTTTTCGTGTCCGGTTTTGTCCGGTTTGATGTGCCGTTGTCCGGTTTGGGTTGTCCGGTTTGTCCGGTTTATATATATAAACCGGACAAACCGGACACCCAATCTAAACCGGACATTTATGGCCGCGCGCCAATCGGACCACTGCACCGTCGATGATGATGTGGCCAGCGCGCTCTAGGCTGTCTCGCGCGGCAGGGATGCGTCGGCGATCCATGCCCTGCTCCCGGCAGGCGGTCAGCCAGTCGCCCACCATGACCATGGCGCCCTCGGGCGGCAGACCCGCCTCCTCGCGGAGCTCGCCAGCCCGCGCCGTGAGATCGACGAGCACATCCAGGGCTTGTCGCTGGCGTTCGCCGCGCGGCGCCGTAGATTGGCGCGGCGGCGTATAGTCGATGGGATCGAGCACCGCCGAGCCGTAGCCATCGACGATGGGCAGCTCTACGCCCCGCAGCCGGAATGCCATGGGCTCCGGCGCGGGAGCATCCTTCATTTTCGTCACGGCAAGGCATATGGTGCCGCCCTCCTCGCGGGTGATGCGGTATTCGGAATCCACCGCCGCGCGCAGCGCGATGGAGCCGCGTGCGCGGGTCTTATCCGCATGGCCCACGTGGTGCACCAGCAGCACGGCGCAGCCGTAGTGACGGCGTATGGCGTCCACCTGATCGACCAGGGCGCTCATGTCGCGGGTGGAGCTCTCGTCGCCTCCGTTATGTCGAGCGAGCGTGTCCACGACGATCAACCGCGGTGGGCCGTGCTCGGCGTGGAGCGCGTCGATGGCTGCGGTGACCTCGGTAGCACCGAGCTCATCGCTCAGTAGGGCGGGGCGGCCGGAGATGTAGGCAGGTGCACCGACGAGGGGCTGCGCACGGGCGATCGACCAGGCCCGCGCGCGGCGGGCCAAGCCGTGGTGGCCCTCGCCGGCGAGGTATATCACCGGTCCGCCGGCGACCTCGTGGCCGCGCCATCCGCGCCCAGTCGCAACGCTGAGCGCCAGATCTAGCGCCAAGAATGACTTGCCGGCGGCCGGATCGCCGTAGAGGACCGCGAGCGTATCCGCCTCGAGGATGCCGCGCACCAGCCAGCTGGGGGCGGTGATGGTCTCGGTGAGCTCGGCTATGGACCGCAGCACGAATTGGCGCCGGGGTAGCTGATCGGTTGCTCGATCGGGGCTATACTGGCCGTGGGTCGCGCGGATATATGACCTATCAGCTCCGGGGCCGGCGGCAACCGCCCCGGGGCGTCCTCCATTATTTTTTGCGGCCATCCCTCTCCCCTCGTAACGCCTCCGTGCATATCTGCTCGATCATCCAACTACCTCCTCAACGCTAGGTCTGCACCAGCGCCAGATGGTCGACGGTGTGCTGCTGTAGCGGTCGGCTACGGTGCGCACGTGCAGGTAGCGCTCATCCTCGGAGCTGCGCGCGGGCGGCGGCTCCACGCCAGCGCACGCGGCCTCGTAGGCCTCAAGGTCGGATAGCCGCCAGCGCACTGAGCAGGGGCCAATTGGGATTGGGGATGGGAATCTCATTGGGTGGCACCTCATCGTTATTCGTGGCGATGGGGCGACCATACGCGGCGAGGGTGCTTATGTCGGGGACATTTCGGCGAAAAAATTAAATCAAAATGTCCCCGACTTGCGGGTACGAGCGCGGGTGCGGTATCGCTTAACGGTCTCTTCATCGATCTCGAGGCCAGCAACGTTAAGCAGGCTCGCAATACTCCGGTTTGTAATTGCAGGGGCGTCAACGCTGATCAGGGCTTGGGTGATTGCGCGCACGGCGGAAGCATTTCCTTTGTATCCTTTTAGGGCGGCTGAAATTAAAGGGTCAGACGAATCTGGCTGCTCCTGGAGCTCCAGCAAGCCTTCAAGAACGGCTACAGGGGTTGGCCAATACTTGAGATCGTATTGTCTTCTTAATTCCTGGAGCTTGGGGAGGATGTGTGTTTGGCATCGACCGCGTGTGCGCGCGTCGCTGAACTTGAGCCCTTCGACGATCCAGTCAACGACATGAGCATCATCTCCCACGAGCAGGCCATGTTCCTCGACGAGGACAAAGCGCTGTCTCATGAGCTCGCAGAGCTCGAATAGTTTTTTTTTGATTAGTGCATTGAGTTTTTCCGATTCACGGCGCGCGTCGGCGATCCGAGAGGTTCCGCGGGGGGTGCAGACTGTGAGTGCGGTAAGCAAAACATGAAGTACGTATTCGCGGCGCTCACGGCTGGCAATTTTGCGAGCGAGCTCGCTGTATACAGGGCGCATATCGGCGGGGCGAGCGAGCATCACCTCCGCAATACGGTGGTCATCATGCAATATGTCGGCATCGGTTAACGTCAATAAATGACGTAACCACTCTTCGGCCCAAGCATGCGCGCTCACCCGTCATGCTCCCGTATCCCCACCACATGGCCGCCTGGCGCGCCTTCGCGCAGATAGCGCGCCCAGTCGGCCATGAGCCGCCGGCGCTTCTCGAGCAGCGAGCCGCGCCGGTAGGCACGCTCCACGGCCGAGGGGATCGTGTGGGCCAGGGCTTGCTCGGCGACCTCATGGGCGTAGCCGGTGCACTCGCTCACCCAATCGCGGAACGTCGAGCGCAGACCGTGGGGGGTCGCCGCAACGCCCATCCGGCGCATAACGGCGCTGAGCGCCATGTCGCTGAGCGATCCGCCGCGCACGGCCGGGAACACATACGGACTCTCGGCCAGGCGCGGCAGCGCCTCGAGCAGCGCTTGTGCGGGCGCGCTGAGCGGCACGATATGCGGGCGCTGCGCCTTCATGCGGGCGGCGGGCAGGCTCCAGGTGGCGGCCTCGAGGTCGATCTCATCCCAGGTGGCGCCGCGCACCTCGCCGCTGCGGGCCGCTGTCAGCAGCAAAAACTCCAAGGCCCGCGCGGCAAGGCCATCGCGGGCTTGCAGCGCGGTTAGAAACGCCGGGGCCTCTGGGAAGGCGAGCGCCCGGTGATGGCGCACCTGCTTGAGTTTGCCGGGCTGGGGCAGGATGGCATCGAGGTTGCCCCGCCAGCGCGCGGGGTTCTCGCCCGTTCGGTAGCCGCTCACGCTCGCGTAGTCGAGCACCTTCTCGATGCGCCCGCGCAGGCGGTTGGCCGTCTCGGTCTTGGTGCGCCAGATCGGCTCGAGGATGTTCACGATATGGGCGAGTTCGACGCGCTCCACATCGAGCGCGCCGATGACCGGCGAGGCGTAGGTCTCGAGTGTCGAGCGCCACTGCTTGCGGTGCTTGTCGTTACGGAATTGCTCGGCTTTCCCAGCCAAATACCGTGAGGCGGCCTGGTCGAAGGTGAGCGAGCGGGCCACGGCGGCCCGCAGCGCCTCTCTCGCGGCGTTTCGCTCGGCGAGCGGGTCCAACCCCTTCCGTGCCTGTGCGCGCAGCGCAGCGGCCTCCTTGCGGGCCTGAGCGAGGCCGACTTCCGGGAACGGGCCGAGCCCGATATCCCGGCGTTTGCCGGCTATGGCGATGCGCAGCACCCAGTATTTGGCGCCGGTCTCGCTCACCCGCAGCTGCAAGCCTGCCACCCCGCCGACCGCGTGCAAACCGGGGCGGCGCAAGCGGCGCACACCGAGCGCGGAGCGCTCCTTGGCGATGCGGGGCATGTCCCACCTCCCGTCCAACTAATCGCTTGACATTGGATAATACGGGATGCGATTGTATGCAACAAGGGAAGGTTAAGTATTCAAGTACAGACAACGGCTTATGCGACAGGATGGGGCGGGATGATGCACGGTCTTGGCGGCCTTCCTCTCCGCCAATAAATTGAGTTAACTAGCTGGATTTACTATATATTATCTGTTATTTAAGCGATGCAGCCCCCTTTTTTGGTCCCCTGCATGGGCGTTCGCCCGATTGTCTCAAGCTATCCGAAGCACGCCGGCCGGATGGCGATCAAGTGCTCACCGACCAGAAGGTTTTCGCTAGCGATTTACTGATCATTCTCTGGCCTTGGCGCCAGGCGGAGCGTATGTGGTGGAGGCGCCCCAGACTGCAGTTACGCCGGTGACCACTCTAGACAGCAGTTGGCTGCTACCCAGGTTGGGTTCGGTCCAATGCCTGAACCTGGCTTTTCTCGTCGCAGCACAGCACCAGGGCATGTTCTGGCGGGTTCAAGTGCAAACCCACAATGTCTTCGAGCTTCTCGATGAAGCGAGGGTCTCGCGAAACCTTGAACGTCTCGATCCGGTACGGCTTGAGCCCAT
>JAUILK010000068.1 GCA_030433275.1 Gammaproteobacteria bacterium
CGTCGCAGAGCCGGTCAAAGCGATGGGCACCGCTGGCTTGGCGGTGTTTGCCCTGCAGTCGGTCGGTGAAGGCCTTGTCATTGTCGGTGAGCAGCCGATGGATGGCGAAACGGTGCCTTCTCACGCACGGCCTTGAGAAAGGCGCTGGCCGAGCGGGCGGATTTGTCCGCCTTGAGCTCGAGGTAAACCCAGCGGCACGCGTCCGCTCGCACGGCAAAGCACCCGATCCGACTAAACCCGGTCGCATCACGATCAATGCCGCTTGATGGCACGAGCTTCTAGAACATAGGAGCGAACGTCGAATAGTTGGCAAGACACACGTCGAGTTTCACCGGATGCGCTTTCGCTTGCAGCCGAAGGCTTTATTATAGGCGGATTGCGTGCCTACAGACGCAACAATCACGCCACTATCAGCCCATCGGATTGGGGACCATCAATGTCACAAACCCTGACTGAAGCTTTTCCACTGACGCTAGCACAGGCTTTCACTCGCAACTTCCTTGGGCAATCGCCGAACTGGTACAAGCTCACCATCACCGGCTTTCTGATCACAAACCCCGTTTTGCTGTATGCAATGGGTCCTTACGTAACTGGTTGGGCTTTGATTCTGGAATTTATCTTCACGTTGACAATGGCGCTGAAATGCTATCCGCTGCAGCCGGGCGGACTGCTGCTGCTGGAGGCCATTATCATCGGCTTGGCAAGTCCGGAGCAGGTTTACCATGAGACAGCGCAGAATTTCCCGGTAATCCTGTTATTGATGTTCATGGTGGCAGGTATCTATTTCCTACGCGACCTATTGCTGGCCACCTTCACTCGCCTCCTGCTTGGCGTGCGTTCGAAGTCCCAACTCGCGGTATTGTTTTGCGGTGTATCGGCGATCCTCTCAGCGTTTCTGGATGCCTTGACGGTAACCGCCGTAATCATCACGGTGGCCGGCGGATTCTACGCCGTCTATCATCGCGCCGTCTCCGGCAAACGCCATGCCCGCGAGCACGATCATAGCGACGATACACCGATCGACGGCGATCATAAGATCGATCTCGAACAGTTTCGTGCATTCCTGCGCAATCTCATGATGCACGGCGCCGTCGGCACAGCGCTCGGCGGCGTTATGACCCTGGTCGGTGAACCGCAAAACCTACTCATCGGCCATATCATGGGGTGGCGGTTCACCGAGTTCTTTCTGCAGATGGCACCGGTGACCATCCCGGTATTCATCGTCGGATTGGTCTTGTGTGTCACTCTGGAACAGTGCCGCTGGTTCGGCTACGGTGCAACCTTGCCATCTGCTGTAAGGCAGATTCTCGAGGAATTCGAGGCCAGCGAACATACGCGGCGCGGCCAGTTGGAGATCGCTGTGTTGATCGTCCAGGCCCTGGCGGCGCTGCTATTAGTGCTAGCCTTAGGCCTGCAGATCGCCGAGGTCGGTCTCATCGGGCTGGCGGTAATTATTTTGGCCACCGCCTTCAACGGCATCACCGAAGAACATCGCCTCGGCCACGCTTTCGAAGAAGCGTTGCCCTTCACCGCGCTGCTGGTGGTTTTCTTCGGCGTGGTCGCGGTTATCCACCAGCAGCATCTGTTTACCCCGATTCTCCACTGGGCGCTCGCCTTCCAAGGAAGTCTGCAACAGGTGGTCTTCTTTCTCGCCAGCGGCCTGCTCTCGATGATCAGCGATAATGTCTTCGTGGCCACCATATATATCGACGAGATCAAAGCCGCCTTCGATGCGGGCCAACTGAGCGTCGAACAGTTCAATCACCTGGCGGTGGCAATCAATACGGGCACGAATATTCCTAGTATCGCGACGCCCAACGGCCAAGCTGCGTTCCTGTTCCTGCTCACCTCCACGCTAGCACCGCTGATTCGACTCTCTTATGGGCGGATGTTATGGATGGCGCTACCCTATACAATCGTCCTAGGCGCGACGGCACTAGCCAGCACCTGGATTTTCATCTAGGTCCGCAGCGGCGGCAACCCGCATCAGACATACCGCAAGCACCCCATAAAGCACACACCCCATAACCCCTCCTAACCTACATCGAGGAAGCAACGATGTGCTCCATCAATCAGATTGCCGCCGATGTCGCGCGAGCACTGGCCGAAGACCTCGGCAGTGGCGATCTCACCGCTACACTGGCCCCCGAAGACGCGGCCGGCACGGCCACGGTGATCTGTCGGGAAGCAACCGTAATCTGCGGTACCGCCTGGTTCAACGCTGTATTTGAGCAACTCGATCCGACGGTGCAGATCAAGTGGACCGTGCAAGACGGTGATCGTATTCCAGCGGAGCACATTCTTTGCCACCTCACTGGCTCCGCCCGTGCCCTGCTGAGCGGAGAGCGCACCGCGCTCAACTTCCTGCAACTGCTCTGCGGAACGGCGAGCATCGCCCGTGCTTACGCCGATGCCATCGCCGGTACGAATACCCGCATTCTGGATACCCGCAAGACATTACCGGGGCTACGCGCCGCTCAAAAGTTCGCGACCCGCTGCGGGGGCTGCGTCAATCACCGCATGGGGCTCTACGATGCCATCCTGATCAAGGAAAACCATATTACCGCGGCCGGTTCGCTTACCGCTGCGGTACATGCGAGCCGGAAGCACCAACCGGACAAAGCAATCGAGGTCGAGGTGGAAAATCTTGCGCAACTTGAAGAAGCACTCCATGTGGGCATAGACCATTTGCTTTTGGACAATTTCTCCCTGCCCGAACTAACAGCGGCCGTCCTTCGTACCGCAGGTCGAGCTCGACTGGAAGCATCGGGCAACGTCGCACTCGCCGATCTACCGGCCATCGCAGCCACTGGGGTGGATTTCATCTCCGTAGGCGCACTGACCAAGCATGTACAAGCCATTGACCTATCGATGCGCTTCGAATCTCTGAACTGACCCCGGCCCGATTACGGTTACGCTTTGGAATCACGGATAGCGGAGATAGGGACCACTGTCCGCCTGTGCTAATACCCAACCATTGCCGTCGGGATCACTGAAACTGGCAAATTGGCCCCACGGAAATGTATAGATCTCGGACATATCCAACCCCCGCGAGCGCAGAATGTCATAATCCGTTTCGATATCCTCCGTACCAAGGACCAAACCTTGTTGGCAACCCGGCCGCAACTGCTCATGCCAATTCACGAGGCTGATGCAAGTGAACGATCCCGGAGGGGCCAGTTGAAGCCAACGCGCACCCGAGCGCAGTGGGCAATCTCGAACGACACGAAAACCCAGCACCTCTTCGTAGAAGATTTTTGCTCGGGACTGATCTATTACGGGGATGGACACCGTATCGATATGCATAGGCGATTGTCTCGATCCCACTCGATACTTCTGCTTCTGCCTAAACAGTCTAGTACATTTCGTACGACTCGGCAGACGCTGATACCTTTAATGCCGCGCCTCAATTGAGGCCGCTGACCGAGGATCCCCCAATAGCTCACCGTGACGGATCCTGCTCATAACCGCAGCGCCACCGATCCAATAGGCAAGCTCGGCCGGGTCATCGATGGCCCAGCTCACCAGATCGGCGAATTTGCCACACTCCAAAGTACCGTAATCCTGCTGCAGACCCAGAGCTTGAGCCGCTGCCCGAGTCGCACCGACGAGCGCCTCTTCAGGCGTGAGCCGAAACAGCGTGCAAGCCATATTCAGCATGAACTGCAGCGATCGTACTGGCGAGGTACCCGGGTTGAGATCACTGGCGATTGCAATCGGTACCCGGTACTTTCGAAACAGCGCCACCGGCGGAGGCTGTACTTCGCGCAGGCTGTAGAAGGCACCGGGCAGCAGCACCGCCACACAGCCGGCTCCCGCCATAGCGCGCACATCCGCCTCCGAAACATGCTCCAGGTGATCGACGGAAAGCGCGCCATAGCGCGCGGCAAGCCCTGCTCCACCCAAATCGGAGAGCTGCCCTGCATGCAGCTTCACTGCCAGGCCATAATCACAGGCTGCCCGCAGTATCCGTTCCGTTTGAACCGGAGTAAAAGCAATGCCCTCGCAAAAAACATCCATCGCATCCACTAATCCCGAACCGATCGCCCGTGGCAATATCGTATCCAGGATTAAATCGATGTAATCGTCCGGAGCCTGACTATATTCCAACGGCAATGCATGAGCCGCCAAGCAGGTCACCCGCACTGTCATCGGCAATCGCTCACCGAGGTCGCGCGCCAGGCGCAACATACGCAGTTCGGTCTCCACATCGAGGCCATAGCCTGATTTGATCTCCAGCACAGTGACTCCCTCCGCGAGCCGCTCCCGCGCGCGCGTCTCGGCCGCGCGCAGCAGCGCAGCCGCGCTCGCCGCACGGGTGGCTTCGACGGTGCTCAGAATACCGCCTCCGGCACGGGCGATCGTCTCGTAGCGAGCGCCCTCGAGGCGTAGCGTGAACTCCTGAGCCCGGTGACCACCAAATATCAGATGCGTGTGGCAATCGATCAGCCCCGGAGTCACCCAACATCCATCGAGATCGACAATCTCGGCGGCGTAGCGCTCAGGCAAATCATGCCGCCGCCCGACCCACGCGATACGGCCGTTGCGCGCGGCGATGGCGGCGTCCCGAATCGCCCCGTAGGGCGATCCCGGCACCATGGTGGCGGCTTGGCAGTTCAACCACAGGGTATCCCACTCCATGGCGTATTCCGTCGCTCATCCAACAGGGTCAACACTTTCCCACACGTTCAGCATGGGTAAGTCGAGTCCTTGCTCTCGGGCACAGGCAATAGCCTGCGCATAGCCCGCATCGGCATGGCGCATGACGCCACTGCCCGGATCATTGGTAAGCACCCGTTCTATGCGCCGCGCGGCGGCCCGTGTTCCATCGCAGACAATCACTTGACCGGCATGCTGGGCGAAGCCCATGCCGACGCCGCCGCCGTGGTGAAAGCTCACCCAGGTCGCCCCGCTCGCCGTATTGAGCAGTGCGTTCAAAATCGGCCAGTCGGAGACGGCATCGGAGCCATCCCGTAGCGCTTCGGTCTCGCGGTTGGGGCTCGCCACCGAGCCGCTGTCCATGTGATCGCGGCCGATCACTACGGGCGCCTGCAGTTCTCCGCGAGCCACCATGTCATTGAATGTCAGGCCCAGACGCGCACGCTCCCCGAGCCCAACCCAGCAAATCCGCGCCGGCAGCCCCTGAAAGCGAATCCGCTGCTGCGCCATATCGAGCCAGCGATGCAGCAATGGCAGGTCGGGCAGGAGCCGCTTGACCTCCTCATCGGTTCGGTGAATGTCTTGCGCCTCCCCGGAGAGCGCCACCCAACGAAACGGCCCGATACCGCAACAAAACCGTGGGCGCAGGTAAGCTGTGACGAAACCGGGGAAATCGAAAGCCTTCTCGACCCCCGCCTCCTGGGCCATCTGGCGGATATTGTTGCCATAATCAAAGGTCGGGATGCCCCCCTGGTAGAAATCGAGCATGGCGCGCACTTACACCGCAATGGAAGCCTTGGCCTCACACACCACCCGCTGCGGGTCACTGCGACGGCTCCGCTCCGCCTGCTCCCAGCTCCAGCCGATCGGCAGATAGCCGTGCAAAGGATCGTGAGCGCTGGTCTGATCGGTGACCAAATCAGGCCTGACGCCGCGGCGCACCAGCTCCGGGAACACCTCGGCGGCATTGCCGTGCAGCCCAACCGAAATGGCCTTGCCTTGCCGCCGCGCCCGGTCGACTATTTCCAGCGCCGCGTCCAAACAATCGCTGCATTCATCGAGAAAACCAGTCTCCAGACGCCGCTCGATGCGGTTGGACTGGCACTCCACGGCAAGCAGACAAGCCCCGGCCATGGTGGCGGCAAGTGGCTGAGCGCCGCCCATCCCGCCGAGCCCAGCAGTGAGAATCCAGCGACCTTCAAGAGCGCCGCCATAGTGTTGGCGGCCCGCCTCGGTGAAGGTTTCATAAGTGCCCTGCACGATACCCTGGCTGCCGATATAGATCCACGAACCTGCCGTCATCTGACCGAACATCATCAGCCCCTTGCGATCGAGTTCATGGAAGTGCTCCCAGCTTGCCCAGCGGGGCACCAGGTTGGAGTTGGCGATCAGCACCCGCGGCGCATCCGGGTGGGTCTTGAACACGCCCACTGGCTTGCCGGACTGGATCAGTAAAGTCTCATCCCCCTCAAGCCGGCGCAGGGTCTCGACGATCCGGTCGTAACACTCCCAATTACGCGCCGCCTTGCCAATACCACCATAGACGACGAGCTCGGCCGGATTCTCTGCATTGTCCGGGTCCAGATTGTTCATCAGCATGCGCAGCGGCGCTTCGGTCAGCCACGACTTAGCCGTTAGGGTCGTGCCGCGCGGTGCGCGAATACGGCGTGAATCATCCCGTCGGGTACAGGGGGTAGCGTTCATCATGCAGCTCCTGGAGCCGGCAGGCTCTACCACGCTCTCCTACCTGTCTTTATAGTCACGGAATACGCGGTTCGCCTCACTCGGAGCTGATAAGCGGAGCATATGCCAGCCGCTGCCCAAGGGGTGAATTCTATTGCGTATTGCGCTCCCATCGGGCGGGATAGCGTGCCGAGGTGCCGATGCAAGCCCTTTACGCAGAACAGGCGCTGTTGCCGAGCGGTTGGGCACGGAATGTTCGCCTGACCTTGGATTGCAACGGCATCATTCAACGAATCGATTGCAACACAATACCCCACGGCGCCCGGCGACTGCCGGGCCCGGTGATTCCGGGCATGGCAAACGTTCACTCCCATGCCTTCCAACGCCTGCTCGCCGGCCTGACCGAGGTGGCCGACTACCCCGACGACAGCTTCTGGACCTGGCGTGAAGCCCTGTACCGACTGGCCAACCGACTGACCCCCGAGCAGCTCGAAACCATCACCCGCTACGCTTATCTGGAAATGCTACGAGGCGGTTACACCAGTGTGGCCGAATTCCACTACCTACATCATCAGCCGAACGGGCACGCCTACGCCAACCCGTCGGAGCTCGCCGAATGCATCCTAGCCGCCGCCGATGTCGGCATTGGGCTGACGCTGCTGCCGGTGCTCTACACATACGCCGACTTCGGCGGCCAAATGCCAGCGCCGACTCAGCGGCGCTTCATAAACGATGTCGCGAGCTACCTGGCCCTTTACGATGCGCTGAAGCGGGCCATCGGGAAGCGATCACTCGTCGTTCTCGGGCCCGCCTTTCACTCGCTGCGGGCCGTCGCTCAGACCCAGATCGACAGCGTTTTGAAAGCGCTGCCACAGACCGAGATCATTCATATGCACATCGCAGAGCAACGCCGGGAAGTCGACGGCTGCCGCGCCTGGTCAGGGCAACGGCCGGTGGAATGGCTGCTCGGGCGCTTTGCGCTCGATGCGCGCTGGTGCCTCATTCATGCTACTCACGTGAACACTGTCGAGTGCGCTGAGCTTGCACGACAGCAGGCGACCGTCGGCCTGTGTCCGACCACGGAGGCCAATCTCGGCGATGGCGTGTTCCCGGCCGAAACCTTTCTGCAGGCTGGCGGGCGGTTCGGCATCGGCTCCGACAGCCAGGTTTCGATCAGCGCCGCCGCTGAGCTGCGCTGGCTGGAATATGGTCAGCGCCTGCGTGCCGAGCGGCGCAACCGGTTGTGGAGCCCTACTCAACGCTCGGTGGGTGAATACCTCTATACGCATGCGGCCGACGGCGGCGGCCGCGCGATCGGCCAACCCGTGGGCGCCATCGCCTCGGGACGACGGGCGGATCTGATTGTCCTGGATAGCGAGTACCCGCTGCTGGCCGGCTGCCCAACCGAACATCTACTCAACCGCTGGCTGTTCGCCGGTGGTAAACAGCTGATCCGCGAGGTTTGGGTGGCCGGAGCATGCGTGCTGAGCCACGGTCATCACCCCGGCGAACACGAGATCACAGCGGCGTTCCGGCGCGTAGCTCGCCAGATTCTGAACGGTTGAAACGATTGGCATGGCCTAGCCCACTTTAACGCTCTCTGCCTGATTTCGGGCCGATTCCGACGTGTAATCAAGTATAATCCATTGATTTGTATGTAAGCGCTGGCGGCACAGTCAGTGTAGTGCCATGGTATTTTTAAGCTTAGGTTAAGAAAACCCGATACGACGACGACCGTTACCCGCGAACCCCTCACCAAAGCAGCGCATAGTTCAGAACGTTGCGGCGCCCGCTGACATAAGACAACGATACCTGGAGGGCTCAGTATCAGATGCTCTGGATAGGTCGTGCGGATTGTCGATAGTCGGTAAACTGGGGCCGGCTCGTTGCAGTCCCATAATAACGCTCTGTCACGGTGGTACCGTGGACCAGGATAACGGCGCGCGACCCGACGTCGCGAGACAGAGACGAGTGGTCGAGCCATACAAAATAGCCGAGAGCGCTCGTGAGACCGATGTCCCTGAAATTGTCCCCACTGTGCCCGCGCCAAATCACCGATGCCGCTGAGCGGCGCCCGTGGGATGCGCAGCTGGCCGCCTGGCTGGTCACACCGCTGCGTGGGACCGTGCTGACACCGAACCATCTAACAACAATCCGCCTCAGCGTTGGATTGTTCGGCGCCATCGTCTTTGCCTTAGGCCGGCAACCACTGCTGGCGGCTCTGCTTGTCGTGTTGTCGAACTTTCTCGATCACACGGACGGTGAGTTTGCGCGCATGACCGGCCAGTACTCGACCTTCGGCCATTATTACGATCTGGCAGCGGACGCGATCGTGACGGTCGGACTGTTCGTCGGCATCGGCATTGGCTTGCGTGGCGGAGAACTCGGCACACCAGCAATCCTCTATGGGCTCATCGCCGGCGCGGCAATAGCGACCATCTTCCAGATTCGCAACGTGCTGGAGAATCGCCAGGGTAAGGTCGCGACGCGCCAGATAAGCGCAGCCGGCTTCGAGGCCGAGGACGTATTATATCTGTTGCCGTTGGTAATCGTGTTCAACCTGCTCGATGGCTTCCTGGTTGCCGCTGCCATCGGTGCGCCGCTCACGCTCGCTATCGTCGCTGTCGACTTCCAGCGCCGGATGCGACCCCCTGCCCCATGACGATACGGATTCCCTGCGTAAGCAGCTCCATCGACCAACACTCTCACCCACCTCGGCTGACTCATACCGATCTGAGAGCGCTACATGGGCCGGCACGCTCAAGGTCGCGTCAGTCGGATACCTCGGCGTAGCGCACTTCCGACAACGACACGTGGTAACGCGAAGCCAGCAGTAAGCCACCGATAATCCAGATGAGCTCTCGGCTGCGGCGTACCAACGCGAAGGCGAGACCGACGGTAGAGTCACCGGTCAATGTCTGACACACCAGCAGCAACGTCCCCTCCTGGCTACCCAAACCGGCCGGAATGAAAAAGGTGCCCGTGCGCACGGTCTGCACCAACGCCTCCACGATCCAGGCCTCGGACCAACTGATCGGGTATCCAAGGAGTCCCATCACGACGTGGATCTCGACCACACCCAATAGCCAACTGGCGAGTGCGAAGCCAATCGAGATGGTGATCCGCAACCGGCGTTCAGTGTAGAACCGCACAAACAGCGCGTCCATATTTTCGGCAAAGGCGAGCAGACCGGTCAGGCGCCGACCGATGCGTGTATCACCCAACAAGCGGGCCGCGCGCGTCGATATGCGTAGCCATTGCATCAGGAAGAACATGGTCGCGAACAGCACCATCAGGCCGGCGCCGAAACCGGCCGCGAGCCGATACTCCGCTCCAAATTTGCCGTTGTCCAGCAGAGCGAAGAAACCAATCGTAACGAAAATCACCAAGCTCATGATGAGTGTCTGCTTGGCAAGGATCAGCGTCGCGCTGACCTCACTGAAGCGCAGGCCGTAATTCACCTTCAGCAGCCAAGCCTTGACCGGTTCACCGCCGACCGAGCCCAGCGGGGTAATGTTGTTATAGGCCTCACCCACCATCCGAATGGCATACAGACGACGCGCCCAGCGCCAGTCGATTGGCACCGCATCGAGAATGACGTGCCAGCTCGCTGCGTCAGCCCAAAACGATATGGCGAACAACCCCAATACGAAGGCTACGCCTTGCATCCCAATGCGGTTCGCTTCAAACCAGATCTCGGCGAGATCGGCCTGCACGAGCAAGCTGACCAGCAGCACCAACCCTAGTAGCAGGAACGCCAGCCGAGCAAAATGCAATATATTAACCTGTCAAAATGAAAATATTTTTAGTGCTACAGTTGCAAATAATCATCGACGGGCATCTCGACGATAATCCCCGCGATTCGCTGCCGTCTCACCCAGTGGAAAAACTGAACGAGGCGTTGGCATAGCCAACGCCAGCGGGACCACTGTAACGCCTGTTCAGGCCCTCCGCGTCGCCAGGCGATGGGCGTGAGACACAATCACCGGCGCCGCTCGGCTAGAAGGGGGCCACGGACATTGGCCGCCCAAGCTGGACAGTAGGTTTTTTCAACTGGTGCCAACGCAACGTGACCAGCAGAGCATAAGCCGCCATCACCAAAGTGATATGCCGGTGCCAGCCCGTCCAGGTGCGCACCTCGTACTGATCCAGTATTGATCCAACCCCAGCCGTGACTTGCGCTCCTGAAAACAGCGCTCAATACTCCACCGGGCTCCTCGCCAGCGCCGTTCCGTCCGGAGCAAAGATGAAAAACGCCTGCATCTCCTACTCGGCGCCCAACCTGCGCCGGGTTCTACCCCGTTTCCACGGACGGTTTAAAAACGGCTAAAAATCTCTGATCCTGCTTAACGACTCTACGCCGCATTCTCGGGTTATGGAATCGCTCGATGTAATCAAACACATCGGCTCTGGTCTCGTCCCAGGCACGGTAACGACGGTGGTTTGTCCGTTCACGCTTGAGCATGCCGAAGAATCCCTCGCATGCTGCACATTGTCGCCACAGTGGCTGACGGCGCTCATTGAACAGACGAGCGTGTTCCGCTGCAGGAAACGCTAATCATCACCGATTCGGAACTGGCTGCCTCGGACGCCCTTCTAAGAGCCTGTTCATGATCTTTGATATCCCCGAGAATGGGGGGATGAGGAAGAAAGCCTATCCCAGCGACATTACGCGCGAGCAGTTTGAGCAGATCAGGCCCTTACTGGAGAGCGCGCGCAAGCG
>JAUILK010000069.1 GCA_030433275.1 Gammaproteobacteria bacterium
CACCCTCCGGCAGCTTAAGATCGGAGAGATGATATACCTCATCCAAACCCAAGGTGGCGATATCGACCTCGATGTATTCCGGCAAATGCCTGGGAAGACATTCGATCTCGACGTCAATAAGATCGTGGTGCATGGTACCACCCTGCTTTATGCCCACCGCTTTATCTTCGTTGATGAAATGCAACGGCACACGTTGGCGTAGCTTCTGCCCTGCCGTGACGCGCTGCAGGTCCATGTGCAAGACCACGAGTGGCTTGACGGGATGACGCTGCAGGTCCTTCAGAATCGCATGCTCCGTAGCACCATCAAGGCTGATGTCGATGATCTGCGAGAAAAAAGCCTCGTTCCGCATCAACCGCATGACCTGCTCTTCATCCAGCGTTAAGGCAACCGCATCCTTTTTGGCCCCATAGAGGATGGCCGGCAGTTTCTTCGCTCGGCGCAGGCGGCGGCTCGCACCTTTACCCTGATCCGTGCGTACTGTGGCATCCAGCTTTAGCTCCACGCTCATTTCTGTGTTGCTCCTCGTTACCAGACCGCCTTGCAGCGGCTCGTGCCTCCCCCGCGACCCGGTTTGGCACCTCTGCCATTACCAGTTCAACTCTACAAAGACTTATATATCTCGACCCTTTCCGCTCAGCATCCCACTGGCGTGGTGAAGAGTCGTTTTATTCCACGAACAACTCACTGACCGACTCGTCATTGTTCACTCGGCGCATAGTTTCGGCCAACATCTCGGCCAAGCTGAGCTGACGAATCTTATTACAGCTTTGCGCGCGGTCGCCGAGCGGAATGCTATCCGTGACCACCAGTTCATCCAAGGTCGATTCTGCAATCCGCCCAATTGCAGGTCCGGAGAGCACGGGATGAGTGATATAGGCAACCACCTTACCCGCTCCCTTGCCTTTCAAAGCCTTAGCCGCCTCGCACAGCGTGCCGGCTGTGTCGACGATATCATCGACGATAATGCACGTTTTGTCGTGAACGTCTCCAATGATGTGGGTAACCTTGGATTCGTTCGGCCGCGGGCGGCGCTTGTCGATAATGGCGAGATCAGCATCATCCAAACGCTTGGCGATGGCCCGAGCCCGCACCACGCCGCCGACATCCGGCGAGACGACGATTTTGTTCGGATGCAGCTGACGCCAGATATCACCGAGCAACACCGGCGAGGCGTAAACATTATCCACCGGAATATTGAAGAAACCCTGAATCTGATCTGCATGCAGATCAACGGTAACCACCCGGTCGATCCCGGCGGCCGAAATCATGTCCGCCACCAGCTTCGCCGAGATCGGCACACGCTGTGAACGCGGCCGCCGATCTTGACGCGCATAACCATAATAAGGGATAACGGCAGTGATTCGGGCGGCGGAGGAACGCCGCAAAGCATCCGCAACTACCAACAGTTCCATCAAATTGTCGTTGGCCGGGGCGCAGATCGGCTGCACAATGAATACATCCCGACCACGAACATGTTCGTTGATCTCGACTTGGACCTCACCGTCGCTGAAACGAGTAACTTGGGCATCGCCGAGCCGGATCTTGAGACTCTCAGCAATGGCTTCGGCGAGTTGCGGGTTGGCATTACCCGCAAAGACCATCATGAGTCCGTTCTCGATCACGATAATCTATACCCGTCTCTGCACAGAACACAGGTGGATGTACCGGCGGAAATGGCTGGGGTGGCAGGATTCGAACCTGCGAATGCGGGGATCAAAACCCCGTGCCTTACCGCTTGGCGACACCCCAGTTGCGTTGCGGCGCGCTGAAACCCTACTGAATCAGGCCGCGCCGGGCTCAGTCCACGCCCTGAAATACTCAGTGAGTCCCTTCATAAGATCCATTCAGGATCTGCGATCTTCAAAATCCGTGAGCTTCTGCGAAGCGATCATCGCACCCCCGACGTGCTGCTTCCCAAACGCGAAAGCCGACAACGCCGCAACAGCGGTGAGTGATTACACCCTCGCACGACCCAACCCCGCCACCGACGCGGCAAGCGCTCCAACGCACTACGCGCCACGTGCTCCTGCGCGAAGGGAGCAAAGATACACGCCCCTGTACCCGTCAAGCACGCTGCACCGAACTGCGCCAACCAATCCAAGGCGCGACCGATTTCCGGATACAGCCGCCGCACGGTCGGTTCGCAATCGTTTCGAACCCCACCCGCGTAGAAGCTGCTTATTGTGATGCGCGGTGAATTACGTGTCAATTCGGGGGCCTGGAACACCCGCGCGGTCGCCACGGCGACGCGCGGATCGACAACCAAAAACCATGGCTCATCCAGACTCACCGGGGCAAGCCGCTCGCCTACCCCTTCACCCCACGCAGCTCGACCACGTACGAAAACAGGGACATCGGCACCAAGGCGCAGACCGAGATCAGCTAGCGCATCCTCGTCCAAGCCGGTACCCCAGATCTCGTTCAACGCCACCAATGTGGTGGCGGCATCAGAGCTACCGCCACCCAGCCCGCCCCCGGTAGGCAGTCGCTTATCGAGGCGAATCACAACGCCGCAGGCGCAGCCGGAGGCTTCCTGGAGCAATCGGGCGGCGCGAACACTAAGATCAGCAGCTTCACTCACGCCCGGCACATCGCCGACCCGACACACCCGTCCGTCCGTCGTACGGGTAAAGTAAAGCCAATCGCTCATATCCAGAAACTGGAATAGGGTCTGCAATAGATGGTAGCCATCATCCCGCCGACCGACGACATGTAAAAAGCGATTGAGCTTCGCTGGAGCCGGCCAAGCAACCGAATTCACGCGGAGAGCTCCCAATCCCGAATCACCAGATTCACCTCCACTTGATCACGGGAAAGATGCAGGGCAATCGGCAGATCAACGCCTGAAAAATGGCCGTAATCACGGAACTCGATCCGCCAGCCTTGCTGCACCAACGAGGCAAGCCGCCCTTGTCGATCCAGCTCGCGCATCTCTACCGTCCCAGGTGCAAGAATCCCACGCAGCCAATAACGCAGAGCCGCGACCGGAAGGTCGTATCCCAGATAGCGATTTAGCAAATCCCGAGCCGAGCGAGCCACCGCCGATGCGCCACGCGAGGTTTGCAACCGTACGCGCTGCGCATCACCCGTAAGCCGCGCTGAACCGGCACCGAAAGGCGCAATAAAATCTATCCGATAATGTCCGTTTAGCTCTCGCCAATACACTGCGACACTCCCCCCGTCACGAGGGGTGCGAATAGCCGCCCGCCCTGTAAATGTCCAGTTGGTGAGATTAGCGATCCGAAGCTGGTGGCTTGTAAACGCCGCTAGCCGAGCCGGTCCCGGGGCTGATGGCTGTATCGCGCAACCGGCCAGAATGAGCCCGACCAAACAGGCCCCGAGTAGTCCCCGCATTATTGAGCCAAGCGCTTTATCGTATCGTTGAGCAGCGTGTTGTCCGAGTGCGCCCGCAGTGCCTGTTGCCAAATTCGGCGCGCTTGGGCATGACGCCCGAGCTTCCAAAGAACTTCGCCGTAATGAGCGCCGATCTCCGGATCATTAGCCAGCTCCCAAGCGGCACTGAGGTAGTTCAGCGCCGCATGCAATCGTCCTTGACGATAAGCGAGCCAGCCCATGCTGTCGATGACGGCCGGATCGTGAGGACGTTGCGCATAGGCACGCGCCACCAAATGCGCGGCTTCCTGCAAGCGATCGGTGCGGTCCGCCAAAGTATAACCAAGCGCATTCAAAACATGCGGATCATTCGGATTTTTAGCCAAAATAGCCCGAAGATCGCGTTCGGCTGCTGTCACACGCTCCATCTCGATGAGCGTCATCGCCCGGCCGTAGAGCAGATCTTTGTCGGCCGGGAAAGCGGCGAGCCCCGCATCATACGCCTTGAGGCTGGATTGCATCCGCCCCAACGTGCGCATGATTTCACCTTCAACGCCATAACTGCGCGCGGCTAACTGCGCGTCCTGCCCACGCAACTCCACGAGATGCGCACGTGCTCGTTCCAGCTGCCCCTCACTCGCCAGCACGACCGCGATCCGCAACCGCGCATCGTCACGATACGTACCACGAGTCCGGCTGTAATAGCCGAGGGCAGTCTGATAGTGCTTCTCCTGCTCGGCGACACGCCCCAAAAAATAATGCGCCGCATCGGTACGCTCGCCTAACGCCAGCAGCCGTTGCAGCCAAGCCCTCGCTTGGGCGTTGAACTGTGCGTCAATGGCGAGAAGTGCGGCAGGATAGAGCGCGCGAGCATCGTCCGGCTGGCGCTGCAGTAGCTTGCGGAACTCAGCAAGCGCCTCACGGGTACGTGACAGGCTGATCAAAGTATGAGCATAGCGTAGCCGCAAATCATAGTCCTGCGGGCTGCTGCGCAGCAAACCACTGATATCATCAAGCGCGGCCTCCGGGCGCTCAAGCCTGAGATAAGTCTCCACTCTGAGCAAATGCGCCGCGC
Source organism: Gammaproteobacteria bacterium (assembly GCA_030433275.1). Taxonomy (GTDB): domain Bacteria; phylum Pseudomonadota; class Gammaproteobacteria; order Nitrococcales; family Nitrococcaceae; genus Nitrococcus. Next base: position 4,412 of record JAUILK010000069.1, read on the forward strand.
GCCACTGCGGCGACAACGCAATCGCCTCGTTCAGTGCGGTAAGCGCAGCAGCGGGCCGTTGCGCCTGCAATGCCACTTGTGCGAACGCATAGTACGCGGCCCGGTTTTTGGGATACTCCGCAGCGACCCGTTGCATAACTTGCAGCGCCGCAGGATTGTCGGCTTCCTGAGAGAGCATGGCCGACAGGCTCTCCAAACCCTGCGCCGGACCACCCGGTGCTGCCTGCACGGTGCCCGCGAGAGCTGTCACGGCTTTGTCCAGCTCGCCACGGCGCACGCTCAGCAAACCCACGGTTTGCTGAGCCTCGAGGGAGTTGGGCAACAACTCGCGCCAGCGATCAGCTGCTGCCAGCGCCAGTTCCTCACGCTTGGCCAGCAATGCGATTCGCGTAGCACGCTCCGCCACAGCCGGATCTGAGCCGAGCCGAGCCGCCGCCAAGTAATCACTCGCCGCCCGGGCTAAATCACCGCGACTGCCGGCCAGTTCAGCCACCATAAGATGGTATAGCAAGTCGGCTTTCGCCTCTGAAGCCCGGTCGGTCGCTGCGCCCGACTCCTCCAGGCGCGTTGGCTGCGGCCCCCGCAACACCGTACAACCACCCAACAGCAGTAACACTAGGAAAACGAGACAACGATGCATGGGTTTCCTCTTGAGGCCACTCCAGGGCGCTGCGCAATCGCAAAAGCTTGTTATGATAACTGTACCGTAAGGCCTACTACGAGCGGCGATCCGTGCCCAAATCGACTATAAATGCCATTTACCAGCGCAGCGATGCTGCAGCGCTTGTATTCGAACGGCATACCCCTACAATTCACGGTTTGCCTTCCGCCCAGTACCCCATGCCCATGGTAACCCTTGGACTGAGCCATAAGAGTGCGCCCGTTGAAATCCGTGAACGGATTGTCTTCCCTTCGGAGTGCCTCGAGGAAGCCGTCTGCAACCTAGTGGAACGTCCGGGAGTCGACGAGGCTGTCCTCTTATCAACCTGTAACCGTACCGAACTCTATGCCGTCTTGGCACCGGAGGCTACGCCAGAGATCTTACAACGCTGGCTGGAGCACACTCATCGCCTGAGTCCAGGCTGGCTGGAACAATATTTGTACTTGCTCGACGGCGAAGCCGCTGTACGGCACTTACTCACCGTCGCTTCAGGGCTCGATTCACTCGTACTCGGCGAACCGCAGATACTTGGCCAGACCAAAAGCGCTTACCAGGCGGCGCTGCGTTGCGGTACCGTTCGCCACACACTGGATCGTCTCTTTCAGTACGCGTTCTCTGTGGCCAAACAAGTGCGCAGTGAAACCGAGATTGGTGCCCACCCGGTTTCTGTAGCATTCGCCGCCGTCAGTCTGGCAAGCCAAATTTTTGGTGACTTAGACCGGCAGACGGCCCTGCTGATCGGTGCGGGTGATACGATCGAGCTTACCGCCCGCCACCTGAGGGAACATCGCATCGCCCAACTGATCATAGCCAACCGCAGCTTGGACCGCGCCCGCAAGCTCGCCGAGCAATATCATGGAGAAGCGATATCCCTAGCCGATATTCCGCATGTGCTCAAGGAAACGGACATCATTGTATCTTCCACGGCCAGCTCATTACCGATCCTCGGTAAAGGCAGTGTCGAGCGCGCGCTCAAACGGCGCAAGCACCGACCTATGTTCATGGTGGACATTGCCGTGCCGCGTGATATCGAACCGGAAGTCGGCGACCTCGCGGACGTCTATCTCTACACAGTCGATGATCTACGGGAGGTGATCGACGACAGTTTGCGCTCGCGCCGCGAGGCGGCCCGGCAAGCCGATTTGATCATTGCCGATCAAGTCGAGCGTTTCATGAGTTGGATGCGTTCGCTGCAAGCCGTATCACCGATCCGCTGTTACCGCCACCGCGCCGAACGCCTGCGCGAGGAGGTTCTGCAACGCGCGCGGCGACGCCTAAGCCGTGGTGATGACCCAGCCTTGGTGCTCGAGTATCTATCCCACACATTGACCAAGAAGCTGATCCATGAACCGACGGTAGGACTGCGCGAGGCGGCGCGCAGCGGTGACCCCGATATGATCCGCACCAGCCACCGTCTACTCGGCTTGCACACAAATGAAGACGAAACATTGTGAAGGGCTTGCTACGCCAGAAACTGGAGCAACTCAGCGAGCGCTTCGAGGAGATCGAAGCGTTGCTGGCCGATCCGGCAGTGATCGGTGAGCAAAAACAATTCGTAACGCTGTCCCAGGAATACGCCCGCCTCCATCCCGTAATACAGGCGTTGTCCCAATACCAGGAAATGGAGCAAGTGCTCACCTCCGCACGCGCCCTCAGCGAGGATCCTGACCCAGAGATTCGCGCGCTCGCTAAAGAAGAGATTCGAGCGACTCAAGTGCAGCTGGAGGAGTTGGGCCAGCAATTACAATGGTTAATGTTGCCGCAGGATCCCGATGATGAAAAAGGCATTTTTCTTGAGATTCGTGCTGGTACCGGAGGTGATGAGGCCGCGCTGTTCGCTGGCGATTTGTTCCGCATGTATGCCCGCTACGCCGAACGCCGGCACTGGCGTCTCGAGATCATCAACGAAGCCCCCGGAGAGCACGGCGGCTACAAGGAAATAATCAGCCGCGTGGAGGGGGCAGGCGTCTACTCACGGCTGAAATTCGAATCCGGGGCCCACCGCGTGCAACGTGTACCGACAACGGAGTCCCAAGGGCGTATTCACACCTCGGCGTGTACGGTAGCCGTCCTTCCCGAGCCCGAACAAATCGAGGAAATCGAAACTGCAACAGCCGAGCTCAGAGTGGATACGTTTCGCGCTTCAGGTGCCGGAGGGCAACACGTCAACAAAACCGACTCGGCCATTCGTATCACCCATCTACCAACGGGCCTCGTTGTCGAATGTCAAGACGAGCGCTCTCAGCATAAGAATCGGGCAAAAGCTATGGCATTACTGCAAGCAAAGCTTACCGCTCGTGAACGTGAGCGCCAGCAACAAGAACAAAGCGCCACTCGCCGATCACTGGTGGGTAGTGGCGATCGCTCCGAGCGCATCCGCACATATAACTTTCCGCAAAGCCGAGTCACCGAACACCGGGTCGGTCTCACGCTGTACAAACTCGATGAAATATTGGAAGGCGATCTCGACCCGATCATCGATCCGCTGATCAGTTGGCATCGCGCCGATCAGCTAGCGGCATTAGCAGGAGAAGATTGACAATGAACACCCTGACCTACCGAACAAAATCCTGCCAGTGTTCATCGCCCCTTTTTACCTGTAAGAGAAGGGTATGATTATCTGTCCGAGCAATCCAGCAGCGCTACGATATACTCCCTGAACACAATGTATGAGGCAGGCCTCTGAGCTAGCTTGACGCCTGCGTTACCATTGGCCTCTCGCCAAGGGCCCCACCGGAGTGGACCCTTGGCCACGACCGCCATCATTGTTAGCTTGCGCCCATAGCCGTTTTTCAAGCCACCCGCTGCTTTTCCCGAATCTCCTCCAAGGTTTTACAGTCAATACACAAGGTGGCGGTTGGACGGGCCTCCAGCCGGCGCAGGCCGATCTCCACACCGCATTGATCGCAAAAACCGTAATCATCCTTGCGAATTCGCTCAAGTGTCTCATCGATCTTGCGAATCAGCTTACGTTCCCGATCACGGGTACGCAGCTCAAGAGCAAACTCCTCTTCCTGAGTCGCGCGATCAGCGGGATCCGCATAATTGTTCGCGTCGTCGCGCATATGGCTGACTGTACGCTCGACCTCCTCCTGAAGCTGTTGCTTCCATGCCAGGAGCAGCTGCCGGAAATGCTCCAGCTGCTCCTCGTTCATGTGCTCTTCGCCTTCTTGTGGCCGGTAGGGTTCGAAGCCCTTGACCGGCAAAACGTGTTTGTCAGCCATATTCTATCCTCCACACTAGCGCCACACGGCGGTGACTCGGCATGCTTGATCGCCAACCGGCTCCCTAGTCGCCCTCCCTCGAAGGCTGGGTCGACTCAATCGCCACTGCGATCAGCCCTGCATCTTAACTCAGCGAGCCGCCCCGAACATGTAATACAGCACATATGGCTTGATCATGAGGCTGCATTCGCTGCCAATTATTGGAGACCTGATTAAATCACGAAGGTTCCCCTAAATCGTCCGCCCGGGCAAGGCATCGCGCAGTCGCTCTGCCGCCTCACACAGGATGCGCTCAGTGGTCGGCCAATCGATACAGGAGTCGGTAACAGAAACGCCGTAGCGTAGCGCTGCCGGGGCGTCGGCACTCAATTTTTGGTTTCCCCAGTCAAGGTTGCTCTCCAGCATCATTCCAATGATCGACTTATTGCCCTCCAAAATCTGAGTTATCAAATTATCTAGTACCAACGACTGCAACGCAGGATCTTTGTTGGAGTTCGAGTGGCTGCAGTCCACCATCAACCTGCTGCGCAACCCGGCCTCCTCTAATTCCCTCTCGCACAGGGCGATGCTGACCGAATCGTAGTTCGGCTGATTGCCACCTCGCAGTACGATGTGGCCATCGCAGTTACCGCGAGTTCGGATCACCGCGCACTGTCCCATCTGGTTGATACCCAGAAAACTGTGTGGTGTCGCGGCGGAACGCAAGGCATTTATAGCCACGGCCAAACTACCGTCAGTACCGTTTTTAAAACCGACTGCGGTGGACAGCCCACTTGCCATCTCCCGATGGGTTTGGGATTCGGTGGTGCGTGCGCCAACGGCTGTCCAACTGATCAGATCACCTAAATATTGCGGTGTGATCGGATCCAGCGCCTCAGTTCCCGCCGGCAACCCGATCTCGGCCAAATGCAGCAATAAAGCGCGGGCCCTGTGCAGTCCCTCCTCGATGTGGAAAGAATCGTCCAGGTAAGGATCGTTGATCAATCCTTTCCAACCCACGGTGGTGCGCGGTTTCTCGAAATAAACCCGCATGGCGAGGAAGAGGCTGTCAGCCACCCGATCATGCAGCGCCTTGAGTTTATCCGCGTATTCATTGGCGGCTACGGTGTCATGGATCGAGCATGGCCCGACTATTACGAGCAGTCGATGATCTTTGCCATCCAGAATGTTCTTCACGACCTGGCGCCCCTGAACCACGGTAGCGCGCGCCTGTTCTGTGAGCGGCAGCTTCGATTTCACCTGCACCGGTGTTGGCAAAAGCTCCTGTGCGAGCACATTGATGTTGTCAACGCTGATGTCCGTCATACGGCACTCTTTGGCTTCAGCCATTTAATTTGGAATTTTGAGAATTAGAGGTCCGCTCGATGCTCGCGCAGCAATTAATTTACAGCCAGCGCTCATTTCTATCTGATAGCCCGCCTTTTGCTTGGACCCCAGCCTGAACTCGCAGCCATGATTGAGTTGTTCCGCGAAGCGGCTTCTTTCACATGCTGACCCGAGCATCGCGCCCATTGAGAAATTCCCCTTGGAGGGGTTATTATATCAATCTACTCTGCATGAGCTAGAAAATCGCAGTTTACCTACTCCCCCGTGGGCACTGCGGCCGCGCTCAAATTCCACCCGCACACTCTCATAAGAATCTTGATTGAACCAGGACGGCGCGATCCAACAGGCACTGCGCGTTCATCGATGGTCAGATATTGGCTCTCGCTATGCCGTGGGAGCCGATACATCGGCTCGAGCAGAATCCGCTTGATCACCGTGCGCAGACCACGTGCACCGGTGCCGCGCACAAGCGCTTCCTGGGCCAGCCCGTGCAAAGCCCCACGAGTAAAACGCAGTTCGCAGCCATCGATCGCGAGCAACCTACTGCATTGGCGCACCAAGGTATTACGGGGCTCCGTTAAGATTTGCACTAGCGCATCTTCATCCAGAGGATCGGGGACACTCACTACCGGCAAGCGCCCGACAAATTCGAGCATCAGCCCATAACGGATGAGATCGCCCGCCTCAGCGTAGGCCAAGAAATTCGAACAGCGGTACCACCCCGACAGATCGGCGGTAAAATCAATGCCGCGGCCCTGTCAACGCCGTTCGAGCAGCTGACCCAGCCCTTCAAAAGCGCCCCCGTAGATAAACCCGCAGATAAAAAGGATCTGCCGAGTATCGACCTCCTGCCACTCAATCGCAGCTTTTCAAAGGACGCCGGATGAGGCTGCCTACGTTCTCACCTAAGGAACATCTGATCAATTCGGCCCTGAAACCAAGAGCGTTCATCTTCGACGAGAGGAAGGGCAAAAATGCTCGGTTTTTCGACACCGACCGCTGCTATCCGGAGCCATTTGGCTCCCCAGAGCTCCTTTTGGGGACAAGCGGACGGAGTTCACCTATCAACTCGCCAGCAACTCCCTCCTCGCCAGGTAAAGATTCGTCAGGCCAATCAGCGTGAACACCTGCGCGGCGTTCTTGGCAAGCCCTTTGTAGCGCACCTTCATG
>JAUILK010000070.1 GCA_030433275.1 Gammaproteobacteria bacterium
GTTCAATTCTGTAATGATACCAATATTCCAGTGCCTCCCTCAGAAGAAGAGGGGGGGGGTGCATTTAACATAATTTTATTTCTTTGTCAATATCGGCGTCGATAGCGGTCGTGGACTGTGCGCTATGAAAGTGCGTAGCAGCAGGCCGGTCAAGCCTAAAATTAGGAGAGCATACGTAATCGACTCCAACATAATGCTCACGAACTGGCTCATCCAATGCTATAGTGGCCGGACGATTCGTGTCCGATCCATACGGCGGCTTATTGTGCCGAGGGGGATGGGGGTTGGACCAGCGGCGATAAATGGGTATTCTGCGCCGTTTCGGTTTGCGAGTCTGCGCTGGACGACCACAAGTGGGGGATCCAAGGCGCGGCGCGTTTGCGCGCGTCTAAAACTTCCCGCTGTAGCGTCTGGCTGACGAGATTAAATTAGGGTTTTGAGGCGAACAGGACTGCGGGCCCGGGCGGATGGGTAGAGATCAAGGTAATCGGCTGGTTGGCCGTAGTGCCATGGGAGCGCCTAGGGTAGCATCCGAAAATAGAATATATCGATTCTTATTCTATTCTTAAAAAGATCAATTTTGCGAATATAACCATTCCATTAATGAGCAGCTACGCTGCGTGTCTTTTGCCAGGAGGTCGTACAATGCAACCGCCGCAGGATACTACGACGATGGCTGCCGACCGGTCCCACCGCGCGCGCGCGAGCTACAGCGGGCCCCGACGACGCCTCGCCAATGCAATCCGAGCGTTGAGCATGGATGCCGTACAAAAGGCTAACGCCGGGCATCCAGGTGCCCCTATGGGTATGGCCGATATTGCCGAGGTGCTATGGAACGATTTTTTGCGTCACAATCCGGCCAATCCGCGCTGGTTTAATCGGGATCGTTTCGTTCTTTCCAACGGCCACGGCGCGATGCTGCTGTACTCGGTGCTGCATTTGAGCGGCTATGAACTCAGTCTGGAGGACATCAAGCAGTTTCGCCAACTCGGTTCGAAAACTCCGGGACATCCGGAGTACGGCTATACTCCAGGCGTTGAGACGACAACGGGGCCGTTGGGTCAAGGGTTGGCGAATGCGGTGGGGATGGCCATCGCGGAACGAACGCTGGCGGCGCAGTTCAATCGTCCCGGGCATACTTTGGTGAACCACTACACCTATTGCTTCTTGGGCGACGGCTGCCTGATGGAGGGGATTTCACACGAGGTTTGCTCGTTGGCCGGTACATTACGGCTGGGCAAGTTGATCTGCGTTTACGACGATAACGGCATTTCGATCGACGGCAAAGTTGACGGTTGGTTTACAGATGATACGCCGTTGCGGTTTGAGGCCTATGGTTGGCATGTGGTGCGTGATGTGGACGGCCACGACGCCGAAGCGGTGAAGCATGCGATCGAGGAGGCGCGTGCGATCACTGATCGACCCTCGCTCATCTGTGCCAAAACAATAATCGGTTTTGGCGCGCCGAATGTCTGCGGTACCCACGGAGTGCATGGCGCGCCGCTGGGAGAGAATGAAATTCAGGCCACGCGAGAATTTTTGGGCTGGGAGTACCCACCCTTTGAAATCCCGGATGATATTTATCGGAGTTGGGATGCCCGTTCGCGGGGAGCTCATTGGGAGACGGAATGGAACACCGTCTTAGCAGATTACAAGCGGGCGCATCCCGATCTCGCGCGCGAGTTCGAGCGCCGCCGCCAGGCCGAGCTGCCGGAGAAATGGCCGCAGCATGCCGCAGAGGCATTGGCACGCGCCAATGAGCGTGGAGCCAAGGAGGCGACCCGTAAATCCTCGCAAGCCGCGCTCAACGCTTACGGTCCTTATTTGCCTGAACTGATCGGTGGTTCGGCGGACCTTACCGGCTCGAACAACACGAATTGGGATGACTGCGCGGCTCTGACCCACAAGGATAGCGACGGAAATTATATCTACTATGGGGTGCGTGAGTTTGGCATGTCGGCCATCATCAACGGAATCGCGCTCCATGGTGGTTTTATTCCGTATGGTGGGACCTTCCTCGTTTTTTCCGATTATGCACGCAATGCGTTGCGTATGGCCTCGCTCATAGGCTCGCATAGCATCTTTATATTGACCCATGATTCCATCGGTCTCGGCGAGGATGGTCCGACTCACCAGCCGGTGGAGCACGTCGCCTCGTTGCGCTTGATCCCGAACCTCATTGTGTGGCGCCCTTGCGACAGCGTGGAGACGATCGCCGCTTGGCGCTCTGCTATCGAGCGCCGTGACGGCCCCACATGCTTGATTCTCACGCGGCAAAACGTCGCCCATCAAGCCCGTGATGTAAAAATGCTGCAGGCGATTGAGCGTGGAGGCTACGTGCTCCGCGACGCCACCCCGGAGCCGGAAGCGCTCATCATTGCAACCGGTTCTGAAGTCGAACTGGCCATGGATGCGGCGCAAGCGCTTACGGAGCGCGGTCGCCGGATACGGGTGGTTTCCTTGCCTAGCGTTGAGATCTTTGAGGCGCAGGATACAGCTTACCGGGAGTCGGTTTTACCCTCCCATCTGACCGCCCGATTGGTTTTGGAGGCGGGTGCTACGCGGCTTTGGGCCTCCTATGCTGGTCCGAAAGGTAAAGTGCTCGGCATCGACCGCTTCGGCGAATCAGCACCGGCGAATGCCCTGTTTCAGCATTTTGGCTTTACTGTCGAGCAAGTCGTTGCCGCTGTGGAAGCGTTGCTGTCCGAATAGACTGGGGTTTGCTCGCGCGGCGTGATGAATGGCCGGCGTGGTGGGTTGCTGCAGCGTTTAGCGCTTCGCTGCCGGCCCGTCCCTGCGACTGTTAACACCTGTATTCGAACATTATTTGGAATTTTAGCCACTTTGAGGAGGAAATCGAGATGGCCCTAATTACCTTGAGGCAGCTGCTTGACCACGCCGCTGATCACGGTTACGGCGTTCCGGCCTTCAACGTCAATAACATGGAGCAGGTGCACTCGATCATGGAAGCGGCGGACAAAGCCGACAGCCCCGTGATCATGCAGGCTTCGGCCGGCGCTAGGAAATATGCCGGTTCATCTTTCCTGCGCTATCTGTTCGATGCTGCGGTGCAGCAGTGGCCTCACATACCGATTGTCATGCATCAGGATCATGGCGCCTCGGCAGCAGTATGCTTACGTTCCATTCAGCTCGGATTTACTTCGGTGATGATGGATGGTTCTCTGCTCGAGGATATGAAGACCCCGTCCGATTACGACTACAATGTCGATGTGACCCGCCGGGTGGCGGAGATGGCGCATGCGGGTGGTGTCTCCGTGGAAGGCGAGCTTGGTTGCCTCGGCTCACTTGAAAGCGGCATGGCAGGTAAGGAAGACGGAGTCGGCGCCGAAGGCAAGCTGACTCGAGAGCAGTTGCTTACCGATCCCGATCAGGCGGCCGATTTTGTGAATAAAACCCGGGTGGATGCTTTGGCGATCGCCATCGGAACCTCGCACGGTGCCTACAAGTTTACTCGTCCGCCAACTGGCGAGACGCTGGCTATCAGCCGGATCAAAGAGATCAACGCAAGGATTCCGAACACTCACTTGGTAATGCATGGTTCCTCTTCAGTGCCTCAAGAGTGGCTTGAGGTAATCAACACCTACGGCGGTGACATGGGCTCGACCTACGGCGTGCCCGTTGAAGAGATCGCCGAGGGCATTCGCAATGGGGTGCGCAAGGTAAACATCGATACCGATTTGCGCATGGCCTCCACCGGCGCCATACGGAAGTTCCTGGCGGAGAATCCAGCTGAGTTCGACCCGCGCAAGTTTCTCATAGCCTCGACCAAGGCAATGAAGGAGATTTGCCAGGCGCGTTTCGAGGCTTTTGGCTGCGCGGGTCAGGCTGCCAAGATCAAGCCGGTCAGCTTGGAGGCGATGGCACAGCGCTATGCCAGTAGCGCTTGAGCGAGTGAATAGGGCTGCCGGGCGCCTCTGTTTGGAGCGAGGAGCCCGCGCTGCCCGCAGGGAGAATTAATTAATGTCCAAACAACACCCGATCGTCGCCATCACCGGCTCCTCTGGGGCCGGTACCTCCACCGTGCGTGGGGCGATGGAGCATATCTTCCGCCGTGACGGGTTCAACGCCGCAGTTATCGAAGGGGACAGTTTCCATCGCTACGATCGTTCTGAGATGCGGCGTCAGCTCGAACTCGCACGTGAAGAGGGACGCAATCTCAGCCATTTCGGCCCGGATGGTAACCTCTTTGAAGAACTCGAAGCATTATTTCGGGAATACAGCGAGCATGGTACCGGGAAGCGCCGTTACTATCTGCATAATGCGGAAGAGGCGGGCCCCTTCAATCAAGAGCCGGGGACATTCACACCCTGGGAGGCGTTGCCCGGCGATACGGATTTGCTTTTTTACGAGGGGTTGCACGGTGGGGTCGTCACGGGCGATGTCAATGTTGCTCAGCATGTGGACTTGTTAGTCGGTGTAGTTCCGATCGTCAATTTGGAATGGATCCAAAAGATCCATCGCGACACCTCGGTGCGGGGTTACAGCCCGGAGGCGGTCACCGACACCATCCTGCGTCGTCTGCCCGATTATGTGCATTACATTACGCCGCAGTTCTCCCGTACGGATATCAATTTTCAGCGGGTGCCGACCGTGGACACGTCCAATCCATTTATTGCGCGGGATATCCCCACATTGGACGAGAGCTTCGTGGTGATTCGTTTTCGAGAGCCCCGTAAGGCACAGGTGGATTTCCCTTATTTGCTCAACATGATCGATGACTCCTTTATGTCGCGGCGCAATACCATCGTGGTTCCCGGCGGCAAGATGGGGCTGGCTATGGAGCTAATCATTCAGCCGCTGGTCGAGCGCTTGGTGCAAAATGGTGCCAACCGAGTTTTGGCCTAGGGATTCGGCTGATCGGAGATAACCGAGGAACGGATCAATGCGTAACCAAGGTAAGTTCCTGGCTCAATTCCTCAATGAAAAGGTGCGCCAGGATTCAGGATTAGAGGCGGATCTTGCCGCGTTGATCGGCGAGATCGCCACGATATGCAAGTCGCTCTCTTATGCCATACGAGCGGGAAGTCTCGAAGGAGTACTCGGGACCGCCGGTACCGAAAATGTCCAAGGGGAGACTCAGCAGAAGCTGGATGTTTTCGCCAACGAGGCGATGTTGGATAGTTTGGGTGTCTCCGAGCATCTGGCGGGAATGGCCTCGGAGGAGTTGACGGATATCCACCCAGTATCGGCCGGCCACTCGCGTGGACGCTATCTATTGATCTTTGATCCGCTGGATGGTTCCTCAAACATCGATGTCAACGTCTCGGTAGGGACCATATTCTCGGTTTTACCGGCCCCGTCAGGGGGTGGCGAGCTTACGGCCCAGCATTTTCTGCAGCCGGGCCGCGAGCAAGTATGCGCCGGATATGCGCTTTACGGTCCATCCACCATGTTGGTGTTGACCACCGGAAGCGGGGTCGATGCATTTACTTTGGACCCGCGAGTGGGTGAATTTGTTCTGACTCATCCGCAACGCCAGATTCCGGCCGACACGCGTGAGTTTGCCGTCAATATGTCCAACCAACGGTTTTGGGAGCCGCCGATGCAGCGCTACATCAAAGAGTGTCTGGAGGGCAGCACCGGACCGCGCGGCAAGGACTTCAATATGCGCTGGGTGGCATCGATGGTCGCCGAAGTTCACCGTGTGCTGAGCCGAGGTGGCATTTTTATGTATCCGTATGACAGCCGTGAACCCGGGCGCCCAGGCCGTTTGCGGCTGATGTACGAGGCTAGTCCTATGGCGATGCTCGTCGAGCAGGCGGGCGGGTCGGCCTCGACTGGTTATAAGCGAATGCTTGACGTACAGCCGGACGATCTGCATCAACGGGTTCCTGTAATTTTGGGCTCGCGTAACGAGGTTGCCCAGGTAATCTCATACCATACGCAGGCAGCAGCCGAAGCCGCCAATTAGAGGTGGCACATTTTGATCGATCCCTTCTTCCTTTGCCTATCGATCGGTCGTGTTTGTAGTGGCAAGGGGTGTACAAAGAGGGTAACTCAGTCGGATTTTAGCGGGCCCGAGAGCCCTATGGGTATATCTCGGGCTCGCTCTTTCTCGGTCTAGAGTGTCACAGTTGACGTCCTAACGAAGACGAGCTGATTAGCAATTTTACGCCGAGCAAGCCCGATGTACGGCGCATTTCCCGCCATAGCTCCATACCGAAGCGGTTTTCTCGGTACTTCCGACGGACAGCAAATCTATTTCGAGGAAAGCGGTAATCCAACCGGTTTGCCAGTTGTCATCATGCACGGCGGGTCCAGGGGCATCGATCCAACCGTATCGGCGGCGGTTTTTTCGCCCGACAGTTTTCCGAATCATTGGCTTTGACTAACCCGGTGCCAGGCACTCGCGCCTACGTGGTGTGTTAGAGCGGAATACCACTGCGTACCTCCTCGATGACATGGAGGCGCTGCGAAAATACCTCGACATAGAGCGTTGGGTGGTGTTTGGCGGATCTTGCGGGCAACGCTTGCTCTTTGTTATGTGCAGCGTCACCCTGGGCACGTTCAAGCTTTGGTGGTGCGAGGAGCATTATTCGGGCGAGCGCGGGATCTGGAATAGTTTTTTGGCGCCTGTGGCGTGGCTTCGGTTTTACCGGAAGCCTACCAACAGTTTGTCGCGCCGCTGCCGTTGACTGCGCGGGCTCGACCATTGCCAGAACATGCTGATTTGCTTACCTCGAGCACGCGGGAGGTTCGGACGGTTGCGGCTGCGGCGTGGGCGCATTGGGAGGCGAGCGCCGCTCGCGGGCCATTTTGCGATAAAGTGGGGTACATGCTTGGGCCACGGCCGGCTGCGCAAGACCCAGACCACTATGCGATCGCTGCAATGTACGCTCAGAACGGTTTTTTTCTTGAGCCAGAATATGTGCAGCATGAGCCGCAAGGGCGACTGCTGGGACAACGCGGTGAGCGAGCGCTTCTTCGGCTCTCTAAAGCGCGACTACACCGACCACCAGTTTTACGTTACTCGGGATGCGGCACGCCGAAACGTCGTTGACTACATCCAAATGTTCTACAACAGCCGCCGCCGGCATTCGCATCTGGGTTACATGAGTCTTTCGGCCTTCGAAGCCATACCCGGGGCTGCTTAACCGAGTGTCTATTTTCACTTGACCGCAACACTGTTTGCTGGTTTCACCACTGAAAGCGTACGTTGAGCGTTCCGCCGCCTAGCAGCGGATTAACGAAGACCTCAACGTTGGGGGTCTTCTCCCTCGTCAGGTTTTGGTAGGCCTCCCAGTCTTTGGCGGGTTTGGCGGGTTGGGTGAGTAGAAAGGCCAAGCCGCCGATGAACCCAGTCAGTGCCACCTCCGCTCCGTCCTTGGGGTCTGCGGCCAAGCCGGTAGCGGCGCCAGCGGCGCTGTTGAGGGCGAGATTGCCAACGTGTTCCCATAAACCCCAGCGCGTTTCGGCGCGCTCGGCGTTTTGTCGCAGCTGGTTTTCGGCAGTGCGAAGCTTGGCGAGCTTCTGCTCGCGTGTACGTTTGGGCATCGTAGTGACGGGGCCCGCACCCAGGCGTGCTTCCAGGGGGGCTGCGAGCATATACACCAGGCCGATACCCGCATTCACTGCATACGCAAAATTTTTGACTCGATCGTCGTCATTGCTGGTCAAAGCGGCCGCAGCGCCGAGTCCGATCATGCTGCCGCCATTGATGGCCAGCCAGCTATACGACCAAATTTGCCCATGTGGCTTGGACTCGTCGAGTCGACTCTCGAGGAAGCGCAGGCGCTGTTCGATAGCGGCATCGGAGAGGCTCGAATCATCTAGGAGCCTCTGAGCTTGACTGGGCAGGGCGGTGCTTGCAAGCAGAGAGATGAGAGCGAGATTCTTGAGCGGGGAAGACGCGGAGTTAGTCTTTTTCTGACCATAATTAAGCATATAAACCACATCTTATTTTATCGCATACCGCGTCGGGCGATGCGGCTGACTGTTGCGTAGTGCAAGCCGAAGTGTTCCCCGATCGCCTTCAAGGTATACGTCCCACTAGCATAAGCTGCTTCGATGGCGGCGTTGCGATTGGCTGTCTCGCGTTCGTACTGCGCCAGTGATTTTAGAGCGCGTTGTCGTCGCGGGACTTCGTCGGATACCCGCTTGGCACGCTGAGCCATGCGCGCCGCGAAGGCATCATCGCCTAGATACAGTTGCTGCCTGATTTCTGGTAGCGGCTGATCGATCCCTTCGGCGACGAAGCGGGCGTAGGCGCGTCGTGCGGCACCCCGGTTGGTTGAAAACAACCCCAGGGTTTCGGCTATCGCAAGCGTCTCTGATGCGCTCGACTTGCCCATGATCGCCCGATAGCTACTCCAGGCCCAATCGGCTGGCCTCTTGCACAGATGCGCACGCAGCGGATTGAGCACGATATAACGCGACAACTCTAAAAGATAGTTGTCCTTGTCGACCAACACCGCCTTGTAGCGTCCCTGCAGCACGTGGCCGACCCGACGGTGTCGCCGATTGAAGGCTTGCGTATACACGCCGTTGACCTCGCGCATGCCGCGCGAAAGGTTTGATTGCAGCGTTTCGGCCAGCAGGTGGTAGTGATTGTCCATCAGACAATAGGCCCACAACCGCCATTGGAAGCGCTGGCATACCCGCGTGAGAACAGAACAGAAAAGCTGTCGGTCCTCGTCGTCCTGAAAGATCGCCTCGCGTGCGTTACCGCGTGCTATCACGTGGTAGAGCGCACCGGGAAACTCGATTCGCAGTGGGCGAGACATATCGGTAGGCTAATTCGTTCGATGCCTTAAAACAAGACGCGACCCTATTGCGCTGTTCTATGCTTTGGCAAAAGCGATTAGCCATGACACTACATATGCTATTGGCCGCAATCGGGTCGTGACAGGTTGGCCCAGAGAAGTGGGGCAGGGCGGTCATCGGCGGGTCGGGTCACGGACCGACGGACGCAGGTCAGAAAATCCGAAAAAATTGCGTCTTCGGCCAGGGTACGTCCCTCATTCCATTCAAGACGGCCCGATTCCGGATTTCCCGTGAGGACCCAATGCCCTGGGCAGTCGCGTACTGCCCAGCTTGCATAGGAGAGCGTGAGTTCGCCAACGACAGGCTCCGCTCCGCGCCGTAGGACATCGATCGCCACCGTTTGCGCACCCAGCCGATCTGCGACCCGATAGGCAAGCCGTACAGCGTCCTCTGCGATGGCATCTGGATTCCAGTCAATCCGGCCGCTGCCGCTGGCGCGAAAATCGCCTGGACGGTTAAATCGACGAAAGGCGAATGCACGTTTGCCGATCACCGTGACGCGGGTATCAAACGCGTTGCCCGGGAGAAACTCTTGAGCATAGAAGTATCCGTGGTGTAGTTCTGCTTCAGAGTTTGGTCGATTCTGATGCCGCCCAGCGGCCAGACGGGCTGCCACCCGCAATCGACGGAGGAAGCGGCGAGGCCCCCAGACGGGCTCCGGGCGCAATGAAACAAGGCCGGGTCCGAACAGTTCGTCGACATAGAAGAGCGCTTCGCGCGGGCTATGCACCATCCGTACGTTCGTGGCCTGGTAACCGGCGGAGAGTTTCAGAACGAATGGATATTCCGCGCGGCCACAGAACGCTTCGGCCTGCCCGTGGTCCCACAGCACGTGGGTCGACGGCGTTGGAATATTGGCGAGCGCCAGTAGATAGAATTGCGCAACTTTGTCTTCGAAATGCCAACCGGTCGGAAGGGAAGGAAACACTGGGATGTTTAGTCCATGCTCGATCGCCAGGAGCAGACGTTTGGCATAGAGGCGTGGGTTGGCCGAAGGCGGGCAACGCCACATGAACGCATCACACTCCGCGATTTGAGCAATGATGTCGTCGGCAAACACGTCAACCGGAACGGTTGAAATGCCTTCCGACTGCGCCAGTTCTGTCCATCGCTCGGAGTATGACTGCCGCTCTCCGTTGCGGTGAATCATGCCATCCGGCTGAATCGCGATGCGGATGCCCGATTTATTCGTAGACGACAAAGGGAAATCCTACGCAAGGGGAACGGATGTTTTCGGCTCGTTCGGCTCGGAGATATGGGCTCTATAGATAACTGACCATTATGGCAGCATGCTCAATGGCGTTCCCATAACGCGATTTGCTCCATAGGAAATGAACCGCCTCCTCGTTTATAGCGTAGGGTTCTGTCACCTCACCCTGCGATGGGTCACGTTGCCACCCTGCTGCGGGACTCTTTAGTCCGGCAGTCGGCAGTGTACTCCCCGGAGCAATTTGCGCACAATATTCGGCAATGACGGTCATTATGCCGAGACCCTTGGAGGCCAGCCAACGATGTGTACCAGATTGGAGGCTGGCTATTCATTCACCTGGCGGCTGCGTCGGTCAATACCAATGAGCTTCTGCCGTAACGTGAGGCCATCTACCACAATGAGTGGGATTTATACTGCAGCGTGAGCCAGTCGATAATGGCCGATGCTTCGGTCACCGCTCGCCTCTCTCGGAACTGATTTGCTCGATGTGGTGAGACAAGACGCGACTGTGTAGCCCCTTCTGCCTTCACTACACCGGAATCGCCCATGCCGGGGTTGCTGCGCACGTGCTTCGAGGCGATCCACGAGCCGCCCCAACGCGGGGCGCTACAGTCTTGCCGCCGATACGCTGAGCGGCGTGCTGATGGTATTCTCGATCTAACCTTCTTCGTTATGTTTTTCGACTTACTAACCTTTCATTAAGTATCGCCAGGTAATGCGTACTGGCACTCCGGCTGATGGAAGAAGGATTTCACCAACCGAGGGAGCTTTTGGATTCGGCGCAGCGCGCCGAT
>JAUILK010000097.1 GCA_030433275.1 Gammaproteobacteria bacterium
TTTCTCCCAGTGGTTTCTACGAGTGGAAAGGTCGCCGATCCAGTGCGCATCAAGTCGACAATGAGCGCCTGCTGAAGCGGATCCGAGAGATCCACGAGGGCAGCTAAGGTGTTATCGGTGCGCCGCGTATGCACGAAGATCTGAGCGAGGAAGGCGAGACGGCCAGTAAGACTCGTATTGCCCGCCTGATGGCCGTCAATGGTCTTCAGGACTGGCCGCGCAAGACGAGGCGAGGCCAGCGTGGGAAACCGGGCTTGCCAGCGCCGGGTATCCGCAATCATTTGGAGCGGGATTTCATGGCTTTGGAGCCCGAAACCAAGTGGGTTACGGATATCATCGAGTTGCAGACGGATAAAGGCAAGCGGTTCTTGTGCGTGGTCATAGAGCTGTTCAGCAAGCTCGTGATCGGTTGGTCGATGCATCATCGTCAAGAGCGCCAGATGGTTATCCGAACCGTTGAGATGGCTGTGTGGCAGCGCCAAGGCGGTTGGTCAGTGATCTTGCATTCAGATATAACAATGCTCGGGCCAGGTGCTCCCGGGTGAGGTTGACTCTCACAGCGATCGACCGATCGTGGGAATCTGGTGCCGTGAGGGTTTCCAGGTCTCCTGACCCGCACTCAGATCGACCTCGATCCGGTGTCTTTCCTCGGACCTGTCGGTTACCCGGGAGCACCTGACGGCGAGGTTTCGCCTCGCCGATGCCGAGTGACCCGAGAAGGGCCTGATCGCTTGTCCCATTACTGTCTTGTCCAGGCGATCGGTCACGGCGGAACCGTCCTCACGGAAGCTGGAGGAGCCGCCATGAAAGCTCATCCCGCAGTAGCGAAACGGCCCGTCGTTGGGTGGCGTCGACACGCACAAGGACCTTCATGTTGCCGCCGTGGTTGACGAGCACGATCGCGTTCTTGGCAGTGAGTTCTTCCCGACCACACGGCACGGCTACAAGACCCTGGTGCGCTGGATGCGCGGCTTCGGCGCGTTGCAGCGAATCGGTGTGGAATCGACCGGCACCTACGGCTCCGGCTTGCTGCGCTACCTGAACCAGTACGTGGGCGTGGAGGTGTTGGAGGTTACCGCGCCGGACAGGACTGACCGGCGCAAGCGGGGCAAGGATGACACCCTCGATGCCGAGGATGCCGCCCACGCAGCCTTTGCCGGGATACGCACCGTCTTGCCAAAGATCCGTGACGGCGTGATCGAGGCGTTGCGCGTGCTCAACGTCTGCCGCAAGACCGCGGTCGCCGCCCGTCGCGTTGCGCTACAGCTCATCCAGACCACTATTGTGTGCGCCCCGGATGTGCTGCGGGAGCAGCTGCGACACCTCACCCGAATGCAGCTGATTGGCACCCTGGCGTCCTGATGTCACCGACTATCGCAACGTGCAATCCGCCTATCGTATCACGCTCAAATCCCTGGCCCGGCGCTACATGGAGCTCCATGATGAGATTGCCGACCTCGACGTCATGATCGCCGCCATTGTCGATGAGCTCGCCCCGAAACTCATTTCCCGAAACTCCGTCGGTTATGCCTGCGCGGCCCAGCTGCTCATCACGGCCGGGGACAACCCCGAGCGGCTGCGCTCGGAAGCCAGCTTCGCCGCGTTGTGCGGGGTCTCTCCCATACCGGCGTCCTCAGGGAAAACCCAGCGCCATCGCCTCAATCGCGGCGGAGACAGAGCCGCCAATAGCGCCCTGCACATTATCGCCATCGGACGGCTGCGAACGGATGCGAGGACGAAGGCGTACGTCCAGAGACGGCTGAGCGAAGGCCACTCAAAGCTCGAGGCGCTTCGCTGTCTGAAGCGCTACATCGCCCGCGAGGTCTATTTCCTGCTCCGTAGACGAAACCAGCAGATCAACTGCATGCGAACCGCTACTTGACACTTAGAGCCTGTTCACAATCTCCGGAGCAACAGTGTCAAGAACGCCAGATGGACGAACTGCAGACTGGTATTAATCTTACGCTCGCAGTTCTTCCATAAGCGGCGGCATTTTTCCAGCCAGCCGAAG
>JAUILK010000016.1 GCA_030433275.1 Gammaproteobacteria bacterium
GAATACAGGGCTTTCGCAAACTCGAACTCGTCATCAACAACGTCGAGTTCCATAACGGCGAGCAACTCACGGAGCAGTCAGACAGGAATGCCGCCTGACGGCCATACACGAAAATTGACAATAACTCCCATGATCATGTGGCATAACCTTTATCTCCATACCAATCGTTGGTTACAAAGCTACGAGGCATCGATAAACCAGGGTTTGATTTTCCCTGTTCAAATGGAGGTAGGGCCAATTTCGGAGCGCGGCACTCAGAGCGTATTGTCTACTTCAGTTAACTGTCTTACGCAGGCTGCGAATTCGCCGGGTGGCATCGCAGCGGCAAAGGAGATGCCTTGACCGAAATCGCAGTGGTGTCGGCGCAGAAAATCAAGTTGTTCCCGAGTCTCGATTCCCTCGGCCAGCACGCGCATGCCGAGGCTATGGCCCAATTCGATGACGGCTATGGCTATAGCGGCGTCGCAGCCGCTGGTAGCAAGTTCGTCGATGAGGGAGCGGTCGATCTTGAGCATTTGCACGGGGAAACGCTTCAAGTAGCCCAGCGCGGAATAACCGGCCCCGAAATCGTCGATTGCCAGTTTCACGCCCAGCTGTTTGAGCTGATTGACGAGGCTAGTCGCCAGTTCGGGGTTCTCCATGGCGAGCGACTCGGTGACCTCGAGTTCCAGGCAGGCAGGGTCGATTGAGGCATCTTGCAAGACCTGACCGACTAGAGAGGCGAACTCCGGGTAGCGAAATTGCACAGCGGAGAGGTTCACGGCGATGTGCCCGATCGATAGCCCTTCCCGTTGCCAGGCCTTGAATTGCCGGCAAACTTCCCGCAAGCTCCACTCGCCGAGGTGGATGATGGCGCCGTTTTCCTCCGCCATGGAGATGAACCGGTTCGGATAGAGCAATCCGTATTTTGGGTGGCGCCAGCGAATCAATGCCTCACAACCGATCACTCGTCCGGTTGTCAGTTCCACCTGGGGCTGATAATGGAGCAGAAATTCATTGTGCGTTAAGGCATGCCCCAAATCGTGCTCGAGCGCACAGCGCACCCGCAGCTCCTCTTCCATGCCGTGGACAAAGAAGCGATAAGCATTACGCCCTTCCAGTTTGGCGCGGGAGAGGGCAAGTTCGGCATTGTGGGTGAGCTCCTCGGCGGCGAGTCCGTTTTCAGGATATAGGGCTATACCGATGCTGGCGGTAACGTTGAGCTCACGTGCAAGCGCTACGGTGAGCGTCGGTTCGACGATATCCAGTATGTGTTGGGCACGGAAGGCAGCCTGCTCGGCCCGGTGCAGAGTCGTTTGTAGGAGGGCGAATTTATCGCCTCCGACCCTGGCCAGAGTGTCACCTCGATGCACCGCCGCACCGAGCCGTTGCGCGATACTCTGCAGGACTTGATCGCCCTGCGCGTGACCGAATCCTTCATTGATCAATTTGAAATTGTCTAGATCGATGAGATGCAGTGCTATTTGTCGCCGCTGCCAATTGGCGCGGGCCAAGACTTGATCGAGTCGATCACGGAAGAGTGATCGACTCGGCAGCGCGGTCAGCGGGTCGTGATTGGCGACATAGCCGAGATAGGTTTCGGCTGTCTTGCGCTCGCGACTGTCTCGTACCACGCCAATCAGTGTGCCAAGTCGTTCGGTGCCGCTGTCCGTTAGCGGGGTGAAAATGGTTTCCGTCTCGATGTCTTGGTCACTGCCAAAGCAGAGTTCGCCTTGCCAGCGCCCGGCATGAGTGACTGCGGCATTGATCGCTTCGAGTAGAGCGGCAGTTTGTTGTGTTCGCAGCAGCTCTCCCAGAGCGATTCCCTTGAGTTCGGCGTTATTTCGACCGAGTAGTACTCCGGCGGCTCGGTTGCAGTCCAAGACCCGAAAATCAGGATCGATGACGAATACGGCATCGGCTATGCTGTCGAGGATCATAGCGTGGTGGAGGGGATTTTCTTGGCGTCGCCCGCGCGCCGTGGCGTCGTTCCATTCGAAGCCCGGTCGTGGCGGCGGAAGTGTCAACAGGGATGTGCGGGTCGTGCGAAGATCATGCTGTGTATGGCGCAGTTGGTACCATAGCCAAGCCGCCAACACCGTGGCGGAGGACAGCTCGAGTAGCACGCCTGTGCTGGAGGAGGTTTTGCTTGCTACGGCGAGTTCCCAAATGCCGTGACTCGCTAGCGCCGCCGCCGTTGCTACTACGGCAATCGCGCTGATGAGGCGAGAATGGATGTTCACCCGTTGCATCCCCTAAGCTAAATGCTCGCTCGTCTCATCGCGGCGAAAAGTGGAAGATGATCTGCCGCTGGTTGTTTTTTTATTGAATAATTGATACGGCGCTCATCCAATTGTAGCCTGCGCAAAATGCTGCAGTACCATGGCTGCACGCAGCCCGTGCCGTTGAGCTTCACGAGCGGGGGTGCGCACTGGGTAACAGGCGCTGGAGACAACCTATGATGTGGTTTTGAAGGTTCCATGATGACTGTATTGGGTGGTATGAAAGCGGGCCTTGCCGTTTCTGGCGAGGCCCGCAGATTTTTGCTGAAATAGATTTCAATGGTGCCTACGTTTTGCTCCTACTCCGAGGCCGAGCAGGCCAAGACCCAAGAGCGCCACGGTCGTCGGTTCGGGAACTGTGCTCGTGGTGTTGGTTCCCTTGATCTGAAAGGCCAGGTTGGAGTTCGTGGGACGCGTTGCCCCCCAGCCAAGCGCCACATTCCCGCTCAGCGTAAAGCCGTTCGCCAAGTTGCCAGCATCGGTAACGGCGAGCCATTCCACCAGACGATTGGAGTCGGTCGCATCCGTATTGTAGACGCTGGAGAATGAACCGAGTGCCATACCGTCCAGCATGAGGTCGGTGAAGGAGACGCTGGTGTCGGCGCTCGGTGTTGCCGTGCGGATGAGCAGTGAGTTGAAGCCTGCGAGCGGTCCGAATGCTGAATAGCTCACGCTGTCGCCCCCGACCGTCCACGTGGCGGTGGTGCCGTCCCAGTTGAGCGTGAAAGACTCGGCAACGCCGTTCGGCCAGGCATGCTCGCCGCTGTCGAAATCGGCGGGCGAGGACGTGTTTTTGCCCACGTCGATTTCGAAGGTCGGTGGGCCCCCGATACGCCCTTCGGCGACGAAATCGAGAATGGTAAAGCCGGCAACGGAAAAATCATTCGCGCTGGCATCGGTGTCGGCGTTGAACTCGGTGACGTTGGCAGCGTGTGCCGAAAAGGCCGCACCCAACGCCATCCCGAAAGCTACAGTCAACGCAGCCATTGTGCTGATTTTTTTATTCAACATAGATTCATTACCTACTCATTGAAAGCGTCATCTCCCTTGACGATTAAGTTTTTTTCTGCAAAGCCGTATAAGCAAATTTTATGCTAAATTCAAAAAGCAATTAATAAATAGCGACTTATATGCAGGCGGGCGCAATCGTAACTACGTCACTGTAAAATCGCACGACAGGGGCGCGTGGCGTGTCCGTCTTTATACCCGGCAAGTTTGGGGCGGACCGCAACCAACGCAGCGCGTTGGTTGTAATGGACGGTAACTCGCCCGTGAACGGCAATGAACGAGAAAATTCATGAGAAGCGATGTGTATCGCGAGAAAGACGCCTAATGGTTGCCCCGCAGCCGCGTCGCGCTCGCTACGAAGACTTCTTCTCGCTGCCCAGCCACCGTCGTAGGGGAGATCATTGCGGGCAAACTGCACACGCCACGGCAGTGGCCTCATCGGCGCTCGGTATCAGATTGGGGCTCCGTTCCACTGCGGTCACGGTGGTCAAGGGATACGGGATGAACCCGAGCCGCACCTGGGTGAAGACATTTGCGTTCCCGACCGCGCCGGTTGGCGCCGTGAGTGGGTGTCGACATTGCCGGCGCCGGCAGCACTTGTTTCGAGGTGGTCCGGACTGGGTCTGCGAGGTTCTGTCACCGGCCGCGGCGAAGTTTAATCGCATGTCGAAGATACCCCACTACGCGGCCAATGGGTTTTGCTGGCGAGCTTCATCGACAAGGCTGGGGTGGCTTGCCGAGGCGTCCGATTTCGCGCCCTTTCCGATCGCCGCATTGTGGGCGGAATGAGTGAAAAGGAGACGATTATCCGAGAAGGTTCGTGTGCGGCTGCTCCAGGATATTTGGCGGCTTTACCGAACATCCGAATTGCGGCTGTCTTTGTACATAAGAGCCGTGATTTGTTCTGATAGTAGACCGATCAGGAACACGATTACCGAGGCACTGAACAGCAACGCACTCATGTTTGTGAACCGGCCCTCGATGGCGTACGTATAGCCGTAATTTCCCAGTCCGAGCAGAAAGAACAGCACGCTGGCGGGCGCGAATAGCTTGAGCGGCGAATATAATGTGGCGACTTTGAGGATAATCAGCAGAAAGCGCGCCCCGTCCCGCAGCGGTCGGATGTGGCTGCCATGGCCGTTACGCTTGCCGGTCTCGATGGGAACATAAGCCACGCTGTAGCCGGCGCGAAAAAAGGCCATGGTAATCGTGGTCGGATAAGAGAAGCCGTTGGGCAGCAGGTATAAGAACTCGCGAAACTTGGCGGCGTGCACGGCCCGAAAGCCGGAGGTGAGATCCGCGATGCGGTGCCCCACCAATAGGCTTGCCAAGGTGTTATAGAAGCGGTTCGCGAGCGAGCGTGCAACATTGGCCTGCGAGGCGTGATCCCGCGCGCCGACGACCATATCATAGCCCTCGTCGAGCTTGGCGAGCAGTTTCTCGATGTCCTCGGGTCGGTGTTGACCGTCGGCATCCAGGGAGACGATGACCTCGGCGTTGACCGCCCGGGCGCCGGCCTTGATGGCGGCGCCGTTACCCATGCTGTAAGGATGGGAGATCACGCTGGCGCCGTGCGCGTGTGCCAGCCGGGCCGTAGCGTCACGCGAGCCATCGTCGATCAGCAGGATCTCCGTGTGCGGATAGATCGCGCGCAGTCGGTCGAGCAGTTCGGGCAGCGCGTCCGCCTCGTTTTTGGCCGGGAGAACGAATCCTAACGTCGCGGTTCGCCGAGTCGGCGCCGGCTTGCTGTGCAGCGCGCTATCCATGACTTCCAATTAAACCGCTTCAATGTCTGTTGTTCTGCCAAAGGCCGCACAGAAGCCCTCGCTGCTTCGTATTCGATTTGGCAACATGTTACTTTTTCACGCAGAGGAGTAGCTGAGGCCCATATCCGGTCATCCAAGCAACTCGTCGGGGGGCAACGCCGCTATCGTGAGCAGCTGCGCCGCCAGGGTCTTCGTCCCGTACAGATTTGGGTGCTGAATACGCGTGTGCCCGACTTTGCCGAGCAGTGTCGACGCCAGGAGCAACAGATCAATCGCGCGTGAGGCGGAGCGGGAGGTGCTTGACTTCATCGAAGCTGCAGCAGATTGGGCTGACGAGGAGTGAACCGGGGCGATGTGGTAACCGTAGCCGCATGGGGGCACTACGGCAGTAAATCTCGTCCCGCTTTAGTCCTGCGGGTCGATGTGTTCGCTGGACTGAAAAGCGTTGTCGTTTGTTTGCTATCCACGGGATGCGTCAACGCCCCGCTGTTGCGGCTAAGCGTAGAGTTTACGCCCGAGAACGGTTTCTCCTAAAGCTGTCAGATCATGATCGACACGGCTCTCACCGTGCCTCGGGAGCGCGTCGCATCCCGAATTGGTGTGATCGACCGTGACACGATGGTTCGCGTTGAACGATCCTTGGCTGTGTTTCTTGGGCTCGCTTGAATATTTTGTATTGCCTGACGGTTACCGTTGAGGCGCAGCCGAAATAAACAGGAAATGAATAGAGGGCTGACTGGAATGGCACTCCATGTTCGAGACGCGCCGTTATGCCGCCGGGCGGGATTGCCGCGCCGACGAGGGAAGCGTATAGGGCGGACATTGCCATTTCGCCAAACACGACATCATCTAGTTCCATTCGCCCGGCGCCCAATGGGCAACGCCCAAGGGCTGAGCATTCGGCGAAACACGGTGCTTGAGCCTTTCATTGCGACCTCGGAGATTGGGGGCGAGTCGCCGGACAGCAAAGGAACTCGTCCGTGCCCCACCATAACCCTGAAATACCGGCCAAGGCATGCCGACGTACCGTCGGCCATCTCCACCAGGACGGTTCTTCCGGTAAGCTAGCTACCGCGCCCGATAATCCTGGTGTACGGATGAACAATGAGCGATACACTGTCCACCTCACATTACGCGAGCGGCTCTACGAGATCATCTTCGAGGCCGAGACGGCGGCTGGCAAGGCATTCGACCTCGCCCTGCTGCTGGCCATCGTGCTCAGCATCGGCGCCGTGCTGTTGGACAGCGTACCGGAGATCAACGCCCGTTATGCTGGTTTGCTGCACACGGCCGAGTGGGCCTTCACGCTGTTGTTTACCCTTGAGTACACACTCCGCCTCTACTCGGTACGCAACCCGATCGCCTATGCGGTCAGCTTTTATGGCATCGTGGATTTGCTCGCGATACTTCCGACGTACCTGAGTTTGATCCTGACGGGCGGGCAGTCACTGATTGTGATTCGGGCGCTGCGACTGTTGCGGGCGTTTCGCATCCTGAAGCTGGTGCAGTTCGTGGGCGAGGCCACGCAGCTCAGACGCGCGCTAATGGCCAGCAGCCGCAAAATCCTGGTCTTCTTGGGCGCGGTGCTGACCTTGGTACTCATCATCGGGGCCATGATGTATTTGATCGAAGGCGGTGCGCACGGATTTGACAGCATCCCGCAGGCCGTCTACTGGGCAATCGTCACGCTGACGACCGTTGGCTATGGTGACGTGGTGCCACACACTTCTGTCGGCAAATTGCTTGCCTCCCTGGTGATGGTGTTGGGCTACGGAATCATCGCTGTGCCGACTGGAATCGTTACGGTGGAGCTCACCAATGCGAGCCGCATGTCCGTCAACACGCGTGCCTGTCCCAGTTGTGGCCGCGGTGGTCACGACCTGGATGCAAATTTCTGCAAATATTGCGGCGGGGAGCTTTAGGCACGGGGTTAAACCACAAAAACTATCACGACCTCTACCCGCCACTTTCCATCTTCGGGGGTGGTGCCAGCCATCATAATCGTTAGGCCAAAAGCCGTAATGCGCCGAATGTTCTTTGCTCGATCCCGTTAGGTATTTCCGACTTCGGATAAGGCATGCTGAGGTCGTTGCAGCAGTTCTTGGCGAATCTGCTTGCGTAGGTGGCGTATCTCATTGGCGTAATAATTGGTATGAGTATACCAAGTACGGCGCAGCAGACCGATTCCGAAAGGCGTGTCAGCCCTCTTGGCGGGCTGCGGCGCCGCGTCCAGCAAGGCCAGAGCGAGCTCCAGGTGTCCTTTGGTCGCCAGCAGCGCTGCATCTCTTAGTATGCCGTCGAATCGGGGGTTGGCCTGCAGGGCGGAGAGGAAGTCGCGGTAAGCGGCCTGCGGCTGGCCTTGCTTCAGGTGCAGCTCGCCGCGCTGTTGCAGCACTGTTTGCCGCCAGCGAGGGGTATGCGAACTTGCCGGGTTCGCCAAGGCTGCGGTTAGAATGTCTTGGAAAACTTTGGGCGTGACGGCCGAGCAGTGGCCCTGACGCAGAAAAGACAGCGTTTTGCCGACTTGGTAGCGGGTCACGATGCTTCTGACGTCGATGCGATGCAGGGCCTCCTCCAACGCCTGAATCTCCGCGGCGGTGACGGTACCCGCACGACAGTCTGCCCCAAGCAGCGTCAAGCGGGTCACCAGATGATCGGGATGCCG
Organism: Gammaproteobacteria bacterium; assembly: GCA_030433275.1. Taxonomy (GTDB): domain Bacteria; phylum Pseudomonadota; class Gammaproteobacteria; order Nitrococcales; family Nitrococcaceae; genus Nitrococcus. The sequence goes on from JAUILK010000016.1 coordinate 7,701, forward strand.
GGCGAGGGCTTTGGATAACAGTCGTTGCGCCTCCGCTGTATTGCCAGTTTTCAGCCAAAGGCTTGCGAGGTGGTTTTGGGCGCGGGGCGAAGCCGGGTTTGCCCGCGCCCAGGCGAGCGCTTGCCGGAACGGGGTTCCCCATAATTCGGCGCGTAGGCCGGTTTCGAAGCTCAACAGGCACACAATGCTCAGCGCAACGGCGAGCCGCGTTCGAGCTTTGCCCCATCGGCCCATTACCAGTACCCAGGTCAGCGGCAATGGCATGAGCAGGGCCGGCAGATAATTGCGATGCTCGAAATAGAGTTCCAGTTGCAAGAAGCTCGATTCGAGCAAATGCCCGGTGAAATAAAAGGCAATGGCAAGTGATACGGTCGGCGCTTTGCGCCGCAGTGCGATGGCTAAGCCGAGTAATCCCGTGAGCAGCAATAAACTGCTGAGGGTGGTGGCCGGAGTGGCGAGCCCTTTGGACACTACGATGGCGTCATTGAACAGACCGCCGGTATAAGGACGCGGCAGCCACCACGCGCCTAGATAATCCACCAGGATACGCGCCTCGGTGAGCAACCGTTGCCCGGGAGTGAAGGCGCGGATGCCGGTTTCGCCGGCGAACAGCGCCGGTAAGCCTGTTGCCATATAGGCGAGCAGGAGGCCGATGGGGAGATAAAGAAACAGCCAGCACCAGAGCCGCCAGCCCGGCGGAGGCGGCTGCGCCGCAGAACCGCGACTGTTCTGCGGCGCAGCTGTTTTTTCGATCACCAAGATAAGCAGCGGCAGTAGGGCGCCGTTTTCCTTGGAAAGCACTGCCAGCAGACCGAATCCGGCCACGGCGAAACTCAGCCAGGCATAGCCGCGCAGAAGATGCCCTCGCCACAGCCAAGTGCGGCCACGCAGATAGCTCAGCAAGCCGGCCAGTACGAAGCTCGTGGCGAGCATGGCCATGCGCTGCACGACGTAGAGCGTGGTCGACACCAACAAGGGGTGCAAAAGCCACAACGCGCTGCCGAGCACCGCGACCCAGGCCGCGCGTGCGCCCCGCGCACCGAATGCGCGGGCGAGCTGCAGCATGAGAGCCGAGAGCAGTGTGCCGTTCAGCAAATGGATCAACACATTGGTTTGCTTGAACGGTTCGGCGGCAGTGGGCCATGTGTTGGCATCCAGCAGGAAGCTCGCGAGTGCGAGCGGCCGCCCGCTGGGGCCGGCAAACCCGGAGAGTAGGTAGCTGATGACTTTATTCAGCGAATCGATCGTGCCTTGATTGCCGAGTATCGCCAGATTGCTCCAGTCATCGAACAGGAAGGCGCCGGACAACCCCAGTCGGTACAGAAACCATGTGCCGGTAAGAAGAGCAAGCAGGGCCAGTGCGGGTCGCAAGGTCGGATCGACCGGTTTCGGGAATCTCATGATGAGCTCGAAGCAGCAGGTAAGCTGTGACCGAATTGGGCGGTATAAGCCGCCTGCAGTTTGCGCAACTCCGTATCCAGACACCCGAACCAATTCAGCTCGCTGAGGCGTTCGAGACTCGCGCGGGCGGCTGTCCGCTGTCCGCGTGCGATCTGCAAGGTCACCAGATTTTCCCAGAACTGCGCATTGCTCGGGGCGAGCGTGACCGCACGCTGCATCAGCGCCTGGGTACGCTCATAGTCGTGCGCGATGTTTGCCGTGTAGTTCGCATAGAGCGTCAGTACGATCGGCCGATTTGGGTGCTTTTGGGCCGCCAGGGTGAGCGTGTGTTCCAGTTCCCGGTCATCGAAACGGCAGAGCTGCCGTATGCGACAATCGATCAGAGCGTAGAGCGCTGAGATGTCCTGCGCCGCGAGGGGTCGCGTGGCGATGATGTGGCGCATCCGCTCCCACCACTGCGGCTTGATCGGCAGCGCGTGTTTGGCACTCAGGAAAATCAGCGCTTGCACTGGCAACAGCCCTGCCAGTGGCAAGCGCGCCGAGTCTTCGAAGCGTTGCATGCCGAGCGTGAATAGGGGTGCGGTCGCATCCGGCGCGGTCACGGTGAGCATCTGCCCGAGCGCATAGGTGGCGCGGGGCGAGTCGGGATGTCGGGCGGCCTCGGTTGCGGCCAGACGCACTGGGTCGCCCCAGGTGCCGGCGCGCAGCAAGGTCAGCAAGCCATACAATAGGATCAATGACACCGCGAACCCCAAGCGTGCCGCCCTTAAAGGCGGTTGCAGCGGTTCGCGTAGGACCAGCGCAAAGAGCGTGAGCAGAATGCCGATGCTCGGCAGATAGTTGCGATGCTCGTAGACCGGCTCGAACGGCAGGATGCTGGACACCAGCAGATGTCCGGCGAGAAACCAGAGCAGGCCGAGCGCGATCAGCGCCCGGCGGTGCATGAGCCAAAAACCGAGCCCGAGCAGCCCCGTCAATCCCAGCGCCGCCGGCAAAGTGGTGAGCGGGCGCCGCCAGCCGGTGGAGAGCGGATAAGCGTCGTGATAGAGCGACAAAGATTGGAGGTTGGGGATCAGAATCCAGCCGAGGTAGCTCCACAGTGCCCGGCCTTGCGTCCACAGTCGTTGGCTGAGATCAAAGGGGCGGTTCGCGTAAGCGCTTCCGGAGAGCACCCCGGGGAGCAGCCAGGCGAGACCCAGCAGGGCGGGAACAACGAGGGTCACGACGAATAGCAACACGACCGGCCGATCGATTCGCCCGCTGCGTGTGCGCGCGTGAAACAGCACGATTTCGAGCAGCAAGGCATACACTGGTAGCAGCGCCGCGTTCTCCTTGGCGAGTATCCCGAGCACGCTCCCGCCGGCAACGCCCAGCCAGATCAAACCCGTGCCGCCGGGCTGGCCACGGTGCATGCGCTCACGCCCGGCGATATAGGCGACCAGGCCGGCGAGCGTAAACAGCGCGGCAAGGCTTTCCATGCGCTGGATGACGTAGAGTACCGCCGTGAGGTTGATCGGAGCGAGCAGCCAGGCGGCGGTGACGAAGACCGCCACGGCCTCCGGCCGGCTCCATGCGGGCGTAGTCGGAATCTCATCGGCTCTTACAAGGCGCAGGATGCGGCGCAGCAGCAGGAAAACGAGCACTCCGTTGAGCAGGTGAAGGCCGAGGTTAGTGAGTTTCATCATCCGGGGATCGAGGCCGAAGGCGTGCGCTTCGAGCGCGAAGCTCAGCATGGCGAGCGGCCGCCCGGTCGGTCCGGCCTCCATGGAGAAGGCCGCACGCCAAAGCGCGGCCGGCGCGAGTGTGTCCTGGATCAGTGCCGGATTGTCGACAAGATTCGGAAAATCATCGAGCGCGAATCCGCCTGTAAGCCCAGGCCAGTAGACCAGCGCCGTCACCAGAAGGACGCCTGCCAGTGCCGCACTGATGGCCAGTAAACCACGTATTGACATGGTGCCGCTCGGTCTCACCGCGCGAGCGCGAACCGGTGGGTGTTCATTCAGCGGCAGCTCAGCGGCAGGTAGCGCCGGGCGATCGAGTTGGACCGGCAGGTCCAGGTGATCAGGTTGCCGGAGGCACTGGCCGCCGAGAGCAGCAGGTTCTGCCCGGTGATGAGGGCGTTGGCGCGGTGGCCGTAGCGGATATCGATCACCCCGGCGTTGATCTGCACGCGATCGACGTAGTTGCCGCCGATGCTTGCCGCCGCCGGCAGAGTCGCCGAGGCGTTACTGCCCGGCAGACGGGAGTAGAGGCTGTAGAATTCCATCACCGCGGTCTTGGCCGATTCGGCCAGGCTCAGACCTTCGGAGACCTGGGCGCGGATGGTGTAGTCCTGATAGGCTGGGATGGCGATGGCGGCCAGGATGCCGATGATCGCGACCACGATCATCAACTCGATGAGAGTAAAGCCCCGGGCAATCGTTCGCATGGCTTGCCTACCTTTTTAGCGCTGTTATCGAGTGCTTGCCAAGCGGTGGCCGCTGGAAAAAAAGAGCCCCACCGGATGTGGGGCTCGTGTCGAACGCCAAGCCGCCGTTCCCAAGCCCGAAATCAGCGGCAGTTCGTGGGCACGTACTTGGAGGCGAGCGTGGTGCTCTTACAAGTCCAGGCCAAGCTGCCGCCGTCGCTGGTCACGGCGGAGAGCAGGAGCGTGTCGCCAGTGATGTTACTGTTAGCGTCGTTCCCATAGGTCACCTCAACAACACCCGCTGTGCCTGTGCCGATCACATCGACCTGCGTCACATAGTTGCCTTTGATACTCACGTTTGTTGCTAGACCGGCGGCTGCATTGGTTGAGGGAAACGAACCCCGATTGTTGAAGAACTCCGCCATGGCGGTCTTGGCGCCGTCGGCGAGGCTCAAGCCCTCGGAGACTTGGGCGCGAATGGTGTAGTCCTGATAGGCCGGGATGGCGATGGCGGCCAGGATGCCGATGATCGCGACCACGATCATCAGCTCGATCAGAGTGAAGCCCTGCTGGACCTTTTGCATAATTCAACTCCCAAGTGTTTGCAAGATAAATCCCTGTAGACAGCGGTTACAGTGCCCGGCGGGTTCGCCGCCGCCTTCCCCTGCAGAAGTATTCGGCGCCGTTGCTGGTGTACTTATATTAGGCAGATATCATGCCAACCTCTAAAAAAGAATCTGCAGGGCACGTCTTTTATTATCGATGTCAGTTAAATTAGTAAGTTATGTGATATTTCATCGATGAATGGCCAATTTCATGACACTCGGCGTGCGCCCGTTACGGACCAACTACGTCACCTGTCGCGCTCGGGGTGACCATATGCGTCAGTGACGCGCTGTTAGAGGGATAGCTGAACGGACTATGCCGGGATAACGCTGCGAAATACGGTGTTTCCAGATTCCTGCCGGCGTTTGACGGACTACTCCAACCCGAGCTTCTTCAGCCGGTAACGCAGTGCGCGGAAGGTGATTCCGAGCCGCTGCGCGGCGGCGGTTTTATTGTAGCGGCTTTTCTCGAGCGCTTTGACGATGACCTCGCGCTCCACCTCGCCGAGGTAGCTTTCGAGTTCGAAATTCTGGGCCGGTTCGACTGCGGTGGGGGCTTGGATCTCCTGGCTTTTCTGTGGCAACTGCAGATCGGCTGCGCTGATGAGATCGTTTTCGCTGAGCGTGAGAGCGCGCTCCAGGATATTTTCGAGTTCGCGAACATTGCCGGGGAAAGCGTAGGCTTTGAGCGCCGCGAGGGCGGCGGCGTCGAGACGCGGCAGGGGGTTGGCCTCACCGATCATGCGGCGCAGGATGTGTTCGACGAGCAGCGGGATGTCCTCCGTGCGCTCGCGCAGGCTCGGCGCGCGGACCTGGATCACGTTGATTCGGTAATAGAGATCGCGCCGGAAGGTACCATCCGCAACGAGCTGTCCGAGATCCTTGTGGGTGGCGCTGAGGATGCGCACATCGGTCGATTCTTCCCGCAGGGTGCCGACCGGACGCACGGCTTTCTCCTGAATGGCGCGCAATAATTTGACCTGCATGTGTTGGGGCAGTTCGGCCACCTCGTCGAGGAACAGCGTGCCCCGGTCCGCAGCCTGGAATAAACCCGGCTTGTCCACGGAGGCACCGGTGAAGCTGCCTTTTTTGTGCCCGAAGAACTCGCTCTCCATCAGTTCGGTCGGGATCGCGCCGCAGTTGACCGGTACGAAAGCCCGGTCGCGACGCGGGCCTTTGTCGTGTATGAGCCGGGCGATGAGCTCTTTCCCAGTGCCGGATTCGCCGCAGATATAGACGGGCGCTTGACTGCGGGCGAGCTTGACGATGGTCGAACGGATGTGCTGCATCGCCGAGGAATCGCCGAGTAAGATGTTGCGCGAGCGCCGGTCGACTTCCGGAAACTCGCTCAAGCGCAGCGCATGCTCGACCAGCCGGCGCAGCACGTGGAGGTCGACCGGCTTGGTTACGAAGTCGAATGCCCCGGCCTTCAAGGCCGCTGTAGCGGTCTCGATGCTGCCGTGCGCGGTGATCACCGCCACGGGGGTATCCGGATAGTGTTTCTGTATGAAGCGCACCAGGTCCAATCCGTCGCCGTCCGGCAAGCGCATGTCGGTCAGACACAGGCTGAACGGTTCGGCGGTGAGCAGCGCGCGGGAGGTGTGCAGATCCGGTGCCGTGCGTACTTCGAGATCTATCTGCTCCAGCGTGAGTTGGGCCAGCTCGCGGATGTCCGGCTCGTCGTCGACGATCAGTGCAAGTGGTCGCTGCATTGGTTAATCGTCCTCCTTGAGCGGACCGGCAAAGGTGATTCGAAAGCAAGCGCCGGCGGCCACTTCCTCATTGAGATGAATCCTTGCCTGGTTCGCCTCGCAGAGCTCCCGGGCGAGATAAAGTCCCAGGCCGGTACCGTTGGCCGAGCCGGTGGCGAACGGCTCGAAGAGGTGCTCCCGAATTGCCGGGGATACGCCCGGGCCATTATCGGCCACCTCAAGGAACGGGTGCGCACTCGGGTCCCAGCCCATGCGCAGCACAATCCGGGGAGCTTCACCTGCTTGTCCGATCTGCTCGACGGCGTTGCGCGCCAGATTATCAAGAATTTGGCGCAGATGATCGACATCGAACACTGCTTCCACGGTGGCGCCTTCGAGTTCGAGGCGCACCCGGTTCGACCCTGGCCCTTGCTGCTCGGGCCAATCGGCGATGAACGTCGGCAGCCAGTTTGCCAACGGAATGCGGCTGCGATTGGGGGGGGTCCGCCGGGAGAGCTGCAGCACGTTTTCGACGGTGGTGTTCAGTCGCTTGCCTTGTTGATAGATGATCTCGGCCAAGCGACGGTTACCCGGTCGTGCGTCTTGAGTCTCGCTGAGCAGCTGAGCGGCATTCATTATGGCGGCCAGGGGATTGCGAATCTCGTGGGCGATGCTCGCGGCCAGCCGGCCGATGGAGGCGAGCTTGGCTTGCTGTACTTGGGCGCGCATTTGCGTGAGATTTTCGAGAAAGATCAGCACGCCGGCCCGTCCCTGCGATCCAAGCGGGTGGAAGCGCGGCACGAACTCCTGCCCGCCGCGTTGTGCGGTGAGAGGCTCGAGCGCATCGGCCCACGTCTTGTGCCAACGTTGGTAAGCCGCAGCGAGCCCAGGCGAGACTTCGACCAGGGAGGGCCGGCGTCGGGTATCCACATCGCCTACCAATTCTCGGGCGGCGCGGTTGAGCAAACGAATGTGATCGCCGGGGTCCAACGCGATCACGCCGATCTCCAAACGCTGCACGATTTGGTTGTTGAGCATTTCGAGGTCGGCTACGTCCAAGCTGCGTTGCGCCGCCAGCGCTTCATTTTCCCGGGCTCGGCGAGCGAGCATCGATCCGGCGAGCGCCGTTGCGAAGGTGGCGAGGCCGAGTACGGCTACTTGGGTGTAACTGCCCTGTCCCGCGTTCGCGGCGAGCTTGGCAAGCACCTGCTCGAACAACATGATGAGTGTGGCGACCGCGGCATAGAAGCCGCTCATCCGCGCTCCGGCAAGCAGGCTGCCGCCGGCGACCGCGACCACCATCAGGATGCCGAGCCCCGCCTGCAAGCCGCCGCTGGCATGGATAAGCCCGGCGATCGCGAAGATATCCAGAAGAATTTGGCTGTGCAACTGCAGCGCGAAGGCCGGTTGCTGCACATAGGCCATTGCTAAGGTGATCAAGGCAAGGATCAGATAGCCTAGGCAGATTTCGAGAAATAACGCGGGGTGGATCAGAGGGAACAGTTCATTGCGCTGGCCGGCTGCGAAGGCCAGCAGCAAAATTGCCGCGACCGCTACGCGGTAGCCGCACAGGATGCGCAATGGGCGCCAATCGCTTAGTTCCCGGAGCACGGCGGCTACAACGGATTGGGGTTGCTGAGCTGCATGCGCTTGACTTTGCATCGGCTCGCCCCGCTTTTTCAATGTGCTGGTGGGTATCAACCGCTCGCGTGTCGCCCGGTGTTATTCGGAACCCGGCAAGCATTAAAATGGCCCTCGAATAGTGTCGGGGGACATCTGGGGTGGAATTTTTGCCTGACACGTACATCTATAATGGCCGTTATCCGCTTTGTGTTTCTGCGATGGACTTCCAGTTCTGCATCCGCCTCCGCCGCTTGGTGGCTCGGCCATGGTGCGCAGTCGACGTGCCCCCCCTTATGAGCCGTTTTTGCTTTGCGTGGGCTTTGGGGTGAGAATAGTGAGGCTTGTCTTGGAGGAAAGGCGCAGATGAATCTCCACGAATTCCAGGCGAAGCACCTCTTCTCCCGGTTTGGTATTCCGATTCCCCGTGGCTATGTTGCGCGCTCCGTCGCTGAGGCGCGCAAGGCCGCCGAGCAACTCGGCGGTGAACGCTGGATCGTAAAGGCGCAAGTCCATGCCGGTGGTCGAGGCAAAGCCGGTGGGGTTCGGCTTGCCGGGAGTCTCGAGGAGCTGACCCGGCATACCGAGTCCATGCTCGGCACACGCTTGGTAACGGCCCAGAGCTCAGCCGAGGGTTTGCCGGTCAACGCCGTGCTGATCGAGGAGGGGCTCGATATCGCGCGCGAGCTCTACCTGAGCGTGCTGGTGGACCGGGTGACCAAGCGTATCCTATTCATGGCGTCGATCGCCGGTGGTATGGACATCGAGGAATTGGCCGCCCATCACCCAGAGCAGATTCTAAGCGTGCGTGTCAACCCGGTCGTCGGTTTGCAGCCCTATCAGGGCCGCCAGCTGGCTTTTGGGATGGGGTTGGAAGGCAAGCGGGTCGGAGAGTTGGTAAAGATGATGTCGAATCTCTACCGCTGTTTTACCGAGCGTGATCTCAGTCTGATCGAGATCAACCCGTTAATTCTCACCGCCCAGAGTGAGTTGCTGGCCCTGGATGCCAAGATCAATGTCGACGACAACGCTGTAGCGGTTGGTCGTCAGCCCGAAATCGCCGATATGCGGGACCTCTCCCAAGAGGACGAGGCCGAAATCCACGCTGCGCAGCATGGGCTGAGCTATATCACGCTGGGTGGCAACATCGGTTGTATGGTCAACGGTGCCGGTCTCGCCATGGCCACTATGGACGTTATCAAGCTCTATGGAGGCGAGCCGGCGAATTTCTTGGACGTGGGCGGCGGTGCCAGCACGGAGCGGGTGACCGAGGCGTTCAAGCTCATCTGTTCGAGCCCCAACGTAAAGGCCATTCTGATCAACATCTTCGGTGGTATCGTGCGCTGCGACATGATTGCGGAGGGTATTATCAACGCCGTCAAGGAGGTGGGGGTCAGCGTGCCGGTTATCGTGCGTCTGGAGGGGACCAATGTCGAGCGAGGCAAAGAGCTGCTTGCCGAGAGCGAGCTCGATATCATCGCCGCCGGCAATCTCACCGACGGCGCTCAGCGAGCGGTAGCCGCAGCGGCGCGGTGAGCCGTCTTTAGCAGGGCAGGACAGGACTCGACACCATGAGCATTCTGGTCGACAAAGGCACCAAGGTGATCGTTCAGGGGTTCACCGGCCGACAGGGGACCTTCCACGCCGAGCAGTGCATTAGCTATGGAACGCAAATTGTCGGCGGTGTGACGCCCGGTCGAGGCGGTGAGTATCATCTGGACCGGCCGGTGTTCAATACCGTCAATGATGCGGTGGCGAGCGTCCATGCCGACGCCTCCATGATCTATGTGCCAGCGGTATACGCAGCCGATGCGATCCTGGAAGCCGCCGAAGGCGGCATCCGTGTGATTATTTGCATCACCGAGGGTATCCCGGTGCAGGACATGCTCCGGGTCAAAGCTGCGCTCGCCTACTACGATGCTACCTTGATCGGTCCCAACTGCCCTGGCGTGATTACCCCCGGCGAGTGCAAGATCGGCATCATGCCGGGGCACATCCACAAGTCCGGCTCCATCGGCATTGTCTCACGCTCGGGTACCCTGACCTACGAGGCTGTCAAACAGACTACCGATGTCGGTTTGGGCCAAAGCACCTGCGTAGGTATCGGCGGCGACCCCATCCAGGGTCTGTCTTTCATCGACGTGCTACGGCAATTCGAACAGGATCGCCAGACCAAGGGTATCGTGATGGTAGGAGAGATCGGCGGCACTAGCGAGGAGGAGGCGGCCGAGTTCATCGAGTCCAACGTGCGGAAGCCCGTCGTGGCCTATATTGCCGGCGTGACAGCTCCGCCGGGCAAGCGTATGGGCCATGCCGGCGCGATCATCAGTGGCGGCAAGGGTACGGCCAAGGACAAGTTTTCCGCACTTGCCAAGGCGGGTGTGGCGACAGTGCGTTCACCGGCCGAGATCGGCTCGACGATGAATGAGTTTTTCGTGGGGTGAGCCCGGTCGCCGTGCAGCCGATTTGATGCCATGAACGATTGCCTCCGTATTGCTATGGCGCAGCTGAACTTGCTGGTCGGGGATGTCCGGGGCAACATGCTGGCGATTATTGACGCGGCTTGCCGTGCCCGGGACGAGTTGCGGGCGCGGGTGGTAATTTGCCCGGAGCTGGCATTGACCGGCTATCCACCGGATGATTTGTTGCTGCGCGATGATTTTCTCGGTGAAGTCAGTGAGGCGGTTGCGCAATTGTGCCGTGCGGTGCGGGATGTGACCGTGATTGTGGGGGCGCCGGTGCGCAGCGCCACGGGGCTGATGAACGCCGCACTCGTAATCGAGCAGGGACGGATTAAGGCGAGCTATGCCAAGCATTGCCTGCCGACCTACGGGGTGTTCGATGACACGCGCTATTTTGAACCCGGCCGTGCGCCGTGCGTCGTCGAGGTGGACGGCTGCCGCATCGGTGTGACCATCTGCGAGGACGCCTGGCATCACGAACCGGTGGCGCAGGCGGTGCAGGCGGGGGCAGAGATCGTCGTCAACTTGAATGCCTCTCCGTTCGATCAATACAAATGGGCTGCCCGCGAGGCGGTGATCCGCGAGCGCATCGGAGAATCCGGTGTGGCGATGCTTTATTGCAACATGGCCGGCGGTCAGGATGAGGTGGTCTACGACGGTGCATCGTGTGCCTTTGGCCGCCACGGCGATCTGCGCGTTCGCGCCCCACGCTTTCGCCCCGGGCTCGTTCCGGTGGATTTGATCCGGCGTGGGGGCGTCTGGGAGGCGCTGGAGGGTCCGATCGAGGAGGACCCGTCGGAGGAGGCGGTTCTCTATGACGCACTGGTCTGGGGCGTACGTGATTATATCGAGAAAAACGGCTTTCCTGGAGTCATTATTGGACTCTCCGGCGGAGTCGATTCCGCACTCGTCACCTGCATAGCCGTGGATGCGCTCGGCGCCGAGCGCGTCGAGACGGTTATGCTGCCGACGCAGTATACATCTGAGATAAGCCGGGTCGATGCGGCGGCGCTTGCAGGGAGCCTCGGGGTCGGCCACCGTGTCATTGCCATCGAAGGTGTCTTTAAGGCCTTTTTGGAAGCCCTCCAACCGGCGTTTACTGGCATGCCGGTCGATGCTACGGAGGAGAATCTCCAGTCCAGGATTCGCGGCGCCTTGCTGATGGCACTCTCCAACAAACAGGGCAAGTTGGTGCTGACGACCGGCAACAAAAGCGAATTGGCGGTGGGCTATGCCACGCTCTACGGCGATATGGTCGGCGGATTCGCTCCATTGAAAGATATCTTCAAGACCGATGTATACTTTCTGGCTCGCTATCGCAACGAATTGGGCGAGGTCATTCCCAAAAGAATACTAGAGCGCCCGCCCTCGGCCGAACTGCGTCCGAATCAGCTGGACACCGACAGTCTGCCCGAGTATGCCGTTCTCGATAGAATTCTGGCGGCCTACGTCGAGGAGGACCGATCGGTGGGGGAAATTGTTGCCAATGGTTATGATCGCGCGACGGTTGATGAGGTGATACGGCTTGTTCAAGGTAACGAGTACAAGCGCCGACAGGCACCGCCGGGAGTCAAAGTCACCACCAAGGCGTTCGGTCGTGATCGGCGCTATCCGATTACCTCTGGCTTTGCACGAGGGCGTTAGCGAAATCAATAGATCGATCCCGGCTTTGCCGCCCCTATGGGGTCGGCATGATTCAGTCCAAGGAGCGAACGCAACGCTCGGCGGCGCAGGCCCAGGGCGCGGTATCCATGTGATAAGCCTTGGGCGCCCCACGCATTGGGCCTCTTTGTGCTATGGGCACGGCCACGATGTTCTTGGGGTTTGCGCAACGGACGGCGCTTGGCGAGGCGCGAGGCAGACAATTCATTAGTAGGGTAGGCGATAGGCTATGAAGAAAGTTGAGGCTATTATAAAGCCGTTCAAGCTCGACGATGTCCGCGAAGCGCTCTCCGAAATCGGTATTACCGGCATGACGGTGACCGAGGTGAAAGGGTTCGGACGTCAGAAAGGGCATACCGAGCTTTACCGCGGTGCCGAGTATGTAGTGGACTTCTTGCCGAAGATGCGGCTCGAGGTCGTGGTGACTGATAAGCAGGTCGAGCGCTGCGTTGAGGCTATCAGCAGCGCGGCTCGAACCGGTCGGATCGGCGATGGCAAGATCTTCGTTACCGAAGTTGACCGCGTGATCCGTATTCGCACGGGTGAGGAGGATGAGCAGGCGGTTTAGGCGGCTCGTGCAAGCCTGGCAATCGGTGCCGCCCTCAGCCGCTTTCCGCGAGCGCCGGGTGATGGGGATAGTTCAAGCGTAGCACGCGGCGCACGTCTTCTTTGAGTGCCGGCAGTCCGATGTGCTGGTATCCTTGCAGCAGCACATGCAGCGCTTCGGCAACCGCCGGCGTTCCGGCATAGCTAAGTACAATACCGCGGGCGCGGTTGATCGCTGCGACCCAGGCACCCCGGCGGATGTAATACTGGCAAATCTGGAGTTCATGCTGGGCGAGCAGCTCGCGCAACGTCGCCATGCGCCGGCGAGCGTCGGCAGCGTAGCGACTCTCGGGATGGGCCTCGAGTAAGCTGCGGAAACTGTAGAAGGCTTGCCGTAAGGGTTCCGGGTCGCGTTTGGCGCGGTTCATGTGCAGCAGTGATTGGATAAAGCCTAATCCTTGCTCCTGTTGCGCCACGCCCTTCATATAATAAGCATAGGCTACATTCGCGTGGCGAGGATTGAATCGTATGAAGCGCTCGGCAGCGGCCACGGCGGATGCTGTATCGTTCGCTTTGTAGTACGCGTATATGATATCGAGCTGAGCTTGCTCCGAGTAAGGCCCGAACGGAAATTGCGCTTGCAGATCTTCTAATCGTTTTACAGCCGCTGCGTAGTCGCCGGCATCGAGCGACTCGCGCGCTTTATCATACAGCGTGGAGGCTTGTTGCCCTTGCTCGGGTTCTTCCGCGGCGGGATTGCTGGTGCAGCCTATTAGCGTGATGAGCACGGTGACGAAGACGGGCAACAGCAGCTTGATCATACGTAAGTAGGGTTTGACGTGTTAACCGTGTGCAAGACACTCCATTGTAAGGGAAAGTATGGGGTTCGCCCAGCGCTGTGAGCGAGCGAATCGAGCGCACTGCAATCATTCCCCCTGAGCAAGCCGGTCAACGATTTGATCGTGCGCTTGCCGCCATATTCCCACAATACTCCCGCAGTCGCCTGCAGGCCTGGCTGAAATCCGGTGCGATTACGGTGGATGCGGCTGTGCCGCGTGCCAAGGACGCTGTATGCGGCGGCGAGCAGGTGTGCCTGAGTGTCCTACTCGAGGAAGAAGGCACGGTAGTGCCTGAACCGATCGCGCTGCGTATCCTCTACGAGGATGAGAGCCTGTTGGTGATCGACAAGCCGCCCAGCCTCATCGTGCATCCCGGCGCCGGTCACGCAGGCGGCACTTTGCAGAATGCTTTACTCCATTATGACCCACGTTTGGCGGGATTGCCGCGCGCCGGTATCGTGCATCGCTTGGACAGGGGGACTTCGGGGCTCATGGTAGTGGCTCGGAATTTGACCTCGCATAAACTGCTGGTCGAGCAACTGCAAGCCCGGAGCGTGAAAAGGGACTATCTGGCGCTGGTCTCGGCGGTAGTTACTAGCGGTGGCCGGGTGGCAGCCGCGATCGGCCGGCATCGGTGGGATCGCACGCGTATGGCTGTGCGTGGGGATGGCCGAGCGGCGGTAACGCATTTTCGGGTGGTGGAACGTTTTGCGGCTCATACGCTGCTGCGCTGCAGTCTAGAGACCGGGCGCACGCATCAGATACGAGTGCATATGGCTTGGCTGCGCCAACCGATCGTTGGCGATCCAGTCTACGGTGGTCGGAGCCGGCTCCCTAAGGGCGCGAGCAAGGAGTTCATTGCCGCGTTGAGTGGCTTCCGGCGCCAGGCACTGCACGCGATGGAGCTGCGGTTGGTGCACCCGGCTACGGGCCAAGCCGTGGGTTGGTACACTCCTTTGCCTGCCGATTATGCGCACCTGTTGGAGGTTTTGCGCGACTGCCGATAGAGGCGGTGCAGCTACCAAAGTGAGTGCCGATGTCTGGGAGGCGAGTCTGGTACGGCTTTTGTAAGGCGCGTTCCAAATATATCCCGGTAGCCTGGTAGGCCGAGTCCGGGCGACCTATAGTCAGTCCGGCCGCCGAATTTTGCCAATACCGTTTTTCCCAGCGTCTTTGTAATCGCGCCGAGTGCGAGGAGTTAAATCGTGCCTGAAGCGGCACCTTGTTTGATTCCGGATTGGCCCGCGCCGGCGGGTGTTCGGGCGGTGGTCACTACGCGTCGCGGTGGTGTGAGTCAACCGCCGTATGCATCGTTCAATCTGGGAGTCCGTAACGGGGATTGCCAGGAGCATGTGGCCGAGAACCGCCGACGGCTGCGGTCCGGGCTCGCGCTGCCGGAGGAGCCGCGCTGGCTGCATCAGGTGCATGGTGTCGAAGTGGTTGCTGCCGAGCAGATAAGGCGCGATATCACCGCAGCGGATGCGGCATGGACAATGCGAGCCGGCGTCGTTTGCGCTATCCAGACGGCCGATTGCCTGCCGGTTTTCTTTTGCGACCGGGATGGTCGCCGGGTGGCTCTGGTTCATGCGGGTTGGCGTGGCCTTGTCGCCGGGGTAATCGAGGCGACGCAGGCCGCGCTCGGCATGCCCAGTGCCTACCTGTTGGCCTGGTTGGGGCCGGCTATAGGTGCGCAGGCTTTCGAGGTGGGTAGTGAGGTACGTGCCGCCTTTGTAGCCTTTGACTCTGGCCTTTCCACAGCTTTCCGCGCTGCAGCGCACGGGCGCTGGCTGGCGGATCTCTATTGTCTTGCACGCCATCGGCTCCGACGCTGTGGTGTAGAGAGCGTCTACGGCGGTGGGTTTTGCACGGTCACCGACGCAGGGCGTTTTTACTCCTACCGGCGGGATGGACGCACAGGTCGGATGGCCAGCCTGATCTGGCTGACTTAAGCTCGCCGTAAATATTTCCTAGATGGGAACTCGGTGGCTTGCAGACCGCCATCGGGCGACCTATCGTCCTGGTAAGCCACTCTCTGCTCCGATCCTTTATATGGGGGTGATTTTACTAAGGTATGTCTTGGCGGGGATCCGTTGAAATAACCGCTTTTTTCCCCATCTTTGATTCTAGTGAGTAAAAATCTGAATTTGAGGCTTTGCTTATGCGCATGGATAAATTGACGACCAAATTCCAGATGGCGATCGCCGATGCGCAATCACTGGCGGTAGGACGCGATCATCAGTTTATTGAACCCGAGCACTTAATGATCGCCCTGCTGGATCAGGAAGGGGGAGTGGCACGCCAATTGCTGCAGCGCTCCGGCGCCAATGTCAGCTACTTGCGCTCGCAACTCGGCGAAGCGTTGGATCGCACTCCCACCGTTCAGGGCACCGGTGGAGACGTGCATATGTCACAAGGGCTCGCGCGCCTGCTTAATCTCTCTGACAAGCTTGCCCAGCAGCGCAAAGATCAATATATATCGAGCGAGCTGTTGGTGCTGGCAGCCGTCGCAGACGGCCGTACCCGTTTAGGGGAGATTTTGATCCGAGCCGGGGCTGAGAAGGCCGCCTTGGAGAAGGCGATCGATGAATTGCGTGGGGGAGAGCAGATTGCCGATCCGAATGCCGAGGAGCAGCGGCAGGCGCTTGAAAAATACACCATCGATCTTACCGAACGTGCTGAACAGGGTAAGCTTGATCCAGTAATCGGCCGCGATGAGGAAATCCGCCGTACGATCCAGGTCCTACAGCGGCGGACCAAGAACAATCCGGTCCTCATCGGTGAACCCGGTGTCGGCAAGACGGCGATCGTGGAAGGGCTTGCCCAGCGTATCGTCAATACCGAGGTGCCGGAGGCTCTGAAGGGTAGGCGCCTGCTCGTGCTCGATATGGGCGCCTTGGTGGCGGGCGCTAAATTCCGCGGCGATTTCGAGGAGCGGCTTAAGGCCGTACTGAGGGATTTGGCCAAGCAGGAAGGCCAGATCATTTTGTTTATCGACGAGATTCACAACATCGTCGGTGCCGGTCGGGCCGAAGGGTCTATGGATGCGGGCAATATGCTCAAACCGGCATTGGCTCGGGGCGAACTGCACTGCATCGGCGCCACTACCCTCGATGAATATCGCCAGTATATCGAAAAGGACGCGGCGCTTGAGCGGCGGTTCCAAAAAGTCACCGTGGAAGAGCCCACCATGGAGGATACGATTGCCATCCTGCGTGGTTTGAAGGAGCGCTATGAGGTCCACCATGGAGTGGAGATCACGGATCCGGCCATCGTTGCGGCTGCGACGCTGTCGCAACGCTACATTACGGAGCGTAAGTTACCCGACAAGGCCATCGATCTGGTCGACGAGGCGGCCAGCCGCATCCGTATAGAGATCGACTCCAAGCCGGAGGCTATGGATCGCCTCGAGCGGCGGTTGATTCAACTTAAGATCGAGCGCGAGGCGCTGGTTAAGGAAACCGACGAGGCCTCCAAAAAGCGTCTGCAGACGGTGGAGCGCGAGATCGAAGAGGTGGAGCGCCAATACCAAGATCTTGAGCAGATTTGGAATTCGGAGAAAGCCGCGGTCGAGGGGACGCACACCATCAAGGAATCTCTTGAACAGGCGCGCAAGGAGTTGGAGACGGCGCGTCGCGCGGGCGACCTCACGCGCATGTCCGAACTGCAGTACGGGCGCATCCCGGAGTTGGAGCGGCAGATCGAGATGGCTTCTCAGGCCGAGGTTCAGGATATGCAGTTGCTGCGTAACAAGGTCACGGAGGAGGAGGTTGCCGAGGTGGTGTCCAAGTGGACTGGCATCCCGGTAAGCAAGATGCTGGAAGGTGAGCGGGAGAAGCTTCTGCACATGGAACAGGCCCTTCGGGTACGGGTTGTAGGTCAGGAGGAGGCCGTCTGCGCGGTAGCCAATGCCATCCGCCGCGCGCGCGCGGGGCTGGCCGATCCCAAGCGACCCAATGGCTCGTTCTTGTTCCTCGGGCCGACCGGCGTCGGCAAGACCGAGTTATGCAAGGCGTTGGCGGTCTTTCTATTCGATACCGAGGAAGCGATGGTTCGGATCGATATGTCCGAATTCATGGAAAAGCATGCGGTTGCGCGACTCATCGGTGCTCCTCCCGGCTATGTCGGCTATGAGCAGGGCGGTTATCTGACCGAAGCGATTCGGCGACGGCCATACTCCGTGATTCTGTTGGACGAGGTGGAAAAAGCTCATGCCGATGTTTTCAACATTCTCTTGCAGGTGCTCGACGACGGCCGATTGACCGACAGCCACGGCCGCACGGCGGATTTTCGCAATGCGGTTATTGTCATGACATCAAACTTGGGCTCTCAAGCGATCCAGGAGATGGCTGGCGAGGAAAACTACCAAACGATGCGGCAGGCGGTTATGGGCATCGTTGGCCAGCAATTTCGCCCCGAGTTCATCAATCGCATCGACGATGTGGTCGTGTTCCATCCGCTGGGTCGGGAGCAAATTCAGCGAATTGCCGAGATCCAGGTCGCCTATGTCGATCGCCGATTGCGCGAGCAGGATATGGGCATCGAGCTCACGCAGGATGCCTTGGAGATGCTCGCGCAGTCGGGGTTCGATCCGGTTTACGGCGCCCGTCCGCTTAAGAGGGTCATTCAACAGCGTTTGGAGAATCCGCTCGCGCAAGCCATTCTCGAGGGTCGTTTTGGCGCTGGCGATATCATTAAGGTAGATGTTCGGGAGGGCGCTTTCGTTTTCGAGAGCGGCGCCCGCCACGTCGATGTGGCCTAAGGTGAGCCCCTTCTTGCTGGGCTGTTTTTAGCGGCTCGCCGCGGGGGTGTGGTTCGGAACCGATTTTAACTACTGAAGGCGAAACGACGTCCCTGTCGTTTCGCCTTTTCTTCAGTAGCCCTTAGTCCAGTTTCAACCTATCGAAACCATAAGACATCTATGCCTTGCGCTCGATTTTTCCCGCGACCACCTCTGCAAACAGAGAAATTTATAGCGCAGCAGTCCGGGTGTGCCGCTTACGGGTTCAGCGCATGGGTGTAGTACCACAGGGTGCCGTTGAAAACCATCGCCCCGAGGATATTGCCGAGGGTGACCGGGATTTGGTTCCACACCCACCAATCATAGAGGCCTACGTCAGCGCCCGAGAGGATGCCCGTCGGGATGAGCCACATGTTTACCACGGTGTGCTCAAAGCCCAGCGCGAAGAACGTCCCGATCGGTATCCACATCAAAAGCGCTCGGCCTACGGTGCTGCGTGTAGACTTGGACATGACCGATCCTAGGCTCACCAGCCAGTTACAGAGCACGCCCATGCCGATGGCGGCGCACCAGCCGATGACGCCGAATTGGCTATAAGCGACTTTATGCTCGGCAACGTGGGCGATGGTGGTGAGCATCGGGTTCGGCGGGATGGCTCCGCCCTTGGTTAAGGAGAACCAGAGCAGCCAAGCGAAGAAGACGCCCCCGAGCAGGTTCCCCACCAAGGTCCAAAACCAGTTGCGAATGAGCTGAAAAACGGTGACTGTCCCCGCGTACAACCCGATGGGCATCACTGCGAAGCTGCCGGTTGCCATCTCCAGGCCCAAGAAGTTCAACGTGACATAGCCCACCGGGAAAATCAGCCCGGCCGCGCCTAGTGGTATGCCGGCGGAGACCATGGCGAATACCACGCTGGCCCCATAGGCCAGAAAAGGGGTGCACAAAAAGCCGCGAACGAGAAGATGGACGGTGCCGAGTTTGGCCTTCTTTCCTGCGTCTGTGGCGATTGCGTACCCCATCTCTGCCGGCGGCACGGTTTCCGTGACAGTAATCTGGCTGGGTAAGGCCGGCGCCGAGCCCGCTGCTGCGGCGCTGGGGTTTCCCGCTATCGGATTGCCGGCCGGGTTAGTAACCGACGGGTTGTCGCCTTGTGTTGGCTTACCCTGTCGCCTATTCTTTTCTAAATCGCTCATGTCGTTAGCCTCCTCGTCGTAAAATCTAGATTATCGATAAATATTGTGCTGACACATGAACTTATCTTTATTGCCTTTGCTCTTATGTCACGTAATTGACCCATTGCAGGGCCTTGCAATACTGCTGAAGATGCTGCGGCGGCGCTGGTTTAAGTACACCTAATGCCGCATCCCCGCTGGCAGTAAGATCTAATTTACTAATCAATAAATGATGATTTTGCAACTGAAATAGGACGCACTCCACATAGGGATCGAATCTGCCCAAAAATGATCCTCTCTTGCGGATTTTTCCCATTCGATACCGGATTCCACGCATGTTCTGCGCACGGTGGTGATTGATTGATCGATCGATTGAGAGTGTGTGTTTACCGTACCGATGGAGACGAGGTGTGTGGAGCCTGTTTACCTTGTCGAGCGCACTCCCAGACCAACCGCGTGCGCTACTTCGGTCAGCGTCGGTGACAGGCTGCTTTGCGTATGCGTGTCCCAGATTGGTGAGGAGGAAGCACGCACCATCTATTCTAGATCCCAAGCCGGGGGCCACCTGTTTTACCACAGGCCGAAATACAATCTGGCGTACGTGGGTAAGATGGGGTTTTCCCAACATACTCGCTTTTCGTAATCGCGACATTGATATGCCGCCCTATCTCGAGCCCAGTGAATGAAGGCGCGCTTAGCCGCCGTCTTTCTCGATATGTGCCGCATACCAACTAATGCACGCACAACGCTACTTACTATAGTGCCCACATGAACGCTTGGTCTAGTCACTGTAACAACACTATTTAACGTGGTGAAGTTAAGAGTAGCATTCCTCCCCGTGTACGCAATCCTTAAATTAGGAGGCACGTCTATTAGCAGTATTTAATAGTTTTCTTAATTAGTGCCCAATAGCTGTATATTAAAGTTGTATTTAAAGCGTAGCGTTATGGTGAACTGATTCCACGCATCAAGGAGTGTGTATGCTTAATACACTATTCTTATATTTGTCGAAGCAGCTTGCCGGATAAATACTAAACGCCTCCAGGCGGGCGTTGGAAGTCCGCCAACACATTGATGTGGGGGAAGCCGGCTGGTGCTTGATCCTGATCCCGCGGGAGGGGTTGCCTATCTATGGATGCTAATCATCGAACCATTGTTGAGCTCTCTGCATTTCTAGAGCCTCACATTGGCTCGTTTCCCACTGCTTCGTCTTCCGGCCCAGCACTTGCTCGACCCGGCACGGTACCCATGACGGCAACCCCCCATCACGCGGGGTAGGGTTAGAATATGATCAGGCTAACAGCAGTTGGTAATCAGTTGCCGTAGACAACCACTTGGTAATTGCCAATGATGCCCAAGGTGTTCTCGACTTTCCAATCGACGTGATGAACTTCAGTGATGCCGCCATTTTTCTTGGCCGTCTCTATGCTGCAATCACCTGTCGCCACGATGGCTAGGATGCTTCTGCAGCTGGCGACACCCACTTTCATGGAAGAGCCGGTGTTACTGGTTGCTGTGACCGGGAGGTCAAGCTTGGTATAGGCCCACCCAACCGGAAAAGAACTCGCGCATCCCCCAAGTGCGAGGGAGGTGGCAATGATCGACCCTGTGATGATTTTTTTCATATTTACTCTAAGCCCTCTTTACTATTATTGGATTCCGTTTAGTCCTATCGGCGATCCATCCTAAAGCGTAAAGAGATCTTTTGTCGAGCACCACAATTTAGGGTTTCGGTTGTGAAAATTTCGGGAGGAGTGGTAAAGATAGGCTTTCTTGGATCGGATCCATGTGACATGGGGTAGTGAACAAGGTTCTGTGGCACCAGTGCGGCTAACCAGCTATCGATGGCAATTCGATATGCCCTTTTTGCGTCAATGGCTATTGCGCTTTGCCTTAGCCATTCAGAGTTGGCCGGTGAGGAGTAGTGCCTCGGCTTTTTCCAGATTCTCGGGAGCGCCGTAGAGAACCAGGACATCATTGGCCAACAACTGGGTATCCGGTTCCGGTTGCGGCCCGCGAATACCGCCCCGTCGGATGGCGGTGATCGTTACATCGATCTTCTCTAGACCGGTGTCCGTAATCCGCTTACCGATTGCATAGGCGCCACAAGGCAAGGCCATTGCGTGCAGCTGTTCGTGGAACCGCTCGTCTTGTTCCAGGTCGAGACGGTCTTCACCGTGAAAATAACTGCGTAGCAGACGATAGCGATCCGAGCGTACCTCACGGACATAGCGAAACACCCGCGAGAGTGGCACTTCGAGCAGGGCTAGTGTATGTGAGGCGAGCATCAGGCTTGCTTCCAGGATCTCGGGCACGATGGCCGTGGCACCGGACTGCTCGAAATGCTCTAACCAAGTGTCGTCTCGAGTACGAACTAAAACCGGAAGATCCGGCCGTTGTGCGCGCGCATGCTGCATTACTTTAAGAGCTGCAACGGGGTTGTCGAGGCTGATGACGATCAGTCGTGCTCTTTTGAGTCCGGCGGCCTCCAGAATGGTCTGCTGTGCCGCGTCTCCGAAGTTGACCGGCTCGCCGGCGGTTCGGGCCTGGCGGATGCGGGCCGGATCGAGATCCAGGGCGAGATAGGCAAAGCCTTCGTGTTCCAAAAAACGGGCTACGTTCTGGCCTGTCCGGCCATAGCCACAAATGATGACATGGTTGCGCAGCTCATGAGCACTCTGGGCAATCGTTTGAACCGTTTCGCTGCCATGAGTTGCAAGGCCGATGTTGGCGATGTGTTGCGCAAGCAATCCGTTGTGCCGAACCAGAAGAGGAGAGATGATCATGCTAAGGATGATTGTGGCCAGTGCAATCTGGCTGACAGCCGGTTCGATCAGGTGGCTCGACAGTGCCAGCGAGAGCATGGCAAAGCCGAATTCTCCTCCGCCGGAGAGGATCACGCCGGTACGTACTCCAACCCGGCTGTCATCCCCGCTGATTAGGACCAGTGCATAGACTAGCACGGCCTTGAACAGCATTAATACCGTAACGAGCAGCAGCACCCAGTGCCAGTTGTCGAGGAGAGCGCGTGGGTCGAGCAGCATCCCCACGGTAATGAAGAACAGTCCCAGCAGCACGTCACGAAAAGGACGAATATCGGTTTCGATTTGATGGCGGTATTCGGTTTCGCTCAACATGATTCCAGTGAGAAAGGCCCCCAGTGCTAGAGATAAGCCGGCCAACTGCGTCATCCAGGCCGCGAGTAAAGCAACCAATAGCACCGCCAGTGTGAAAAGCTCATTGGAGCGAGCGGCGGCCACTTCATGAAACAAGGGCCGCAACGCTTTGCGCCCTAGCCAGATAATTAGCAGGAGCACCGCCACTCCTTTGATCAAGGCTAGGGCCAACGCTTGCGCCAGCGGGATGCTCCCGCCGGATTCATTGGCGAGAATCGGTATGAGAATTAGCAACGGTACTACGGCGAGATCCTGAAACAGCAGCACGCCGAGCGCCTTGCGGCCGTGATGGGAGTGGATTTCAGCCTGTTCGGTCAACTGCTTGATTACGATGGCGGTCGACGAGAGTGCGAGTGCGCTGCCGATTACGACTGCCCCCGGCCAGCTGACTTCCAAATACCAGGCGGCCATGGCCGCGAGTGCACTGGTGATTAGCACCTGCGCGGCCCCCAAGCCCAATACAGTCCAGCGCATGGTCCGCAGCTGACGTAAAGAGAACTCCAGTCCGATGGTAAAGAGTAGGAACACCACCCCGAACTCTGCCAACAGGGGAATGTTCAGAGCATCGGAGACCATGCCGCTAGCGGAGGGGCCGAGCACCACTCCGACGAACAGGTAGCCGATAACGGGAGGCAGTGTAAGGCGATGAAAAACAGCAACCACAATGACCGAGGCGGTGAGCAGAATTACGATATCTTGCAGAATCTCCACTGTATGCCGTTGCTCCCGGGTGCTGAAATTTCCGCTGCTCCACGTTTTGAGCTTAGTGCGGCGTGGGCCGTTTCCCTTGCCAATCGCTTGTTACCGGGCTGTTTCTCGCCCACTAATGCGGGCCTGCAAGCTGCCCGGGGTTGTACGCTGCAGCGGGCGCTGAGTCGTTGTAGGCTTTTGTTCAAGTGCAAATTAGATCTTATGTACGATGAATTTAATCATTCTATCGTAAAACAGTCTGCTACTTGGCGTCTCGGGCGGTTGTAGCGAGGCTCCCAGAAGTTTGACCAGTTCGCCGCCGTAGCTGCTTGGCCTATTGTGTTAGGTCTGGTGCTCGTATCGCTAAGATCATGGCAAGGGAGGATCGGATTATGAGGGGGTATCGCATCCTGGCATTGGATGGCGGGGGCGTGCGTGGCGTAGTTACGGCGGTGCTCCTGGAGCGTTTGCTCAAAGGTGTTCCCCATTTGATCAGCATGACCGAT
This sequence comes from Gammaproteobacteria bacterium, assembly GCA_030433275.1. GTDB lineage: Bacteria > Pseudomonadota > Gammaproteobacteria > Nitrococcales > Nitrococcaceae > Nitrococcus. Next base: position 31,216 of record JAUILK010000016.1, read on the forward strand.
CTCCTGGCTGGTACATCGAGCGGCGGTATTCTTGCGTTAGGATTGGCGGGAGGGCTTGCGCCGACGCAGCTACGGCGGCTTTATGAGCACAAGGGGCAGGCCATTTTCCATGATAGCCGTCGGCCATTCGGTGCTGAGGTGGGTCAGCGGCCGACAGCGGCTTACGACAACGAGGTGCTGTGTCGAGAGCTAAAGAGCAGTCTGGGAAAGACGGCTCGCCTCATGGACCTGGGCAAACAAGTTCTTGTGCCTGCGTGCGATTTGGACAATGAGGCGGCGGATCCTAGAGAGCGCACCTGGCGACCAAAGCTATTCCATAATCTTCCGGATTCGGAAGACGCCGATCGGTTAGTCTACCGTGTGGCTCTTTATACTAGCGCCGCCCCAATGTATTTCCCGTCGGTGGACGGGTTTATAGATGGAGGAGTGTACGCTAACAACCCGAGCATGGTGGCGATTGCGCATGCGGTGCGTGCCCGGCTCGAAGTCGGGGCGCCCACCCTGCAGGATCTGCGCGTGCTCTCTCTCGGCAATGGCAACGTGGGGCGATACATTTCCGGCCAACGGCACGATTGGGGCAGCACTCACTGGCTTGGTGCGGGGTTGTTGGATCTCGTGAATGACGCCAGCGTGGCGATTACCGATTTCCAATGCCGCCAAATTCTAGGGGAGCGGTATTTTCGCTTCGCTCCGCTGTTACCGGCGGACAAACCCATTCTGCTCGATGAGAGTGCGAGGTTGCCCGAACTGGTGGACTACGCCGAGCACTTGGATCTCTCGGAGCTTGCTGCCTGGCTCGAAGAGAACTGGTAGGCTGACCCCTGCGGTTCGGTATACTGATGTTAGTCAAGGAGAAGAGGGGCTGTTCCCGTGGATTCCGCCATCTCCGGGCGATGCTGACCTCGTTCAGTAGCCCAAGCAAGGCTCATGCGGGAAACTGAGAACAGCCCAATATCCAGCCAGGCTGTCAGAAGATGCGTTCTTTGACGTGCAGTAAGTCCCCGGGTTTGAGGATGTCGTCGAGCTCCGCATCCAGGGTGGCAATCTGTCCGTTGCTCTTGTGCCGTTTGATTTCGATGCGTCTGTAGCTGCCGCGCGGGCTTAGGCCGCCACCTACTGCGATGGCCTGCATCACCGTCATGTTTTCCTCCAGTCGATACATCCCCGATTTCTGCACCGCACCTTCGATATAAAATACATTCATCCGCGGCACGATCACTACGTCATCGGCCTGCACTCGGGTACCGACTGCATCGCCGGCCGTCAGCGCGTCCATGGTCAGGAGGTGGCGCTTCGGTTGCCCGTTCTCACGGCGTATCAGTATCACGTAATCGGCACCGTCATCGAGGAGGCCGCCGGCTTCGGCGATCAAATCCAGCAGGGTGCTCGGCCCGGAAAGCCCGTACCGCTTGGGATTTTTAACCTGGCCGAGTACGGTAACCTGACGGCTGAGGTACTGTTCCACCGTCACCGTGACCTGGGGGGCGCGCAACAGTTTGGCTGCTAGCAACTCTCGCTCAAGGCGATTTTCCGCTTCTTCCAGAGTCAGACCACCCATCTGCACGGCGCCAAGGTAAGGATAGCCGATGGCACCGTCCTCGCGAATCCGTGTGGTGGTATCGAATTCCGGGCTGCCGGCTACATTCACCGAGATTTGATCGCCGATGCCGAGCCGGTAGGATTCTGGGGCAGTTTGCTGTGCGCTCACGATTCCCGAGGCAAGCAGCATAAGGCCGAGCAAGACTGTCATGGCAAGTCCTATGGCTTTTTGACCTGGGTGCAGGAAGATGGGCATAAGATTGAAGTGGGAGGGGTTGGATTGATTAAAAGAATTCATAAGTGACTCCGGCAGATACCTCTTCATAGTCGAATTTTCTTATTTCGCGATTGGAATCCCGAGACTGGTGCCTGGCTTCCAGAGACAGGTAAAGGTTGGGCAACGCTTGGTAGTCGATGCCAAGTCCGATTGTGTGCAGGTCATCCTCTCGGCCGGCGTTGAGGTTGCCCGGTGTGTCTCTGCCTTGGTAGTCCCTATTTTGGAAGGAATAATGACCGTGCACCCGGAGTTTAATCGTTGCTTGCCAGATCGGCTCCAGACTGTAGCCTTGAGAGACTAGGTAGTTAACAATTTCATTGTTCTGGGCCTGCAGCTCGCGCCAGGCGGAAAGCCTGAGGCCGGTGTTTGCGGTCACTTTCCATAGGTAGGACAAGTGCGCCGTCGGGCCTGAGAAATCGCGTTCGGGGCGATCGTCGAACTTTCGCTGGGTAAACCCGAATCGGCCCGTTAGGTAGGACAGATCTTCGCTGCCCTCGACGCCGAGCACGACACTGTATTGCGTCTCTACATAATCGTTTCCGAGTACCGTGCCGTCAGGGAGGCGTTCGTCCCGGTTCAGATCACCTTTGGTGACTTCGGCGCGCAACCCTATGCGGGTTTTTACCGGCGAATCGTAGTGCACTTCGGTAAAACCGGTGCTCTCCACCCGGTCGAGGTCGCTCCGTTTGTCAAAGGAAGTGGAGCGCCGGCGCGCTCCGAGTACCCACTCCCAATCGGGTAGAAACTGCAAACCAGCATCGGCGGACGTGATCCGTCGGGTCGTAACGTTTTTGTCCAGATTTCGAAATTCCTGGAAGCTTGCGATACCGCGCGAGTAGCCCGTCTCGATCGTGCCTCTCCACAGTCGTCCGACCTCCCAGTCCCAGCCGAACTTGGCATCGAAAGCGGTGTGATCGAGGGAGTTGAAATTCTGGTAGTTGTTCCGCTCGATCCAGCCGTCAAAGCGCAGCATCTGCAACCCGATCGGCCAGGCCATTTGTAATCCGGCCCCGGCCCGAGTAATTAAATCGCCGGTATCGGTGGTACCGAGCCGGCGCTCGGCTTCGGCGTCGTTGGGGATCAGGAAGGGGTTGCTGTTATAGATGCTGGCACCGTATAGATAGGTGCCGAGAGTGCTTCCCGCAGGCTGTGGTGGTATTGGGGTCAATGGCTGGGCTTGAGCACCACAAGATACCGCCGTTGTAGCGATGAACAACACTGGCAAGGCGTGGTGGCGGGCTAAGGGCATGGTATCCCCCCTCCCGGTAAAATCGGCATCGAGCCGATGCCGATTTCTGGTGCCGAGCGCTGCCCGATCGGGCGTTGTCTTCGCCTGTGTTTGTCGAGCGCAATGTCAATATAGGCATGCCCTTTCATGCGCGACCTCATCCTGATGTCCACAATCAATAGCCAAATGGCCGCAGCTGTTCGCGCCAACGCTCGGCCAATTCCCGCAGCATCGGATCATGCTGATGGGCCAGCGCGCGCGCTGGCCGAATACGATCTGCAACCCGTTCCAGCAGACTTTTCGAGACGGGTAAAGAGCAGAATGCCGCGAGCTTCGAAAGCTCGTGATGCGGGTTCTCTAGCAGAGTTTCGTAGCGGATCTCCATGATCCGATCGCCTTGCTCCGCCACATGAGCTCGCGCTTCGCGGATGTATTCGCACCAGAGACGCAACCCTTCGTCGAGTTCCGCACAACGCCAGGACTCTGCAAACCCGTCTTGGCGCGGGGGGATGAACGCATAAAGCCACTGCCGGCGCCGGAAACGACGTTGTGAGAGTGCTAGGCTTTCGCTCTGGCGCTGTTTGAGACTGGCCGCCACATCGATACCGTGTCGATAGACGTGTATCATGCGGGCTTCCGGAAACAGCTCTAGCCAGAGCGGCAATGTAAAGGTGTTGCGTGGATCCTTCCATCCCCAGGGCCGCCCGATCGCCGGGATGGATCGATAGCGTAAATATTGCTGTAGCCCAAGATACGTGGCAGTGCGGGGCGCACCGAGCATAAAGCGTAGATAATCGGTTACCATCCGGCGACCCAGAGGATTTGCAAGTAAATGGTGTATGGGTGCCGGCTGATCCCAAGCACCGCCGCATTGGCGCAGCAGCCAATCATTAAGCCTGAGAAAAAACCAAGCCTCGTGATTGATGTCTTTGCGCCAACCTAGAAATAGTCCTATCTCCTCGAGCATGTGTGCGACCAGGCTGGTGCCCGAGCGGTGCATGCCCAAGATGATGACTGGCGGTGTGCAGCGGTTCAATTTGAGATCTCCTGTTTAGAAAAGCTGATCTATTGGTCGTGTCGGCGCAATCCGGCGTTTGAGTTGTTGATTCGGTTAAGCTCTTTTGTTCCCTTGAATACTCAGTGGGAACTAAGCGATTTCTCTGAGGAGGCTGATTAATTGATTTGTTTGTCTATGATCCTTCAACTTCGCTCCGGAGAATTCTATTGAAGGATTCGCTGTGAACAAGATTTCAATGGTTTTTTTTGTCGAAATCATCTGGTCCAGGTATAGGGCTACTGCGAGGTTGATAGCAATCTTTGCCAGTTTTCTCCGCATAGACGATGATGCCTGATGCAAATGCAGAGAGATTGAATAATCTGCAAAATTTATTAAAAAGAGTTATTAAAGCAAAAAATGGTAGGAAAAATCCAAAATAATCAGCTGCTCCAAAGAAGCATTTTATTTTTATATTGTTATAGCCAATTTCGGTGAGGAGTTTTTCCATATCTCGCTTGGAACATTTGTCATAGTATGTCTTGTATCCTGTTAAATCAGCGAATTCCGGGCGTAAATACTGTATAAGGATATTTTGCCACTTATGCCCAACGCTCCGTGTAATCAAGCTAAAAGGGTGGTTTTTGCATGAAAAGTAATGGATCGTTTTCCCGTTGGTCAGCAGGCTGTCATAAATGGCTTTAAAACATCTTCTATTGTCGCTGATATGTTCAATTACAGATACTGAGAACACAAGATCATATTTATTCGGAATATTTTTTTCAACCGGTTGGATATAAAAAAAATCATATTTATCTTTGAATGCGAAATCACCAGCCACATCCAAGCCATGGTATTCGTAGGTTTTATTTTTTTTTAGGAATGGTCTATCGGCGCCGCCCACTTCAAGGATAGTCTGTTTTTTGTTTGATTGTAATGCGTCTTCTAAGGTTTCCCTGAGATACTCATAAAAATTTTCTTCATAGAAAAAATCAACCTGTTCTCTTAATTGTATTGATAAATCTCGATTGGTGCGCACGAACTGTTGAAATATATTAGGCATTTTGCACCTTGTGAGTTTCTCTATAGATATTGATTTTTTTAACTGGATTGATGTTTTAATATAATGCAATCAGTTACCCGTGAAGTCTCACTTCGTGGGCATGGCGTGCCGCGTGGTGACGCCATCCCATAGGAGAGATTACGGTACAAGCGAGAGCCGAAATCGGCCAGGGATGACGTGATCAATTGTGTTATATTTAGAGACATATTTAAATAATAATAAAAGTTAAAGTTTATCCGTGTATTTCTTAATAATGGTGGCATTGCCGTAATGGCCATCCAGCTCGTTTAGTAATCCAAAGCGATCTAACTAGAGATGGGTGATTTCGCTGTTTTTAATAAATATATCTGCTTGTTAAAAGTGTTTGCAAAACGTACGCAATTTTTTCAAGACAGCTGTTCCTGCCGACGCTGGCCGTTTCAGATAACAAAATATGATACGGCATCAGATTGGGGTATGCCGATAAAGAACCCCTTACGCGCCTTCTTCTGCAGGCTTCTCATTTTCCGTAGCCCAGGTAAGCAGGTTGCGGGCGGCCTGGGCATAACCTCCTTTCCAAACCGCAAGTACCCGATCCATCTGGGTCAGGACGTTTTGCCGATACATTTGCTCCGTGTGCACGCGGTGCAGGAAATCCACCAGGGCGTCGATGCCCGCAGCATCTCCGGCGAACAGGGGATACTCGGGGCCCATTACCTCTTGAAAGATGGCAATGTCCGAGAGCAGCGGCACACAGTACTGCCTGATCGCTTCCAGCAATGGCAGACCGAATCCCTCGTTACGGGAGAGCAACAGGCAGAATCCGCTGCGCTGATAGAGTTCATTCAGCGCCTGATCATCCAGATAACCGTGCCGAATCAGCCGGATCCGCGGCAGCTGGAGCTCAGCCAACAGCTGCGGGCTCTCGGCTGTGTCCTTGCCCACGACGTGGACGATTGCCTCGGTGCCCCTGGCCGCACCGTACTCATTCAGCCGGAGGCAGACAGAGCGAACTCGGTCGAAGCCTTTGAGTCGGTTCAGGCGACCCACGAAGATCAACTCGAGCGGTGTTGTGGTGAGCTTTCGCTCCGCGTCTTTACGGTCCGGTCGTGGAGTTGTCGCCAGCTTGGCCGGGAGACCGTTCGGCAAGTACGGGTGCGGCCTGCGGCAACTTGTCGGATAGAATCGTTCCAGGTCATGCATAGTCGTTCGTGAAATGCAGCCGACGGTCATGCCCCGCCAAAGCCAGAACCGCGTCAGAAGATCCATGTAGCGCACTCGCCAGTTCGGGAAGTGAGTGCGCGCCACTTGATAGGTAAGGTCGTGGAGCACCCCGAGCGTGCGCCGTGCGGGCAGCCACAGTGGCTGCAAGTTGGGGACAAATACGCAGTCGTAGGGCCCAAGCGAATGTAGGCGCAAAGGCACCCAAAGATACTTAGCGAGCGGGCCGTCGTAGACGGTGGTAATGATGCGTAGTTCAGGGGTGACGAGCTTTTCCCGCCGGAGAATATTTTCTAACACGGCAGCCGCCTGCCCACAGACAAAAATATCCACCTGCAGCGCCAGTCTCTGTCGCGCCGCTTGCTGCAATGTTTCCCGCAGCAAATTCTCCGCGTAAACGCTTACTCCGTCGCGCTGCGCTGTGTAGGACACAGCCACGAAGGCTACCCTCAGTCGAGTGGCCGGACCGCTCGATGGTCTTGGGTTGAGTCCGCTATCGGGGGGTAGGGCAGTCAAAGGTCTCGACACGAAACCTCCGTGCGTTCGGCCGGTGCAATACGAATGCGCTGATAAAAAGGATGGCGGACGAAGAACCGCAATAGGCTCGCCACATGCCAGCTCAGATAGCGCAGCTTGCGATGGCTGTCTCGCCGGGCGTCATGAACAGCGAGTGCTTTGGGTACGAGTATCACGCGCCGATCGGCAGCCCACAAGCGCAGGCACAGGTCCGCGTCCTCGCAGTACAATCGGTAATGCTCGTCGAATCCGTTGAGGCGCGCGAAGTCTTCCGAGCGCAACACCATGAACATGCCTGCCACCCAATCCGGATAGATCGGGCTCTGGCCGATTTCATAGTCCGGTCTCCGAGCTAAACGACTGATACGCATGGCCAAGCGCCACGGTGTGATTCGCCGTCGTGCGCTGCTTTCAACCACGCCTTGCGGGGTTTTCACCAGAGGCGCGGCTACTCCGATATTAGGCTGCGCGAGCGCCCCCAGCAGCGCCGGCAGGGGGTCCTCGGGACAACGTATATCCGGGTTGACCACGCAGAAGACGTCGCTATCGAAGACCTCGAAGGCGGCGTTGTGATTGGCCGAGAAGCTCTTGGGATGGGTGTTTCGGATCACCCGCGTGGGAAATGCTAGACGCGCCATTTCCAAGGGCGTGTCCTCGCGTAAATTCTGAGTCAGCACCAGATGCAGCCCCTCGGAATTCCAGTGCTCATGGATGTCAGTGAGTAGCCCGCGAATCAGCTTTCCTTGGCCATGGCTGACCACCGAAATGACCACGCGGGGTGCGATTTTGTCAGGCCGATACTCGTTGGTTGCTGCCATTTGCATGCTTACATTCCTTGCCGAGAGTGCGTTGTTATAAACTCCATGTGCTTCGCTGCAGCTAAGAAGCGGTCATCGGCTGGGATGGGCGGTGCCCGCGGCAAAGGCCATGCCGAGAAAAAGATGGTAATACTCGTGTTGGCCAACCGGATTGGCGTTGGCGAACACGAACAGATAGCTCACCACCAGTACTGAGAGCAGACTTCGGCCGTTGAATACGACGATGAGCATGCCGAGTGCGTAGACGACTCCGGGGACACCGGCCGACAGCCATAGGTCCAGGTACGTATTGAACAGCTGAGCGGAGCCGCTGCCGAGGCCAATGATCGCGGACGGATAATTACCGAAATAAGCTTCGACAAATCCGAAGCCGTGGCCTAGCCACGGTGCTTGCATGATCAGATCCCAAGCCACTCGGAGTGCGGCACCGCGTTCGTTATCCCATTTATTCTGGAGCATCGCAGCGGTGACCAGCTTGTCGCCGGCGGGCAGCCATTCGTTGTACGCGGCGAGCGCGACTGCGCCGATAGCGGCAATCAGCGCCAGACGCAGGGCCCAGACCCGGGCCACGCCGCTGATGTGCGGCCGCCCCCTATAGAAGAGCGCGGCGGCTAGACAAGCGCCCAACAGAGCGATCCAGATCGTCTTGTTATAGCTCGCAAGCGCGCAGCCGCCGACGAAAACATAAAGCAGCGCTATGGGCCAGCGTCGTGGCGGCCAGCACCGCTGCTCAAGGCGCAGAGCCAGAGCGGCGAGTAGGAAGAGTCCGCTAAAGAAGGCGAACTCCCCCTGCTCCCAAAAGCTGCCTTTGAGCCCGAAGGACAGATAAGCGGGGCGTTCGTGGATCAGCGCGGGAATCGGATGGAAAAACAGTGCGACGGCGAGCACCGTGCCAAACAGGAGCACCAGCTCCAACAATACCGCTAAGCGCTCGGCTCCGACCAGTGGTAGCAACCTCATTCCGGTGTAGAAGGCTGTCGGATAGACCACCACGTATTTGACGATGAAGGTAAGCTCGTTTACCTGCGGGTAATTGGAGAACAAGCTGAGTGCGCTCAGCATTAGGCCGCAGCCCGTGACCGAGAGTAAAGCGCCCGAGTGCAACTGTTCACGGTGCATATCGTGCAGGATCAGCATAAAAAACGTGCCGGCGAGCGCAATTTGGCCGAGCCGCAAGTCGAAGCCGATGGGGATTTTGACCGCCGAGAGTGTCAGCGTGCAGAGTACGGCCCAGGCGCAGAGCAGCCAACTGCGCGCGCCTATCGGAGCAGTCGCGAGGTTCGGTCTATAGTTCGTGGTGGCGGCCATGCTTATACCGGGCAGTTCCGGCGAATACGGGTGCGCTAGCGGACGGCTCATGAGCCGTCCGCCCGGATCGCAATGATGCGATCGACGTAAATGGCCTGCACCGACTTGGTGCCGGGTGGGGCCACCCAGAGGTAACGCCTCGCACTACGTTGCCATAGGCCGGGCAGTTCGATGAGCCGGTAGCCCTCGCCAGCGAGGTCTTCGACGGTGACGCTGCGGCGCTTGCCCGGATAGATTCCGGTCCGCAGCAATACGTGTGCATGGCTATCTGCGGCGACGCGGGCTGCAATGTATACCCGCCACCGACCGCTGTCCGGCAACAGACGGTCGAGCGGTAGCTGAATACCCCAGACCCGTTTGTGACCTTTCATGGTCACGGCGGCGCCGTCGGAGGCCGCCGGGTCCGGTACCATCTGTGCGCCGCCGGCGAGATCGAGAGTAAGCTCCTGCACCGAACGACAGTCATTGACCGGTGTGTTTTGGCACATAGCCGGCGGTTGTGCCGCGTTCCGTGCTATCGACAAGGCCTCTAGCAGTCGTTTGGGAGACGCGCCGCCACCTTCGCGATACGCGCGCATTCCGGACACCGCAAGGTAATTCTGCAGCCGTTCGAGACGGGCGGCGCGTTTGATCCAGGTCGAGCCATCTCCTTCGGCTGGGGAGGCCAATATGGCGTAATCCAGGGCACAACGCGCAACGCGTACGTGGTGTAGGCGGGCTGGATCGTCGATGACGGTGTGTTCGGCTCGATCGAAGAGCCGGTCCGCTTTCTGCAATAATTGGGTCGTGAGATAGGGAGCGGTCGGCGGTATCTTGACGCTCAGCCGTGTTCCGGACTGCGCGACGCTATCATGCAGCAAGCGAATGTAGGTGGCGATGTGCGGCGCTGCGGCACCGTAATAGCCGCGTAGAAATGTCTGCACAAGCCGGTCGGGATCCTGGTTCGGTTTCCAGAGCAAGTGCGCCAGCACCCAGGCGCGCAGTACGGAGAACTCACTGCCGGTCGTGTTATAGGCGCCTTGGGCAAATAATCCGGTCACCGTCGGTTCGCGTGCCAGTTCGGGCACATCTTCTGTCAAGGCGCGCAAATTGGGGTAGGGTTGCAGATAGCCGCTAAAATTGGTTATGTAGCTCCATACCAGTATCTGCCCGGTAAGCGTTTTCCAACCCTCGAGGTCGGTACGGACGGCGCGGTTGTCGCTAGCCCCCAGTGGTTGGGCGAAGTCGCGCTCGATGTCAGAGAACATCACCCCCATGTTTTCGGGTAACTTCATGCCCCGAGGTGGCTTGCGGCTCCATTGATAGGCCAGGGCCAGCAGCGTCACGTTGGGGTAATCGCTGGCTACTTGTTCGGCGAGGCGGCGCACGAAATCCACGTATGCGGCGCCGGGGCTGCTGTGGCGGGTGATGAGATCGCCATCCGCGCCGCCACGGTAATAGGTATCCCGATCCGCCGGCTCGATGAGCAGGTAATACGGTTGCGCTCCCGCATGAGACCAGCGCCGGAGTTTTTTACGTAGTGCCGCGAGCGCGATCCGCCGCACTTCGGGCTCGGTGAAGCGTAGCTGACCGCCGCCGTAATACTCCGGGTGCGATCTTGCATATTTTTTGCGGGGGAGCAGGGTGAAAATGGGCAACATGCGCAAGGGTACGAACGCCTCGGGATACTGGCCCATGGCGCGCCCGAGACGATGGCCGAAACGCCCGTTCAACCGGTTGTGGGTACTGTATTCCGGTGTATCAGCCTCACGTACGAATATCTCGCGATACGCGAACGCAGGTGCTTCGGTTCGGGCGATGGCGGGAACGGTCAAGGTCGGGCGCCGCGGTATCTGGGTGTAATCAGGCCCGTACCAATGCACTCCGACGTAGTCTTCCAAAAAAGCGTAGACACCGTAGAGCAGTCCGCGCGCGCTACCGCCGGTAATATGGATATCCTGGCCGGCGGAGCGGATCCGAAAGGCCTCGTGGGTTAATTCGCCGGAGGCTTCCAGGGCAAGCCTGATGATCGGCCCAGCGGAGTCGGCCGAAGAAATCGCAAAATGGGCGCCGGTGGCGCGCTGGAGATAAGTCGCGAGCTCAGCAGCGGCATGCGCTGTGAGCGGGGTACCCTCGGACGCAGGGGCGATACGATAAGCCGTATGACCTTCTCGAGCCAAAACGGCATCGGCTGCTCGGACCGTTAGAGTAGGCAGCATGGCCAATATAGCGACGCTTGCGAGGGCGGCAAGACCCGCGCGCGGACGCCGTCGCCCCCCTGCATATGCAATGGTTTTCGGGCTAGGTTTGCCGTTCATGCCATCGTCCAGCTGACTGTTTTGAAGAGGTGAATGGCCGATTGTTCGGCGTTCGGCCCAGCATGATGGCCAAAATCGGTATGATTCGATCGAGTTGGCCTCGCCGCAGCCGGTTGGCAAGCACCAACAAAAAACCGAGCCATACTGTCGGCAATGCCCAAGGGATACGATTGCGGGTGAAGCGAAGGCGATTACGAAGTGCCAAATAGTCCGCGGCCGGGGATTGGCTGGGGCGTCCCGTGGAGGCTCCCCCTTTATGGTAGACGCGGCTGCGTGGTGCGAAGGCGAGAGCAAAGCGTCCGCGGCTACGGATCGCCCAGTCGATTTCCTCGAAATAGAGGAAATAATCCTCGCAGAGCAGGCCTATCTCATCGAGCCAGCGGCGCGAGACGAACATGGCGGCGCCGATGACATAGGACATCCGCCGCTCCACTGCCTCCCGATCGATTTTCCCCCCTGCCGAGGTGCCGGCGCCGATAGCGCGGTGCGTGCCAAGCCAGGGATTGTAGATCGCCCCGCCCAGGGCTTGGATGCGATCCGGGGCGTGATAATCAAGCAACACCGAACCGCACAGTCCGGCCTCGGGTTGCTCGGCCATGCGCTCCACTACCCTGGATAATGCATCCGGGGCGATCACCAGGTCATTGTTTAGCACCCAGCAGTAATCGGCGTCGCCTCGAGCCAGGGCATAACGCAGTCCCATATTGTTGCCACCCGCGTAGCCGAGATTGCCTCCGGTATGCAGGAGGGTGAGTTGGACATCCGGCAGCGAGTGAGCTGCTGTCTGCGCTTCGACACGCGTTATTTCAAGGCAGGCGATCGGTTTGGCGATCGGCGAGTAGCGGCGCTCGATTCCGGCCGGCGCGCTGAGGGATTCAAGCTTCCCAGCCGCCCAGGCTTTGATGCGCTCGGGAGAGCCGTCGGTGGATGCGTTGTCGCAGACGATCACGCGGAAGGTTGGGTAGTCGCTGCGTAGGATGCTTTCCAGACAGGCGAGCGTATCTTCCCAGCCGTTCCAGTTCAGCACCACGATGTAGACTTTCGCGGCTCCCTTCGGCTCAATAAGATCCATACATGTAGCCGCCATAGCGAGCCATCTCCCCCATATTGGCTTGGGTCAGAATAATCCCAAGTACCCGTACGTGGGCTTCCTGGAGCCGTCGGTACGCCTCGGCTACAGCCTCGGTGGATGTTTTCCCGGCCTTGACCGCGAGCACGGCCCCATCGGTATACATTCCCAAGGTCTCAACATCGCTTACGCTGAGCACCGGTGCGGTATCCACGATGATCTTGGTGAAGTGTTTGCGTAGTTCGGCAAAAGCGCCTTCCAGATCTGCGGTCGCGAAAAACTCCAGCGGATTGACTAGGGTATCGCCCTTACCTATGACGAAAAGGTTCGGAGAGATGTTGTCGCGGTAAATGCAGGCTTGTAGCGGCGCCTTGCCAAGCACGAACTCGGTTAGCCCTGCGCGCTTCCAGCCGCTGGAGAGACTGGGGTGGCGCAGATCGGCATCCACCAGCAAGGTGGGACCGAGCTGACTGTAGCTGGAGGCGAGATTGTTGCTGAGTGTGCTCTTGCCCTCGCCCTGGATCGCAGAGGTAACGATCACCAACTGGGGCCCGGTCCCGTCGGGGTCGCTCACCTGAAGGCGGGCGCGGATGCTGCCGAGCGCTTCGGTGAACGCCGATTCCGGCTCCAACACGGCGAGGCGCGATAGGGTCGCCGGCCGCTGCAGACGCACTCTCGGCATAACACCCAGATCTCTGAGCTGAAGCCGTTGTCCCACGGCTTGCGAGGTGTGGAAGGTTCGACGCAGATTCTCCAACAGGAATGCGAGTCCGATCCCAAAGAACAGACTAAGTACCCCAGCGATACCAAGTAGGCGGAGAAAATTCGGCGAGAAAGGCACGTTCGGTGGTAACGAACGGTCCAGGATCTGGATGCCGGTGGCGCCCATGGTGCCTGTGAGGCTGATTTCCTTGATCCGGTCACGAAACGCCTCGAACAGCTCGCGGTTGGTCTCGACCTCTCGCTCCAGTGTGGCGAGTTGCAATGCTTCAGCGGATCGGTTGCGCACGCCTTCACCGAGCTCTTGCTCCGCCTTTTCGAGCTGTCGTTCGCGTTGCTTGGTCTCTTCGTATTGTTCGTGGATGGATTTTACGGCACGATTGATTTCCTGATGCAAACGAGCCGAAGTGGATTCGAGCTCTGCACGAATGGCTCGCACCTTGGGGGCGTTCTCCCCGTAATGGGTTCTCAGATTTTCGAGCTTGGCACGCAAGGTGCCTTGCTGCATTTTGAGTGGTTGGATCACGGGATTATTCAGCACGGCGCTCAAGGCGGCCACGCTGTCGGCATCTTCGACCTGCTGGTAAAGCACTTCGGCGCGCATGCGTTCGGATCGCGCTTCGAGCAGGTCCTGGGTGAGGCCGGAGAGCTGCGTAGACTTTATCTCCTCAAGATTCTTGGAATCGAGCAGTTGCTGCTGTTCTTTGTACTGCTGTAGCGCGCGTTCGGCTCCGGATAGATTCGTACCGAGCTTGTTGAGCTGTCCGGAGAGCCAGGCGTGGACTTCCTTACTGACTGCTAGACGCTGATCGATCTGAGTTGCCCGGTAGGACTCGCCGAGTAGATTGGCGATCCGGGCCGCGAGTTCCGGCGTCGGTGCGTAATACTGGATCTCCACGAGCTCGCTGTCCTTGCGCCGGATAACGTTCAGGTTGTTCTGAATCTGTTTGACCAAGGCGCGGAGCGCCCGTTGCGGATCCGCTGCAAGTGCGGTTTGGTCCGGTTCGTCGAGGTTGAGCCAGTCGCGCATCTGGCCCCAGAGTGCGCCCACGAGGCTTGCTAGGTAGTTGGTTACTGCCGGCGGATGGCGTAGCTGCTCGCGCTGCTCTGGGGTCAGCCGCTGCGCCACCCGCTCGGCGACCGCTCGACTCCGGATGATGTCCATTTGGGTGACATAGAACATCTCGGTGTCAGCTGGCGTTTGCAGATCCCGCAATGCGGGGACATAGACCGGCGGATTGGCCTGCATGTGCAGGGTCATTATCCCCTGATACATGGGTATCTGAAGCAGGCCGTAGCTCAGCGCCGCCAACAATGCTGTTGTCACCACGCCGATAATCAGCAGACGGTGGCGTATCAGCACGCGCAGATATTCGAGTAGTCCTGCTTCCTGACCTGGCTGGTTCGTTTCCGTCCAGCGCGGTCCAAGCGGCGAATAGCCGGTCGGTGGCGGCGCGCTTCTTAGTTCCACTAGTTGATTCGATTGTTTTCTGCTCATGGGCTAAGCCATCAGCGAGGTAGTTCGTGGATATGGTTGGCGCGTGCCCTTGCCAGCACCGGCAAGGTAGTGCTTGTTCCTCGATGACGCCGGCGTTGGACGCTTCGGTGCCGGATCCGCGGGTAGGCGCGCCAGGCGAGGGTCATGGTGAGGCAGTACAGAACGAACAACCCCCAGAAGGCAATCAGCATTGTGCGGTCGGGTATATCGAGGAATTCCCCCGCGGTACCTATAGCAGCGCCGGTGATGGCGAATGCGAGAATTAACCCAAGTGTCTGGCTGACCGAAAAGCCCACGCGCAGAAAGAAATGGTGCAGATGCTGTCGGTCGGCATGGAATGGTGAATTCCCGTTCAGGATACGCCGCCCCAAGGCGTAGAGAACGTCGAACAGCGGTATTGTCAGAAGCCACAGCGCGGTGACCGGAGACATCGCCGAGACGGGTTCTTGGGACAATCGAATAATGAACCAGGACAATGCAAACCCAATGAACATACTGCCCGCATCACCCAGAAAGACCGATGCGCGCCAGCGCCACGGGGAGCGTAAGTTGAGTGTCAAGAATGCAGCGATGCCGCTCGCCATGACCAGCACCATGGCCAGGATCGTAGGTGTGTGGCCCGCCTGCGCTATTAATGCGAGCGCAATCAATGCCACGAGCGCTAAGCTGCCGGAGAGCCCATCCATGCCATCGACCATGTTGAACGCATTAATCACGCCCACGACGCCGAACACCGTGAAGGGCACAGCGAGGGCGTGCAGATAAAAAATCTGGCCGCCAGGCGCTATAGTGCCGAGTTGCTCGACTGTGGCTCCGCCGAGCAGCGCCATGGCGAGCGCGGCTGAGGTTTGGGCAAGTAAACGCGATAGGGGAGAAAAATTATAGTAATCGTCCAGTGCTCCGGTCAGCACGATGATCGCGCCGATGGCGAATAGGCCTGCAACATGTGCTATGGGTACGCCGAGCGCCAGGGCAGAGATCAAGCAGCCGATGAAGATTGCTTCTCCGCCCACCGGGGGCACTGGCCTTTGGTGACGTTTGCGGCTGGAAGGATAATCCATCAGACCGACGCTGAGTGCCTGCCGTCGGAGGAAATCGGTCAGCAGGGCCACGAATAGGAAAACGAGCAAGTATGCGAAAATCTCGTTCATCATCGTGATTTCTCGCCTTATATATCCTTATATGGGAGCTTCGAATAACGCTCGGGTTTCGTTGTTCCGGCGTAGACCGGACAAAATCGTCAGGAACGATTTTGAACAGCGTTGACTGGCCCGGTAAGGGCGCACGACACGGGTGGCGCGCGTAATTCGGCTCTCCTTCCTGAATAATAATATAGGTCCCGTTCTACGCCGGGGCGATAAAGTGGATCAAGGTTTTTGAGGCCTCCATATGTATGGTGAACTATGGTGAATCGTACTTGCCGGTTAGCCGTATGCATGTGCTCCGCCCGACTATGGGAAAATCGGGTCGATCATGGTCCTAATGACTGCCGCTGCTGAGCATCCACGGTATCCTCATCAGCCTGTCGGTCTACCTCAGCGGATCGCGCCTGGTCGCTTATCTTTGGCAGCGGGTCGATCGGCAATACGGTTTGCCCGCGTAGCCGATGGCTCTGCCATTTCACTCGTGCCCAAAGGCGATTGAGCATGAGCGTGGACCAGCGCAGAGCTCCGGGCCCTTCCGAGCTCAATTCATAGCCGCAGCGGAGCATGCCTTTCCGGGTTAGGTATTCCACGATCGCGACTTGATTCGGTGTGAGTCGCAATCGCCATTTGGCCAGACAGTCCGTGCGAAGAGGGTCAAGGGCATTACTCAAATGGCGTCGGCCCCACTTGCCATGGCTTACTCGGGTGGTTGCGTTTGTTTCGTAATCAGTAAGTACGGCGGGATCGAACGGTTCATTGAGGAAAGCGCAGGCCTTGCGTAGTACAGATTCCGGATCGATCAGCAAAGCTTCGTAGTGCACTCGGTAGAGCCGCTCGTCGCACTCCCAGCGAAGCAGCGCCTGCGTGCTGTCGCGCCAGTGCGCGGCATGGAATTCCGGGGTTGCACTGATCCATGGCGCGTCCAGTAACGAGGCGACCACCGCTCGCGGGTCGCGCAGCATGTAAATAATGCGCGCGTTGGGATACCAGTCCAGCAAATGGCCGATGTAGCAGCGGTGGCTGGGCGTGTGTTCGCCCCACCGGAGTTTGCCCTGGCGCCGGGCGTACTCGCGCAGCAGGGTCGAGAATACTGTTTTGAATGTAGGAACGCCCCTGGCGAGCAGCCGACCATGCAAGGTGTCCGCATCCAGATCTAAATTCCGGAACTGAGGGCTGTCCACGAACTTGGCCAAAAAAAATTCGAAATCGTGTTCGTCCCGCAGTTCGGCCGTTGGATGGTGTGGCACCCAGTAGCTCAAGAAACGCGTCTGCGGACTGATCGCAATTTGTGGGTGCGCGGCCAGAGATGCCTGCATCAATGTTGTTCCAGAACAAGGCATGCCGATGATGAAGATCGGCGAGTCTTCTGTCATGACCGCACTCCATGAGCTGGCATTCGGTGGGCGAGTAGCCGCCAGAGCACTCGGCGCTGGGTCGGTGCCAGGGCGCACACGACCGAGCCGTAGCTAGCTGCACCCGCGAGCACGCTCACTATGAGAATGGAATGGATACCAGCTGCTGCAGGCATCCAGAGCTGGATCAATACCAGTACGCTGGTCATGACGGCCGCACCCGATGCCGCCGGTGCCAAGGCCTCGGCGTAACGCAACAGACTCAATGAGAGCAGCCGGTTGAGCACCCGCCAGGTTACCGGCCAGAGTAGGTAGCCGCGGATGGTATACGCCGCGGCTACGGCGACAATACCCCAGTGTACCGCCACGGCGAATCCGATGAGGTTGGCGAGCGCATTCAGGGCGGTCAGGGCCAATACTTTGTCGGGCCGGCCGGCCGCTTTGAGCGCTGCCGAAAAGAGCAGCGAATTGGTTTGTAGCAGGCCAATCGGCGCCAATACTTGCATCACCATCGCGCTTGGTAGCCAGCGATCGCCGAATAGAGCGGGGATCAACTGTGGGGCCAGTACGGTGATCCCGCAAAAAACCGGGAACATCGCCAGGGCCAGGATACGGGTCGCCTCGTAGAGGCCCTCGCGCATGCGGGCTAGGTTGCTCTGCATCTTCGAAAGCGCCGCGAAAGCAACCGGCAGCAGCGCGTAAGGCACAAGATCCAGCAGCATGCGGATCAGGCGGTAACCTATCGTGTAGTAGCCGAGCGCGGTGGGTCCGAGAAAATAGCCGATCAATAGATCATCGGCCTGGCGATTGACGAAATTGAGCAGATTGAGGCCCACTACATTAATGCCGTAGGAGAACAGCGGGCGGAAATGGCGTGGAGAGAAACGTGCGCGAGGATGCCAACCGGTGGCTCGCCACAGCAGCGGCAGTTGTACTAGGCGTTGTATAAGCAACTGCCAGACCAAGCTCCACACACCGAAGCCGGTGAGTGCCATCGTGAGCCCTACCACGCCACCCACCGCCATCGATACGAGGCTGATCGCGGCGATTTGTTTGAATGCCAGATCCCGGCGCAGCAACGCCTCCTGGGTGCGAGACAGCGAGGCGATCAGTAAGGCCAATGATAGCCAGCACAGGATCGGTGCCAGCTCCGGTTGGTCGAAGGCGGCCGCCAAGCCCGGCGCGGCGAGCAAGAAAAGCGCCGTCAGCCCGATGCCGGTAACGAGGCTCGCCCAGAATGCACAATCCTTATGGGCTGGTCCGAGCTTGGTTCGCTGGACGATTGCGTCCGCGAAGCCTTGGTCCACCAGCATTTCGCCGAGCAGCACAAACACGCTGGCCAACGCTACCAAGCCGAAGCTTGCCGGCTCCAGCAATCGGGCGAGTACCACGAATACGACAAGGCGTATGGCCTGGTAGCCCCACTTCTGTAGCAGCGCCCAACCGGCCGCGTAAGTGGCGATTCGACGTAGGCTCATGCGCGCTCCGCCTCCTGCGGCTGGCCAGGGGCAGCGTTACAAAGTTGCCCCACGCGCTCAAGTATTCGGGTGACCCGGTGCTCCCAACTGTTATCGGCGGCGATGCTACGCCGGTGCCGACGTTTTTCCGGCGCTTTTTCCGCCAGCGCACACTGCAGTAGACGGTGGAATTGCACCTTGTCTTCGGCAACGTAGATCACATCGTGCAGGCGGTCGGCCGGCGCAATAGGCGTGCTCACCACGGGTTTTCCGGTGGCGAGATATTCATACAATTTAATCGAATCATTGCCGTGCGTGCCGGCATCGGCACGCTTGAGGTTTACGAGGACGTCGCAGTCCGCCAGATGCCACTGCAGCTCATCGTGTCGTTTGCGGCCGAGATAGTGACAGCTGGGGAAGCGTGACTTGAGATTCTGTACAAATGCCTCCGCCGTTGCTTCCACGGGCCCGATGAGAATGAAATCCACATCTGGATTATGGTTCAGTAGGTATTCGATCAGCGAGCGGTCGAGAGTGCGATTGAGTGTGCCAGCATAAACGACCCGCTGGCGCCGACCAGGCGTTCGCTCATGCTCGCTGCAGACGGCCGGCTCCAATAACTTGACTCCGTTGGGAAGAAACTCGATTTTCGCTGGTGCGTGGGCTCCATAACGTCGGGCCAGGCTCTCGGAGGTAGCAAAGACCGCAGCACATAGTGGCAGAATTTCCACGAACGCTTTTTCCAGTGCGGCTCGACGTTGGGGGTCGCACTCTTGGGCCGGCACATCGTCCACCAAATCCGCAAGCATGAGATCAGGCTGCAATGCAGCTCTCAACTCACGCATATAAATAGCTGGCGGATAGGCCAGCAAAATGGTCGGCTTCGAAGTGTGTAGCCGTCGCGCTTGCCGGCGAAAGAGCCAGCGGTTGAGGCGTTCGAGCCAGGTTCGTTCGGAGGGCGCCACGATCAGCAGCGATTTGACCAGGAGTCGCTCATCGATGAGGATCGGACGGCGCGCGAGGGTTTTGCGCACGTGCAGGCGGTAAACCGAGCGCAGCCGTGGGTTACGCAGAACAAGCGCACGAACAGCGCTTGCCAACAATCCCTTGAGGCTAATGGTTTCGAGATGAACGACTTCATCGACCGAGCCCTGAGCCGCGAGAGTTCTTGTGAACGCCTCGTTGCGCCGATGGAAAAAGCCCCAATCCACTTGCCGCCAGTAGACCACGAAACGCCGAGAGGGGGGCTGAACGGGCACGCCCGGCCCATTCATGGTGCTGTCTATTCCAAATGGGCCTGCATAGCCCGGCGCTTTTGCGGAGATGGATTCAGTGCTACCGCCCGCTTTGGGTGTGGCCTCAGCGGATGGATCAACACTATTGCGCCGCTTCAAGCCGTTTGCAGAGAGCCGCGACGTGGGCAGCTCCACTGCCGTGATTTTTCCATCCATAGAAATCTCGGATATAAGCCCATGTGACCTGCTTGTCGAAAATCCGCCGTCGGCTCTGCAGTGTTGTGTTTGCAACCTTGACGAATCAGACGCAGGAAAATCGGTATGGTCGATGCTCTGAATGATAGCCGAAGCACATGAAAAAATATGTTGCAATCAGGTGAAGGCAGTACTTGGGCAAGGGCGCTAAGCACCGGAGCGCGGCAACATGCCATATAAAAGCATTTCGGCCGATGCTCGGTACAACCTCTTTGTCGCGCGCCGGAAACTCTCAGCGCGCGCGGCAGCTGATAATCGCTCACGTCATCTCCGATCGGCCGTACCAACCAGCGGCCTCCCGGCGACCACCAAGACAGCTTGGTCTTGTCAGTTTCGGTGAACCGCCGCATGGCACAGCATCTCTGGCGACGTCACCCCTATATTCCTAATTAATTTTATCAATAATATCCCATATCACTATGATTGAAAAACATTATACAGCTTGATATTGGGCTTTGAAGGATATGCTTCAGCTCAATCACTTGGGCTAACCGCTACTGAACGCGGAAAAGCATCAGCGGCGATTAGGCTATGGCATAGTGCCGGCGCGGACAACCTGTCACCAAATCCATACAGGTTGTCGCCCGAAGTGAAGCGCTGTTCTGAGTTCGCCGTTCCGTCATGCGCGCTGCCGCTGGCGTGGCGGTATCAGCCAACAGCCGGTACGGCGATCGCGCCGCGTCGAGAAGTGTTGGTTGAGGAAGGCCCATAGCATTGAACGGCGTTGCGTCGGCATAAAGTTGACGGTATAGGGTCTAGATCCGGAAACCGCTCCTGCCGTCATCGGCAAAGGGATTGCCGCAAGTGCCCCGCTTTATTTATTTTTTTATGCGCTCGCGTATAAATAAATTTCAGGGAGGTTGGTCTTAACCAAAAAAATGTCAAGATAAGGGAGAGGGGGATATTCTTTAGCTTTCTCCCCCATGAGTAATCTTCTCTTATAGAGTGTATAAATAATCTGAAATAGGCAATTGATCTTCTCTCTGGTTCGATAAGTTTTGGCATTTTCAAGCGTGTCAATGTCATTGCGTCAATTCGTTGTTTTGGAGAGCGCGATGACCAAACCCCGCCCTGATGAACACGATGTGCTCCCATGTTCTCCTTGGAGAGGTAGCCTTGGCCGAAATTGGAAAGGAAGGAGAGCAAAATACGGTCACCATTAATCAGGCTATGAGAAGGGAAGCTCCCATAGTTTCTAAACAGAAGGGAAAGTGTCGGGATTGCGAGATCACCAAAAGCCATTTCTTCCTGCGTGAAGTATCTGTCTTCGAAAATATTAAACTTGCTTTCCTGTAACGTCTTTCCATCTGCATCGACTTGCTTGACGGCATGTCCGCAAAAAGCCACTCCTGGGTTTCGCTCTAGGAATTCGGTTTGTTTTTTCAGTTTGCGTGGGTCAGTCCAATAATCGTCGCCTTCGCAGAAAGCGATGTATTTACCTTGGGCCCGCTCAAAATTGAGCAACATCGGCCGCTTTCCCTTAGAAAATTGATTTTCTGTCTGATAGATGACCTTGATCACATCGGGGTGCTCTTCTTCATATTTGCGAAGAATTTCTGCAGTTCGATCGGTGGACGCGTCATCGTGAATTAGTATTTCAATTGGAAATGAGGTCAGCTGCATTAAAAAACCATCGATCGTTTGCGCGATGTAATTCTCGTGGTTGTAAGTGGTGCAGCAAATACTTAATAGTGGTTTTTGGTTCTCTCTCATATGGTTATTCTCCCTGGTCTTGCTCTATAGAGCGCTATGATGAGGCGAAGTGCGTTAAGTGTAAAAAGCTGGTGCCAAGAAAATGGCTGGTTTCAGCAAATCCCCCAGGTGTGAGTAGTTGCGGTATTGAAATCGTTTTGCAAGGTATCCTTTTTGCTATCAACGCTTGCTTGAATCTCAGTTCCATCAAGCTGCCTGGTATAGTGATAAAAATATTTGATATTGTCATGAGACCAAAATCGGCGGGCACGATAAAATGAGACACAAGAAGGGTGGCTAAAATTCCGATACCACGCTGACCTTATTGTTGCGAGAAATTCCAAAGCACGCCTGTGGCGGTTTTCTGGCTGAGCATATCGTTTAGCTGTCGGCTCTCGTATGACGGCGTGGTTTTCTATTGAATAAATCGGGCGTTTAGGGTATCGGCTTTTCATGGTCTTGAGCGGGCTCTTGTACCCGAGGGGTTTCTGGGTAAGACGGTGGTTGTAGAGCGAACCGTAGCCCTTCGGTGTTGCCGAAGGGGCGGGTGGTCAGGATCGCGCTGCTATACTCGTTGCAGTGCTCGAGCAGATCGTTGGGCAGCGAGGAGCCTGCTCGGTAGGCGATGCTCGTAGCCACAGCCGGGCGTTGCGTCTCTCGGTGGGAACTGTCTTGCAAGGCGCTGAATTCCTATGCAAGAGGCCATGCCGGCATCCTTCGGATGCTGGCGTGTGGCCCGTGGGCCAGGGTGGTTATGGGGTTCTTGTGCGGGAGGATGTCCATGAGGGGCGGTCTCCTTCGCCGATAAGGTTTCGCATCACTGCGCGTCCGATAACCAGTGCATGCTAGGAGTGATCGGTGCAACCGTCAACGAGCTGACAGCGCATACTGGGCGTGTCTGGAACGCAGCTCCAAATCTCAGTTGGCTGCGAAGGAATAGTTCAGAATCTTGTGGTTGTAAACTGCTGAGCTGCTCGTGCTATGGTTGCTGCCTGCCACGGAGGGAGCGGGCATGAGATTCAAAAACGCCCTAGCGAATATCGGCCTGGAGATAAGGCACCTTAGCGCGATCCGTTTTAGGATTGATGCCAGCCGGCGGGTATTCTGCATTGGACCGAACAAGTCCGGTACGACATCTCTTGGGGCATTCTTGGCTAACGCCGGGTTTCAAGTGGCTCCGCAACACAAGGGTGAGATGTTGTTGCACGATTGGGCGCGAGGTGACTTTCGCCGGCTAATCAAATTTTGCGGACGATACGAAGCTTTTCAGGACGTGCCATTTAGTTATCCTGGCACTTACCGCGCGCTATTCGAAGCCTTTCCAGACGCAAAGTTTATTTTAACGAAGCGCGATAGCGCAGAGGAGTGGTACCAGTCCGCCATTCGTTTTCATACGAAGATCGTCGGCAAGGGAAGGATACCTACAGCAAACGACCTTAAAGCCTTTCCGTATCGCTATGTCGGATGGTTGTGGGAGGCGCAGCGTCTCAGATATGGAATTGACGAACAGACGCTCTACAACCCAGAGATCTATAAGGCGGCCTACCAAACGCATTTGAAAGAGGCAGCCGCTTATTTTGCTGACAAGCCTGGCCACCTTTTGGAAGTGAATCTGTCCGACCCGCGAGCGTCTGAGAAAGTTCTAGAGTTTCTCGGTCTTGCAGGCCTCAGCCTGCAGATGCCTCATCTCAACCAAACAGGGCAGTCAATCAAAGAGAGTTAATTAAATCGGGTGCCTGGATGTCAGGCTATGTCCCTATCTGACTGAATGACAATCTGTTCTCGTTGCGGAACTAGACGTTGTTCACCGCCAGTTTCGGCTTCTGGAGGCCAGCGCTTTGAGAATGCCGTGCTCGAACCGAGGCGATATGCGTAGATTATGATCCCCGTCACCAAACCGTATCTGCCCAGCCGTGCAAAGCTCGATCGCTACCTGGACGGTATTTACGAGCGCCGGTGGCTGACTAATAAGGGCCCTCTGGTGCAAGAACTCACTCGGCGCTTGGAGGAGTACCTGGGCGTGCGGAATTTGTTGCTGGTTAGCAACGGGACGCTCGCATTGCAGATCGCATACCGAGCCCTTGGAATAACGGGCTGTGCGGGTGGCAAGCGCGGGGAAGCCATCACGACGCCATTCAGTTTTATCGCTACGGCCAGTTCCCTGAAGTGGGAAGGGGTTGAGCCGGTCTTCGCCGATATCGATCCGGACACCTGGTGCCTCGATCCCGCCCAGGTTGGGCCAGCCGTTACATCGTGTACTCGTGCGATCGTGCCGGTACACGTCTTCGGTAACGCCTGCGATGTCGAAGCCCTTGAGGAGATTGCTCAGCGTGACGGGCTCAAGGTGATCTACGATGGCGCCCATGCCTTCGGCGTGGCGTATCAAGGTAAAAGCCTGCTCGCACGCGGCGATGCAACCACGCTCAGCTTCCACGCCACGAAGCTGTTTCACACCCTGGAGGGCGGTGCGATCGTCTTCAAGGACGAAACACACCTGGAACGCGCAAAGCGCTTGATCAACTTCGGCATCACCGGACCGGAGACGATCGAGGGGTTGGGTATCAACGCGAAAATGAATGAATTTCAAGCCGCCATGGGGCTTTGCGTGCTCGACGAGATGGAGGTCAACCTCCAGGCTCGAGCGGTGATTTGGCAGGTCTACGAGTCGGCGTTGCAAGGGGGGCGCTACCAGCTGCAGCTTCGCAACCCAAACGCCAGCAAAAACTATGCCTATGCGCCTGTGCTGCTGAACTCGGAAATCGACGTTGAGGCTACCATGGCGGCTCTGAGAGAGGTTGGAGTATACGCTCGGCGTTACTTCTATCCATCACTGGACTCGGTGGACTATTTCGGTACCGAGATCCATAACCGGCATTCGAACGATGTCGCCAGGCGCATCATTTGCTTACCGATATACGTTGGCTTGACGGATATGGACATTGCAAAGATCGTGAGTGTCGTAGAGCGGGCGGCTTCGTGAGGGTCGCCATCATGCAGCCCTATATTTTTCCGTACTTGGGCTACTATCAATTGGTGCACAGCTGCGATCGGTTCGTGCTATACGACGACGTCACCTTCATAAAGCAAGGTTATATCAACAGAAACAGCATCTTGTCCAACGGCCGGGCGTTGCGTTTCACCCTTCCCGTACCCGGCGCTTCGTCCAATAGGCGCATTGGGGATCTGCGTTTCTCCGAGCAGACTGGCAAGGTGACCAAGAGCATCCAGCAGGCCTACTCAAAAGCCCCGTTCTTCGATGACGTCTACCCCATCGTGGAGCGGGTCGTCGAGCACATGGATCGGGGCATCGCCGCCTTGTGCGGGAAAGGGATAAGTGAAGTATTCGAGTATATCGGTCTGCACAAAGAGATCCTCCGCTCGAGCGAACTCGATTACGATCGGGGCGCTTCGGCGGAGCACAAGATCATTCAGATCTGCCATGCCCTGGGCTCGAGGAGCTACATCAACAGCATCGGCGGCAAGAAGCTGTATGACAAGGCGTCTTTCACCGCCCAGGGCTGTGAGCTTTCCTTCATCCAAATGAAGGCCGTCGAATACAATCAGGGCATGTCCGACTTCGTGCCCAATCTCTCCATCATCGATGTCTTGATGCGCTGTTCGAAGGACGAGATCGGAGAGCTGCTAAACTCGTACGTGCTGGTATAGCTGATGGAAGAATTAACGGAGCGTTCCGCCGAATTCACCCGCAACGCAACCTTGGAACAGCTTCTCGACGAGCTGAATAGCCTGCTCGGGCCTGCGAATCAGGCGTTGGTGTCCGATGCCCAGGAGCGGTTCTCCAAAGTTTTAGTCATGGGGCCGCTACGGTCAGGAACGACGCTGTTCACCCAGTGGCTCGCCGCCACGGGCCTGACCGCGTATCCGACCAATCTGCTTTCGAGATTTTACGGCGCGCCGCTCGTCGGCGCGAAGATCCAGCAGCTACTGACCGACTCTCGCTACAATTTTCGCAACGAGATCCTGGATTTCAACTCGACGATCAATTTCTCCTCCGAAAACGGCAAAACCAAGGGCGCCCTGGCTCCTAACGAGTTCTGGTATTTCTGGCGTCGTTTCCTGCCGTTTCGCGACCTGGATTATCTCCCCGACGACGAACTTCGAAAGCGCGCGGATTTGGCAGGTCTGCGGGGGGAGCTCAACGCGTTGGCTAATTTCTTTGAAAAACCCTTCTCGCTGAAAGCGATGATCATGAACCAGAACATCCCTGTGCTCGATTCGTTGTTTGACAAGGTGCTGTTCGTCTGGGTCAGGCGCGACCCCATCTTCAACATACAATCGGCGCTGGCGGCGCGAAAACGCCAATACGGCGACATCCGCACCTGGTACTCCTTCAAGATCAAGGAATATCCGCGGCTCGAGGGTCTCGAGCCGCTCGAGTCCGTGACGGGGCAGGTTCATGCGATCAACCGATCGGTCCAAAGCGCGCTGGACTCGGTTCCGGAGCATAAAAAGCTCGTCGTCCAATACGAGGACTTCTGCCGCGATCCGCGGACCTATTATGCGCAGATCGTCACCCGCCTCCGGCAGCAACACGGGCTACCGCCAGGACGGTACGAGTACACCGGTGAGCAGCAGTTCAAAAACACCAATCGCTGGTGGCTTGAGGAATATACCCGGCAGCAAGCGGAGCAGACCTATGCAATGATTTCGGTAGATCGGGAAGCCATCTGAGGGACGGAATGTTCGGCTGTTCGCCCATGACCGCTCCTCCGGTCAGCGCCGCTCCCGCGCGGTGCCGCGTATTAAAAAGGCATCCAATGCCCGTGTCGGCAGCAGCCGGCGCAGCATGCTCAAGAGATGGCTGGGCAGTGTGATGCAGTAACGCGGTTTCGGCCGGGGACTCTCCAGGGCATGCAAGAGCTTGCGCAGCACCGCTTGCGGGTCTCGCGTGAATGGATCATCCGTAGAACTCGCGAGCCGGCGCTGCAAGGCATGGTAAGTCTCGCGATGGGCGCTGCGCTCACGGTCGATGTGGCGCTGGAACATCAGCAAGGCATTGGCGCGGAAACGGCTGCGTACGGGGCCGGTCTCTAGCAGGCAGACTTGTATGCCGCTGCCCATCAGTTCCTGCCGCAACGTGTCGGTTAGGCCCTCGAGCGCGAATTTGCTGGCGTTGTAGGCCCCCCGGTAGGGCAGTGCGACCAGTCCCAACACCGAACTGTGCTGAATGATTCGGCCATATCCCTGGCGGCGCATGACCGGGAGCACGGCGCAGGTGAGTTCATGGGCGCCGAATAGGTTGGTCTCGAATTGTGCGCGTAGGACCGCGCGGCTCAAGTCCTCCACAGCGCCTGGTTGGCCATAACCCGCGTTGTTGAACAGAGCGTCCAAGCCGCCACCGGTGCGCTCGAGTATGCTGGCGACAGCACTTTGAATCGAGCCCGAATCGGTGACATCGAGTGGCAGACTCTCTAGCCCTTCCCGGTTCAGTCGCTCGACATCCTGAATTCGCCGAGCCGTGGCAAAAACCCGCCAATCGCGCTTGTGCAGCCCTCTGGCGATTTCCAGACCGATACCGCTCGAGCAGCCGGTGATCAGAATCGAGCGCTTGTCGCCGTCGTTATTGGTGTGCTTCATGGCTGGAGGAATGTTTTGTTTGCTGTCGAGTTGCGGTATCGCCTGCCGTCGGGTCGGAATCACTCAGGGGTGCGTCGCGTACGCCGATTCAGGCGAGTAGGACCGCGACAATCCCAGTGATGAAAATGCCGTCGAAGGTGCCGGCCCCTCCTATCGAGGCGAGCGGGGCTCCGAGTGCGCGTATATCTTTGATGCGCAGCAGGTCGGCTCCTATCAAAACGCCGATGGTACCGCAGATATAGGCCAGCGGTGCACTTTGTTGCGGCAATAACGCTATGGCCACCAGGGCGGCCGTAATGGGCGCGACAAAAATCGGCATTCCGATACCCAATCGCGGGATGGGGCGGCTCATGAGATAGCAGACTGTGGCGACGATGGCGATGGCGAGCATGACTTGGCCGGGCGGCAACGGATTATGGTCCAGCAGGAACGCCGAGAAGGCGACGGGGATGAGTCCGCCGCCGACGTTCAGCGCCACCACGATTTTGCCGGGTTGGCTGCGCAGCAGCGGGGTAAGCCAGGTCGGCGGGCGTTGCCACTGCGGGTCGGTGCAGCGTCCGGCCGTCATACTGAACAGCGGCAGGTTGATCCCGCTGCCCAGCAACGAACTGATCAGCAGCAGCATCGCCGAGTCCGACGAGAGGCCCAGCTTTTCGAACGCAATGCTCAGCAACCCTACTTGGATGAGCGCGAAGAGCACTGCAAACGCTATTGTTACGAGGATCAGCCGGAAGGAAAACACCTGCGCCCTACTATCTAAAGTTACTTGGTCCGGTGTGGTGGTCGTCGGTTTAGGAATCAAGCCAGGTTTACGCTGTGACGGCGCGCATATCGCGCGCCGTTGAAGTTGGGTATTATCGAGCTTCGAGCTACTTGTAGAGAGCTTGGCCGGACCCTATATCGCGATTCGGTGAATTCTTAGTCAAGGTAACCTAACGATGCCGATCTACGAGTATATGTGTAATGCCTGCGGTCATGAAATGGAGGCTTTGCAGGCGATCAGCGAAGCGCCTTTGCAGGACTGTCCAGAGTGCGGGAAAGCCGAGCTGCGCAAGCTGATCTCCGCTCCGATATTCCGCCTCAAAGGCGGTGGCTGGTATGAGACGGATTTCAAGACCAATAACAAGCGTAATCTAGCGGGTGACGGTGCTGCCGAGAACAAATCCTCCGAAACGAAGGCCTCGGAAGGAAAATCGGCTGAAGGAAAATCGGTAAACGGTAAAAAGGATTCAGGCGGCAAGCCGAAAAGTTCGGCCAGGGCATCTTCGGAAGCCTGATGCGTTGCCAGCCCGACCAGGGCGGCGGCTTGCGCGGCCTCGGCGGACCTCTTACCATTGCCGACGCGTTGCCGCCCTGTGGGGCAGAGGCGATTTTTTATTGTGCAGCAGACGGATCAGCAGCTTACCCTATGCGTACTCACTATTGTGGCGAGGTGACCGAGGCGTTGCTCGGCGAGGAAGTCGAAGTCTGTGGCTGGGTCCACCGACGGCGGGATCACGGCGGTGTCATTTTCATCGATCTGCGTGATCGAGAAGGCCTGTTGCAGGTGGTATTCGACCCCGACGTGGCGGGCGCTTTTCAGACGGCCGATCGAGTGCGCAGTGAGTACGTGCTGCAGGTGCGGGGTAAAGTGCGCCGGCGCCCTGAGGGAACGGAGAACCTCAGCCTCAACACCGGTCTGATCGAGGTGTTCGGCCAGGAATTGGAGGTTCTGAATCGGGCCAAGACCCCGCCGTTTCAGCTCGATGAGGTGGATGTTGGCGAGGATGTGCGCCTTAAGTACCGCTACATCGATCTACGCCGCCAAGCGATGCAGCAGCAGCTGCGCACACGCGCTCGTGTCGTGGGCGTGTTGCGGCGCTATCTCGACCGGCATGGTTTCGTGGACGTCGAAACGCCCATGCTCACGCGAGCGACTCCGGAAGGGGCGCGGGACTTTCTCGTGCCGAGCCGATTGCAGTCAGGCTCTTTCTATGCTCTGCCGCAGTCACCGCAGCTATTTAAGCAGCTGCTGATGATTTCGGGGCTGGATCGCTACTATCAGATCGTGCGTTGCTTTCGCGACGAGGATCTGCGTGCCGATCGCCAACCGGAGTTCACTCAGCTCGATATCGAGACCTCCTTCCTCGATGAGTCGACCATCATGGCCCTCATGGAGGGCATGATCCGCGAGCTCTTCCGCGAGGTGCTCGCGGTCGAGTTGCCGGAGCCCTTTCCGCGCATGAGCTATGCTGAAGCGCTGCAGCGGTTCGGCATCGACCGGCCGGATCTACGCATACCGTTGGAGCTGGTTGAAGTGGCTGATCTCATGGCCGCCGTGGAGTTTAAGGTCTTTGCCGCGCCAGCCAACGATCCCAAGGGGCGCGTAGCGGCATTGCGTGTGCCGGGTGGTGGTGAGCTTAGCCGTAAGGCCATTGATGATTACACTCGCTTCGTGGCTCGCTATGGTGCCAAGGGTCTGGCCTATATCAAGGTGATCGATCCGGCGCGTGGCCGCGAAGGGTTGCAATCGCCGATTCTGAAGTTTCTTCCGGACTCGGCCGTGGCCGGCATTCTTGAGCGAACGGCAGCCGAAGCCGGCGATTTGATATTTTTCGGCGCTGATCGGGCCAAGGTGGTCAACGAATCGCTTGCCGCGTTGCGTACCAAGCTGGGCCACGAGCTTGGTCTAGTGGAACCGGGCTGGCGGCCGCTGTGGGTGGTCGATTTTCCTATGTTCGAATACGACGAATCCGACCGCCGGTTCTACGCGCTGCATCATCCATTCACCGCACCGCGCGTAAGCGACGCCGCCCGTCTGCGGGATGATCCGCAACGGCTGCTCTCACGTGCCTACGATCTGGTGCTGAACGGTACCGAGCTCGGTGGTGGATCCGTGCGTATCCATCGTCTGGATATGCAGTATGCGGTGTTCGACCTGCTCGGCATAGGGGCGGAAGAGGCCAGGGAGAAATTCGGCTTCCTGCTCGAGGCCCTCGAGTACGGAGCGCCTCCCCATGGTGGGATCGCGTTCGGACTCGACCGAATGGTCATGCTGTTGACCGGGGCAAGCTCTATTCGCGAGGTCATGGCTTTCCCAAAGACCCAGACGGCAAGCTGTCTGCTCACGCAGGCACCGGCGTCGGTGGAGGAGGCGGCGCTGCGTGAGCTTGGTTTGCGCGTGCAAAAGCCAGCCGCTGCGGCGAAGACCGAATAGAAAGGCCCAGGGCAACGGCTTTTGCTCTCAGCCGTTGGCCCCTCCACCAGATCCGGCTTCACCGGTTTTCCACACGCAGTTTTCCACCGTTCTTCCACCTCAAAGCGCTACGCACCGGGGTTCTCTCGTTGGCCGCTTGAGCCGTCGCACCGGTATCAGGGTTTCCAGATCGACGTCTGCTGTGCCATTACTTCATCCATGTACGTTTATTTGCTTTGAGCGTTATCACTATATAGATAGAGGGGGTTTGTCGCTTGCTTCCCAAAACAAATACTGATTTTATTACAGGCTAGCTTAGCGGATATATAAAAATAAGGGATAATAAAAGTCGACTGTTGAGGAGAGTGAAATAATGAAAATATGGAGAAATATCGTGCTTTTGTGTGTGGGGTTTGTGGTGTCAGCCTGTGGCACTGCCCCTATCACAGACGGGGCCCATTCCTCTCTTCCAAGTGCAGATTCTGTCGCCATTGTATGGGGAGGTCATCCCGTGGTGGCCGACACGATGAGCATTTGGTTACATAAAAGGGGGATTGTTTCCATCGAGAAGGCCTCGCTTGAGCAGGCTTTGAAGGCTCAGGGAGTTGTTTTGACTAACTCTACCGATGATCAATCAATTATCGTTAAATTTGCAAAAACCTTAAATGCGGATCTTGTTGTTTTTGGAGATGTAGACCAAGAAATTAGAGCGCCAATGGTTTCTGTGCGGGGGTTTAATGTAGACTCTAATAAAGTCGCTTGGGAAGGGAGCGCTCACTATGATCAATATATTAGCATACCATTGAACGATGCTTTAGTGAATCTGACCTGCCAAGCACTTGCTACTGCCTGGGGATTACGGGATACGGGAAAAAAGCTGTTCCAGTCAGCAGGGAAAGCGTGTCTGATCGATTTCAAGTAGTACGGCTGTTAAAAAACAGATCTCGAGTCTCAATCGCATGGCAGGATATCAAAGATGAGCGATAATATACTTTCGCAAATCTCAATTATTTTAAAAATACTCCATCTAAAAAACAAATTTTTCTTTATATTAAAGAGGGAGTTTGAATTAATCGTCTTTGGTGTTTGCATTTTCTTACTGGCGGGATGTTCGGTCACACGCTCTATTTCTCAAACGGATCGATCTTTCCTTGAACAGGTGATGATCACTCAATCAATTGAAAGTAGTTTAGGGCATGCAAAAATACCACTTCCTAAAGGATCCTCTGTCCAAGTGGTTACGGCAGGATTAACAGACGATAAAAATTTTGCTGTCAAAGTTTTTGAAGCGTGGCTTGGCCGGCAAGGATATAAAGTTCTTGAGGATAATGCAGATTATCAAATACAAGCGTTATGGCGCGGAATTGGGACTGATAATAGCGAGTTTTTCTTTGGAATCCCTCCCATTAGCAGTGGTTTTATTCCTATTGCGACTCCGGAGCTTAGCTTTTATAAATCAGTTCGCGAGAATGCAGTGGCGCGGTTGTCCATAAACATTACCAAGAGAAGAGATGGCCAACTTATTTATTCGACACCTGCTTATGAAGGTAAAGCTTATTATAATGTTAAAACAATTTTGTTTGGGTTTACCTCTAAGTCAACGAATTTAGCGCATCCTCCGCCAGAATAAAAGGCCTTGTCGAAACCTGGAAACTATCTTTTTGGGAAGCTCTGAACTACTAAGGAACGGTAATTGTCAAGCAGGTTGTCGTCTCTGAGTTCATTCACGCGGCCCGTGTTTCTGGTTCGGGCATTGTGATCGTCTGATCTCGCTCCGGATTGAGCGAGACAGTCCCGATGGGGGCCCAGTTGCGAGTCTTACCGCTCCAGCGAGCGGGGTTAGCCTCGCGAGTCGCCTGATTGATGGCATGGCGTTTAGCCAGCACCTTTGCGTCGTCGCCCGCGTGGCGCTGTACCGGGGTCACGAAGCGGATCCCGCTGTGGCGGTGCTCGTGGTTGTACCACTCCACAAAGCCATGCACCCATTGCCTGGCCGCATCGACACGGGCGAAGCCGTCTACCGGATAATCAGGCCGGTACTTGCAAGGTGCGGAATGCCGCCTCCGAGTAGGGGTTGTCATTACTGACCCGCGGACGGCTGAATGACGGCGTAATCCCCAACTCGTGCAGCTTCTCCAGCAGCGTGGCCCCCTTGAACGGGCTGCCGTTATCGGCATGCAACACCGGTGTCTGTCAAGGTAGTTGGAGCCTCTGTCATGCTGCTTTTAGTGCCGGCTCAGGATTCAGCCACACAGGGCCGACGGGCTTCCAGTTTCGCGTGGCCCCGGACCAGCGGCCGGGGGCATTGTCACGCGC
>JAUILK010000071.1 GCA_030433275.1 Gammaproteobacteria bacterium
CAAAACCTCGAGCAGATGAAGCGCCTTGCTATCGGCGCGCTGCGCCGAATCCAAAAGCTCCCTCGGTTGGTGCAATCCTTCTTCCATCAGCCGGAGTGCCAGTACGCATTACCTGGCGATACTTAATAAAAGGTTAGTAAATGCAGCCATCCAGCCGCTGCAGTTGACCGGGCCGTGATCCGGACATGTGATTACACTGCGCCCGTCTTACTCTGTATGGTTAGTTTTAGATTTATAATGATTGGGCATTGCTGTTATTGCGATCGGAAAACCAGTCTGTTTTGTTTGAATATTTTGGTCAAGCACTCCGAAGTGATCGGCCATGGTGTTCCTATAGGGCGAGGCACGCTCTGCTGCCCTGCATGAGTTGCCCGTGTTGACCGCCCAACAGGGAAGAGAACGTAATTTGAGTAGAGGTAAGCTAATGTCGCATTATCAAAAAATAGAGCAAGTGCCTGGCCAGAAAATATGGGTTGAAACTTGGAGTTGGTGTGATTCTCGTTCACCGTGCGCGCCCCTTATTTATACAAGTTTAGGTGGTGAAGTTAATGTTTGGACAGTAAGACCTAAAGCGCGTAAGCCAATGCCAATTTGGATAAAAATGCTATGCGCCGTTCCGGGTATTTATTTTTTTTGGTGGATTGCGCAGTGGATCAATAAAACCATAATGGAAAAAAATCGATATAAAGCTGAAATTGTAATCAGGGTTCGTAATTCTTATTGTGATAGTTCTGGAAAAGAAATCGTCCCGCGAACCAATATCCGCTCGTCAGTCAACCCTTACTCTCAAGAAGAGTGGGCTATTGGATTGTTTTATCCCCGTAACCCGCGGCTTGGAGATCAGGCAACACCGGTTGTATTGATTCGAACTGAGGCAGAGGTTTTTATTGGTTCGCATACGTTTCATCATGCTACTTGGCAAGGTAAATCCAGCGGAATTAATGAGGCTTAAAAAAGCTAAAAATTTTGGAAAATTTTCGTGTGATTTTATCAGAAAATTTTATATTAAATTAAGTTTCATTCTTTGCTCCTGAAAACCCTTAACGATTTGTTCGGTTAGTGCTTATGGTATTTGTCGGCATTTTGAAATTGCCGGATTTTGGTAACCTGGGTGCAGGTTCCTTGCAATTGTGGACGGTGTAAATGGGTCCTCGCGCCCCCGTGTCAGGATGACCTCTTTCGAAACGAGCTGGCCAAGCTGCTCGAGCAGCACCATTCGCTGGTGAAGCTCGCCGAGCGGATCGATTGGTCGGTCTTTGAGCAGGAATGGGCGGAGCTGTTCGCCTCGACGACGGACCAGCCAGCGGCACCGCCGCGACTGATTGGGGGCTGCCCTCCTGCAGCACGCCTACAACCTCTTGGATGAAGCGTTGGTGGAGCGCTGGGTGGAAAATGCCTACATGCCGCATCCCTGCGGCGAGAAGTAATTTCAGCATGAGCGGCCCATTGAACTCCCTCCCTCACCCGCTGGCGTTAGCGCATTGGCGAGGAAGGAGTGGAGTTGCTGCTTGCCTACACCGGAGAGGTGGCCAAGCACCAGGGCATTTTGAAGCGGCAAAGCCTGGAGCGGATCACGGTTGACACTTGGGGTTGCCTACCCTACGGATGCCAAGCTCTACGTCCGGGGCATCCACCACTTAGCCAAGCTGGCGAGCTGCAAGCGCCACGAGACGCGCCGGCTAAAGATTTACCTGGATCGGGTGACCCGCACATCGAGCGCAAGCTCGAAGGTGCCCCGCCTGCGCCGCAGGCCGTTTTCCGCGAGGCCTTGGAAAAGGGTCACCGACTGCTGCAACAAACGCGTAAGAGCAAAAACAAGCTTCTTTCCTGGCACGCTCCGGAGGTGGAGGTCATCGGTAAGCGCAAGCTGGCCAAGCCCTTAGAGTTCGGCGTGAAAGTCACACTTGCGGTAACCAACAAAGAAAGCTTTATCATCGGCTGCCGTAGCCTGGTCGGCAATCCCTACGACGGCCATACCCTGGCTGAGGCATTGGAGCAGGCGGAGATCTTAAGCGGGGTGGCGGGCAAGCGCTGTTCGTGTGCGAGAATTGATCCGGCAAATAATGCGAAGCAAATCACATTAAAGTTTGAATTCGAGCGATAGGATGCTTGTAAGGGATTGTATGGGGGTGGGCAGGGATGCCCCTTTCAAGCCTGAGATGGAGCCTTTTCCGTCGATCGCTTCCAAGTTTATTCGAACCGCGATCACAAAACCGCCTCAACGAGGACGCGAGCCTAGCATGCCGCGCGCATGGGCACGTGTGTATTATTCGCTAATGCAAGACAGGCAAAACGCCAACCCGAACCGAAGACAGACCGGAGAGATTCCTCGACTTTAGTTTCGAGGGGACCGGTATTGTCGGGCATCTTGCGCAGTGCCTCTCATACCTCGTGCTGGGTACCATGAGCGCTTGGTTGCCGGCTAATGCAGCGGATACAATTGCTTGGCGACATGCTGGCGCTTGGTCAAGTCGCCATGCAGGAAGGGGCTATGTACCGTGTTGATGATCCGGCTGCATTCCTCCCGGGCAGTTGCGATAATACCTAAAGTGTGTTTTTCAGCTATTCGGACGATAAAGACGCATGGCCACCTACATCGCGCTTGCCGTTGGCGGAGTCTTCGGTGTCTACGCCCGGTATGGGCTGACACGCCTCATCCAGAGTCTCTACGGCCCCGAGTTTCCGCTCGCAACATTGGTCGTCAACTTGTTAGGCACGTTTTTGCTCGCGTTCCTTTTTGTTCTCACACTGGAACGTATCACGATTTCGCCGGCTGTGCGTACCGGGGTGTTGACGGGGGGGCTCGGTGCGTTTACCACTTTCTCGACTTTCATCATGGAGGCGTTGCTACTGATCGAGAACGGCCAGGCGGGTAAGGCCGCGCTCTATCTCGCGTTGTCCATTGGGCTCGGAGTAACAGCGGCTTTCGGCGCGGTCTATATTGCAAGAAATTTTTGAATGAAACTTCGTGCGGGTGCAACCGATCGCAGGAGCAAGGCCATGAGCGGGCAAGTCAAGGTTGTGCGGATCTACCTAAGTGAGGTCGATAAAGTCGACCATCACAACCTCATGCATGAGATCGTCAGGCGCCTGCAGGACGAGCATAAAGTCCACGGTGTCACCGTGTTCCGAGGTATTGTCGGCTTTGGCGGGCATGGACAGGTGCACGCGGCGGATTTGTTGCGCCTTCGCGCCGACCTCCCGCTCGTGGTCGAATTCTTTGATGAACCGGAAACTGTCGAGGAAGCGCTGCAGTGGATTTCGAAGTTGGTTCGCCCACGGCACATTATTGTTTGGGATGCCGAAGGCCGCTGAGCGATTAGCCGCAGCTTGCGGCCGTTTGCATCTTTAGAAATCTTGTAATTGGTAAATGTGTTGTTGTCTCTCTATAAAAAACTGTGACTATGCTGGCGTAGGATAGCTTGCCTGCTAAACTTCAACCATCATTAGGCGCAGCTTTGGCGAAGAGGCGGATTGCTATGCGCTTCGAAGGATTGGATCTTGCGACGCTAATTATACTTGTGGCCACCGGCATCGTTTATTTTATGCCATGGTTTGTTGCAGTGTTGCGGGATCACCAGCAACGCTTCATGGTTGGCTTGCTGAATCTCTTGTTGGGCTGGACGCTGATTGGCTGGGTCGTCGCTTTTCTTTGGGCCACCTTCAGCCAGACGCAAACCGGCGCGCTGAGCTCAGCTGCACGGCGTAAATACGCGTAAGCATAACAAAAGATGCCAGAAGCGGCGCCATCAACACAATCAAGAATCCATCGGTTATTTGCAGCTCGCCAGAGTGTGCCATAGGCTGGTTGGAGGATGATGCACAGCTAAGGTATGATGTGTGGAGATTGAGCGTTGGCGGTTTCGGCATCGATTACGATGTTGAGACTATATATTATACCGAATGAGCTGACGACAGCCATCGGGAGAGCTCACTATGCGAATGGCGTTTGATCCGAGTCGTGACCGTGACACCTGGCAACGAGCGGAAGAGGCTACCCGTCAGGGCGAAGTTTTGGTTGATCGTTTTGGTCGCAGCAAACGTAAGCTGCGGCTGTCCTTGACGGACCGGTGCAATTTCCGCTGCGGCTATTGCATGCCGGAGGATCCCGAGTGGACACCTCGCCACGAGCTCCTCAGTTTCGAGGAGCTGCTGGGGATCGCGCGGCTATTCGTCTCTCGGATGGGAGTGACCAATATACGCCTGACAGGAGGCGAGCCCTTGGTCCGCCGAGGGGTACCGGCGTTCATCGAGCGGCTGAACGAGTTGCGGCCCCTGGGCTTGGAGCGTATCTCCATGACCAGCAATGCTTCATTGCTGGACCGCCATGCGGCGGCGCTGGTGAAGGCGGGTTTGGATGATGTCAATATCAGCATTGATTCCATCGATCCCGAGCGTTTCCGGCAAATGACCGGAGGGGGAGAGCTGGAGCCGGTGCTGCGCGGCATACGAGCAACCCGGGATGCGGGGTTGTCGATGAAACTGAACGCGGTCGCAATCCGGGGCGAGAATGAGGACGATGTTGTTCCGTTGACGCAATGGGCGATGGGCGAGGGTATTTCCCTTCGGTTTATCGAGTTCATGCCGCTTGATGCACGGGGTGGCTGGCAACCTAATAAGGTGTTCACAGAGGATGAGATCATCACAGCGCTGAAACAGCGCTTTATTGTTGAGCGGTTACCGCGTACTCGGGAGCCGGCCACCTATTATCGGATGGATGGCGACTACCGGCTCGGTATCATCTCCACAATTTCAAATCCATTCTGTGGCAGCTGTGATCGGGTGCGGGTAACATCCACCGGAGAGATCTATCCGTGCCTGTTCTCACCGGTATGCACCGATTTGAAGATGCCGCTGCGCTCCGGTGCCTCACGTGAGGAACTGGAGCAAACCATTCGCGGTGCGGTTTGGCGTAAAGGTCGCGGCTTCGTGGAGAGTAGGGGCTACGTCGAGCGTGCCATTTCCATGCATGGTTTGGGAGGTTGAAGGGAAAGCATGCGAATCGAGTTCTACGGGGTTCTGCAAGAGGCGGCCGGCAGCGAAGCGATTGAGTTGCCCATTGATACACCAAGCCGTGTGGCGCATATCCTGGAAGAGCTTGGCGAGCAAATTCCCGCCTTGCAGTCGCATTTGCCGCGGATAGCCTGCGCGGTAGGGGATGAGGTGATCCCGCGCTCGGAAATGGTGAGCGGCGACGCTCCGTTGATTCTACTGCCGCCTGTGAGCGGTGGATAAAGGAGCACGCAGATGGAGCACATCACGGATCAAGTTCTCGATCCTGAGCTTCTCAAGCGGGAGACCGAAAATCCGACGTGCGGGGCTCTGATCGTATTCGAGGGGACGGTGCGCAATCACCATCGCGGCCGCGAAGTGGAACGGATGGAGTACACGGCCTATAAGCCTCTCGCGGAGCGGGTACTTCAGGAGCTGGAAGAGGAGACGAAACGCCGCTTCGGGGTCGTCGAATGCCGAATTGTGCATCGTATCGGAGAACTCGCTATCGGCGAGG
The DNA here is from genome assembly GCA_030433275.1 of Gammaproteobacteria bacterium. GTDB lineage: Bacteria > Pseudomonadota > Gammaproteobacteria > Nitrococcales > Nitrococcaceae > Nitrococcus. Next base: position 5,510 of record JAUILK010000071.1, read on the forward strand.
CCAGTGTCGTTATCGTCGTGCGCTCGGCGCATCGGGGAGATGCTTTCGATGCGGCGGAGTGGGCCATCGATACGCTAAAGCAGCGGGTGCCCATCTGGAAAAATGATTTCTATGCGGATGGCACCCGTGCCTATCAAGATGGCGTTCCGCTCTCTGCATGTGGCTCGGACGAGCATGATTCGGCCTCGCCGCGGAGCAGCCGAGATACTCAATCCGGGAATTCGCTGCACAATCAGGAATGAAATGCCTCCCTGTACAGTATTATCTGCCACTCCACCGGTGGCGACGAGGGAAGCCTTTCTGACAATGATCGATGTAGGAGAACTCCTAACTCGGGATCGAGTGTATAAATAAACGATTCCAGATCATCATCCAGTCAGCACGTCCAGATTTCCTTGTCTCTGGAGATCGGCCAGCCAAATCAAGCCACAGTGTTTTATTTGCGGAATAGCCAGAAAAGCAGAGTCAAGATTACGCTGATGATGATCGATGTGGTGATCGGGAAATAGAAAGCGAAATTGTCTTTTTTGATCGCGAGATCGCCCGGTAGGCGACCGAGCCCAAGTTTGGTGATCAGCGGCCAGAGCAATCCCGCTGCCAAAAGAGCTATTCCCACTATAATGAGCAGTCGTTGAAGGTCCATAGCAATTGCCTACAAGCCGTCGCCGAATTGCAAGGCAGGGGAACTGGTATTGGTGGTAGACCTAGGTTTCCCTCGAATGTTTCTTAGCCTTGGTTCTTGAAGCTCACATTAGGCCGCTGTAAGTGTTTCCACCCCTTGACCGATTCCTAATAGCAGCACATCGGCTGGGCGTAGGGCGAAAATACCAACCGTTACGACTCCGGGAATATTGTTGATGGTTTGTTCCAAATGGATCGGCTCCATGATCTTTAGGTTGCGCACGTCCAAGATGAGATTGCCGTTGTCGCTAGTAAAGCCTTCTCGCAGTACTGGCCAACCGCCGAGTTTTACCATTTCGCGCGCCACATAGCTGCGTGCCATCGGAATGACCTCAACCGGTAGTGGGAACTCACCTAGCACGTCTACGCGCTTGGATGCATCGGCGATACAGATGAATCGCCGACTGACCGCAGCGATGATTTTCTCGCGGGTCAGTGCGCCACCTCCGCCTTTGATCATCTGTAGGTGTTGGTTGACCTCATCGGCGCCGTCTACGTACACCGGGATCTCATCCACCGCGTTCAGTTCGCGCACATCGAAACCGTGGCGGCGCAGCCGCTCGGTAGATGCCTCCGAGCTGGAAACAACGGCATCGATGGTCCCTTTGATGGATGTCAGCGCATCGATGAAGAAGTTCACGGTGGATCCGGTCCCAATACCGACGATATTGGTATGTTGTAAATGCGACAATGCTGCCTCGGCGGCGGCTTTTTTTTGCTGGTCTGAAGCCATGGATCAATTCCTTAAGCAGATGCAATGTACAAATCATACACGGTTGCTGTTTCGCGCTGAAGGTCAACCTCTTATCCGAAGTTGGCCGCCTCTGCCGGTTAGTCAGATGCGGCCTTGGGGCCCACTGGTGTAGTGGAAAAAAGGAAATGAAGGATTATCTACAGAGGATCCTCACCGCCAGCGTCTACGATGTCGCCCGGCAGACACCATTGGAAGACGCAGCCAATCTGTCGGCACGGCTAGACAACCGAGTTCTGCTCAAGCGCGAGGATTTGCAGCCGGTTTTCTCATTTAAGATCCGCGGGGCCTACACTAAAATCTCCCGGCTTGAACGCGAGCGGATCGAACACGGCGTGATCTGTTCTTCGGCTGGCAATCATGCTCAAGGTGTGGCCTTGTCGGCCAAGCGACTCGGCATCAAAGCCACTATCGTCATGCCTCGCACTACGCCAGGCATCAAAATTGACGCCGTGCGTAACCTCGGCGGCCGGGTCATTCTACATGGCGATAGTTACGATCAAGCTAGAGATCATGCGGAACGTCTGGTGGCCGAACGAGGTCTGACATATGTTCCTCCCTACGATGATCCGGATGTGATCGCCGGTCAGGGTACCGTTGGCATGGAGATTCTTAGCCAACATTCCCATCCGCTCCATGCCATTTTCGTTCCGGTGGGCGGTGGTGGTTTAATCGCAGGTATTGCGGCCTACATAAAACAGATTAGACCCGATGTGAAGATTATCAGCGTTGAGCCAGAGGATGCCCCCACTCTGCAGCGAGCCATTGCAGCCGGGCGGCGAGTGGTGCTCGATGAGGTTGGTATTTTTGTGGATGGTGTTGCGGTGCGTCAGATCGGCAAGGAAACCTTTCGGATCGCGAGACAAATGGTGGATGACTGCATTTTGGTTTCTACCGACGAGGTGTGCGCCGCTATCAAAGATATCTTCGACGATACGCGTTCCGTTGTAGAGCCGGCTGGAGCGTTGGCGGTAGCCGGCCTGAAGAAGTATGTCGAGACGACAGGCGTGCGGGATCAAACCTTGGTTGCCGTCAATTCCGGAGCCAATATGAATTTCGGGCGATTGTCTCATGTGGCCGAGCGCGCAGAGTTAGGCGAGCATCGTGAGGCGGTGCTCGCCGTAACGATTCCAGAGTGCCCCGGGAGTTTCCGTATGTTCTGCGAGACTATTGGCTCGCGTTCCATCACCGAGTTCAACTACCGCTATGCGGATGCGCTCGAAGCTCATGTATTTGCCGGAATTGCGCTCAATGACGGTCTTGAGGAAAAGGACGAGTTGATTCGGTTGTTGCGGGAACGCGGCTATCCGGTACTCGATCTGACCGAGGATGAGATGGCAAAGGTGCATTTGCGGCATATGGTCGGCGGACGGGGTCACAAGGTACAGGATGAGATCATCTACCATTTCGAGTTCCCGGAGCGCCCGGGGGCCTTGCTCAAATTTCTGCGTCAGCTCGGCAAGCGTTGGAACATCAGCTTGTTTCACTACCGTAATCATGGCGCCGATTATGGGCGTGTGCTGATCGGTATTCAGGTTCCCAAGCCGCAACGGGGAAAATTCCGTGAGTCCCTGGGCAAGCTTGGCTACCCCTACCGGGATGAGAGCGAACATCCGGCTTATGCCCTGTTTCTGAGCTGAGGGGGAGAAGTTGGCTTGCGCAAGCTTATGCTGCGATGTGGCGCAAGCGTGCTGCCTTTGCCATGAGAGGGTACGAGCATGAACAGCAAGCGTTTTCGCGCATACCGCATCGAGAGAACCGCTCAAGCGCAGTATGTCCGCGGTATTCAGACTCTGAGCGTCGATGACTTGCCTGTCGGTGATGTGCTCGTGCGGGTGCATTACTCAAGCTTGAATTACAAGGATGCGCTATCAGCCACCGGCGCGAAGGGGATTACCCGAGACTACCCGCATACGCCTGGCATCGACTGTGCAGGAATCGTTGAGGAGAGCACCAGCCCAGATTGGCAGATCGGGGACGAGGTGATCGTTACCGGTTACGATCTCGGGATGAACACGGCCGGTGGGTTTGCCGGTTATGTTCGTGTGCCGGCCGACTGGATAGTGCGTTGCCCGAAGGGGCTGACTCTACGGCAAGCAATGATTTTCGGCACGGCCGGGTTTACGGCAGCACTGTGCATACAGGCACTTGAGGAGCGAGGTGTGCACCCCGATGGCGGGGAGGTGTTGGTCACTGGGGCGAGCGGCGGTGTCGGTAGCGTGGCTGTGAGCCTGTTGAACACTCGGGGCTACCGTGTGGTCGCGGCTACCGGTAAGCGGGATGCGGTGGATTGGCTGCGTGGTTTGGGAGCGGACGAGGTAATCCCGCGAGAGGCGCTGATCGACCATAGCGCCCGCCCTTTGCTCAAAGCGCGTTGGATGGCTGCGGTAGACACTGTAGGTGGCGAGATCCTTGCTACGATACTTAAGGCAATGGTTTATCAAGGGGCGGTTTCTTGTTGCGGGATGGTGGCCTCGGCCGAACTGCACACCACCGTGTTCCCTTTTATTCTGCGTGCCGTCAGCCTATTGGGCGTGAGCTCGCAGAATGCGTCGCGTAAGCTGCGCGAGGAAACCTGGGCCAAGCTGGCTGGGAGCTGGCAAGCGGAAAATTTTAAGGCGATTGCTACTGATATTACTTTGGATCAAGTAGACGAGCATCTCGAGCGCCTACTCAGAGGACAGGTGCGTGGGCGTATTCTGCTCAATCCGCGCGCATGAGCGCGACTTGGTAGGTGCTTAAGTTTATTAGCGTTGCTTGCCATAGGATTGCGCCGCAAGCATTAGTATTGCGTGCAATACGACGTGTTGCAAAAGGCGAGAGCGAGTGCGGCGTGACATTGTTCGATTCCGCTGTGGCAGGATTCTGTTCTATGCTTGCTTTAGCACACCGTGGCCCGGAGGCATAGAGCAAGGCGGCGCATTGCCATACAGATACATAGGTTACGCCGGGTTGATAGTTCACGGTTGTGTAAACAGCCTGCAGCATAGGGGTTAATCCATGACGGAGCGTTACACGGGGGTCGTCAAGTGGTTCGACGACTCGAAGGGATATGGTTTTATCAGTCAAGAACAGGGCCCGGATGTGTTCGTACACTTTCGGGCCATCCGTGGCGAGGGATTTCGCTCGCTGCGGGAGGGGCAGCGAGTGGAATTCGACATTCTCGAGAGCCCCAAGGGTTTACAGGCAAGCGATGTGGTTGCCATGCTTTGACTTTGAGCGTATCGATAGCTGGCTCGCGAGTATAGAAAAAAGCGTTTGCTATCTCTGCAAGCGCAGAGGGCGGTTCGGTGGTGGGGCAAGGGCAGCGACAGCGTACGGATGGGTAGCCTCCCCCACTGTCAGGCTAGTTGGAACCTCCCCCGATGTTAGAGTCTGAAACCGAGATGGGGCGTTGTGAGGGTTTCGATGAAGTATTCCGAGCAGCACAAGGAAGCGGTGTTGAAG
>JAUILK010000017.1 GCA_030433275.1 Gammaproteobacteria bacterium
TTATGGAAGAACTGCGAGCGTAAGATTAATACCAGTCTGCAGTTCGTCCATCTGGCGTTCTTGACACTGTTGCTCCGGAAATTGTGAACAGGCTCTAAGTGTCAACCTCGTATCCGACAGTGAGCGGCTACTGGGATAACCGTCGTCCGTGTCTTTTTTTTCAAGGCAAGCCGCCAGAAACGGGTGTCTTGCCCGAACCATGGGTGCCACCCATAAGCCACTAAGTGACACAGCTGCCCGCGGCAGACACAGATTTGGCACACAGCCAACCCTCCTTTCCTTTAGGCAGTGATCTGACGGTGCTCGGCCGCAGTTCGGTCGTAGGCCTGGGTCAAGGCAGAAGGCGACCTCCCGATTCACAGATTCGGCTGGTCAGAACGCGATCTCGACTGCCTTGTCAGCCTTGCGTGCCAGGTCAACCACGGCGGCGGCGACGGCGAGGTCCTGCAGGCCGACGCCGGTACCGTCGAAGAGAGTGATTTCATCGGGCGAGCGGCGGCCGGGGTGGTCACCGTTGATCACCGCGCCAATTTGGGTGATGTCAGCCTCACCCTTCAGGCCCTGCTCGACTGCGTGCTGGGCCTCGCCGATTGAGACGGACTGGGGGACCTCGTCGGTGAAGACGGTGGCGGCGACGACGAGCGAGGCGTCAATCTCCTGCTTGCCCTTGGTGTCGGTGCCCATGGCAGCGATGTGGGTGCCGGGCTTGACATGGCTCTTCATCAGGATCGGGTCGAAGCTCGATGTGATGGTGATGATGACGTCCGCTTCGGCGCCGAGCTCGGCGAGTTCGACCGACTCGTAGGGCAGACCGAGTTCGGCGGCGGTGTCAGCGAGCCGCGGCAGCATCTCCTTGTGCAGGTTCCAGCCGACCACCCGCTCGAAGCCGCGCTGGCGGGCAGCGGCGCGCATCTGGAAGGCGGACTGGTGGCCTGCGCCAATCATACCGAGCACCTTGGCATCCGGACGGGCGAGATGCTTGATCGAGACGGCGCAGGAGGCGGCAGTGCGGGCGGCGGTCAGGTAGTTGCCGCCGACACAGGCCGTGGCTTTACCGGTCTCGGGATCGAACAGGAAGACCGTCGACTGGTGGTTGCCTCCGAGGCCGCGTTCGAGGTTGTGCGGCCAGTAACCACCGGCCTTGACGCCGAGCACCTGGCCGGCGCGGTCGAAGCCGCCCTTGAAGCCGTAGAGCGCGTCGGCGTGGCCGATCGCCTCGCGAACCACGGGGAAGTTGTAGGCGTCGCCGCGGCTCATGGCGGCGAAGATCTTCTCCACCGCTTCGAAAGCGGCGTCGATATCGAGCAGGCCGGGGCAGACTTCTTCGGGAACAATGATCATGGCGGCCGTTCTCCAGGCTGTAAGCGCCCGTCTGCTCACGCGTGAGCAGACGGGTAAGTTACTCTTCGGACGCGGAATTGCACGCTATGTTAACGTGATCGCAACCTTCGGCGACATGCGCCTCAGTAGACTTTGCCGCGGGCGCTGATCGGCCAGATCGACTCTACCTTGCCGTTGCGCACGCCGATATACCAGTCGTGCACGTTACAGGTCGGGTCGCAGTGACTGGTGACGAGCTTCAGCTTCTCGTTGATCTTCAGCACGCCGTTCGGATCTTCGATGACACCGTGCTCGTCGGAGCACTTGATGTACTTGACGTCGTCGCGTCCGTAGACGAACGGCATCCCTGAGTCGACCGACTGCGCCTTAAGCCCGGCGTCGCAGATCGCCTTGTCGGGCTTGGCGTGGCTCATCACGCTGGTCAGGATGAAGAGCGAGTTCTCCCATTCGCCGTTGTCGATGCGGTGGCCCTCTTTGTCCAGGATGCGGCCGTAGTCACCGTCCATGAAGGCGTAGGAGCCGCACTGCAGTTCGTTGTAGACACCCGAGTTACTCTCGAAGTAGTAGCTGCCGGTGCCGCCGCCCGAGACCAGCTCCGGTTCGAGGCCCTCCTTGTTCAGCGCTTCGACTGCGTCTTTGACCATGGCGATGGCGATATCGAGCTTGGCTTTGCGGTCCTCGTACTTGTCTATGTGCTGCATCGCGCCCTGGTAGGCCTGGAGACCGAGGAAGTGCAGGTTAGGCGCGGCGGCGACGGCCTTGGCAATCTCGACCACCTCGGGCGTCGTGGTGACGCCGCAGCGGCCGGCACCGCAGTCGATCTCGACAAAAACATCGAGGGTGGTGCCGTGCTTCTGCGCCGCCTTCGAGAGGTCGGCAACGTTTGCCACGTCGTCGACACAGACGATGATCCGGCTGCCGTATTTAGGCAGGCCCGCGAGGCGGTCGATTTTGGCGAGGCCGCGCACCTGGTTCGAGACCAAAATGTCTTTTATGCCGGCGCGGGCAAAAACTTCAGCCTCTGATACCTTCTGGCAGCAGACACCAATTGCTCCGCCCAGCTTCATCTGCAGTTTCAGCACGTCGACTGATTTGTGCATCTTGCCGTGCGCGCGGTGACGCATGTTGTGCGCGCGAGCGTAGTCGCCCATCTTCTTGATGTTGCGCTCGAGCGCGTCGAGGTCGAGAATCAGGCAGGGGGTCTCGATATCCTCGTAGGCCATGCCGATCGAGGCTGGGATGTCGTAGCCGACCTCGTACTCGCCGATATTCTCGTGCGTGGTCATTATTTCCCCTTTATTCACTTGAGCCAGGGCAGCTTGTCGAGATCGACGTTGCCGCCGGTAATGATGACGCCTACGCGTTTGCCGGCGAAGGTGTCGCGGTTCTTCAGGATGGTGGCCAGCGGCACCGCCGAGCTCGGCTCCATGACGATCTTCATGCGCGCCCAGGTCAGCCGCATGGCGTCGATGATCTCCTCTTCGCTCGCGGTCAGAACGTCGGTGACGTACCTGGAGACGAAGTGCCAGGTGAGCTCCTTGAGGGGCACTTTGAGACCGTCGGCGATGGTATTCGGCGCGTCGTAGGCGATGATCTTGCCTTGCTTGAACGACTGGTAGGCGTCGTCGGCTTGCTCGGGCTCGGCGGCATAGATCTTCGTTTGTGGTGCGATCGTCGAGAGGGTAAGGCAGGTGCCCGAGATCATTCCACCGCCGCCAATCGGGGCGACGACGGCGTCGAGTTCGCCGATATCCTCGACGATCTCCTTCGAGCAGGTGGCTTGTCCGGCAATCACCCGTTCGTCGTTGTAGGGATGGACGAAGTCCGCTCCGGTCTCTGCCTGGATCTTGGCGAAGGCCGCCTCGCGGCTGGAGGTGGAGGGTTCGCACTCGGTAATCAGCCCGCCGTAGCCGCGTACTGCGTCCTTCTTCGCCTGCGGCGCGGTGCGGGGCATCACAACGTGGCATGGGATGCCCCGGCGTCCGGCAGCGTAGCTGAGCGCCAGCCCATGGTTGCCGCTCGAGTGTGTGGCCACGCCTTTCTTCGCCGTCTCCTCCGAGAGACCGAACACGGCGTTGCTGGCGCCGCGCACCTTGAAAACGGCAGCTCTCTGGAAGTTCTCGCATTTAAAGAAGAGCTCGGCACCTGCGATCTCGTTGATGAGACGCGAGGTTAGGATCGGCGTTCGGTGAATGTACGGCTTCACGCGCTCGTGCGCGGCGAGCACGTCTTCCCAGGTCGGGATGTAGAGGTTCTCGGCAATCACGGCCATGGTCAAGCCGCCTCGCTGAGGGTTGATGCAGTGTCGCGGTAGTACCACTTCGCCGCGGTGACCTCGGAGCAAACGCCGGGTGCGTCCTCTTTATAGTTAACGAGGGCGGCCTTGATCACGTGGTTCCTGTCCTCTTCAGGCGCGTGTTGGAACTCGGCGGCTGGCGCACCGGTGCCTTGCGGCGCGTTCAGTTGCTGGACGCTGAGCCCGTGGCGCTTGCACATGTCGATCCAGCGGCGCGAGAACATGCCGTAGCGGCAGGCGAGGATCTTGGTCGGGCCGGGGATAGAGGCTGGGTCGTGGCTGGACATTACACTCCTCCTTCATTCGTTCCGCTCGGTATAGCAGTGAGTTGCAGGGTTAACAACTTTTTCGGGTTAGATCGCCGCAGGCAGGCAACCGCGCCCGCGGCTCCCACAGATCCGGACGTCCCCGCTTGAGACATCCGGCTGTTAGATGTTCCTCAATTTACGCAGTCGCTGCGTTACAGTACACACTGTAAACGATGCGCGGTGCGGGAAGTGGTTAGCGCGAGGGTAGCAGGGTCGAATCCTATTAATTATATGCCGTTGATATGCCCGCTGTTGGCCGATGCATTGCCCTGGTCGTGATCAAACATCATGTCTAGTACAAACTATCGAGCGGCGCAGCGGGCGTTTTCTTGGGCGCGCAGGCCCGCTGGGAGCCGGCGCCGAGAACAGCTATCTGACCGAAGACGCAGCAGGCGACGATCTACTAAAACCAACTTCTGGGCACTCCACAACTTACCTTGTCGCAGTAGGGCTGCAGGCGGGGCGCAAGTGCTCACCTTGACAAACGCGACCGCCCTGCGAGCCGGAACAGCCAATCGGCGATGCCGTCGGCTTTTATTCGTTACATCCTTGCATTTCACCCCTTCGGAGTAGCCTTTGGCTGTGTAAATCGGCATTCTTGCTGATTTGTCTCGGCATGCCGGCCGGCCGCCATGAGTGCAAGAATCTGGAACAACTGCGCAGTATATCTCAAGACTGCCGGTGTCGGAAAAACGGTTGTCGGTTACCCTGAATGGCAACGCAACACCACCAACTGAAGTCGCCCTAAAAGGCGGCGCCACGCACGTTTATATTCCGGTTGCGTCTCTTTGGGCCTGACCACAAATGGTTGCCCCCAACTGCTTCTGTCTCGATGCGAGAACCTCCGAGGGTTGACCGGCAACCCCTCAATCAGGTTTACTTTGCCCGGCTGTCGCTTCCACATATGGAATGGCATCTGCCTAATCGTAGCCGATGTAATCGCGGCTGTATTTGTGATCATGAAAATATCGCCGTAGGTGGTGCAGGGGTGGAAGCGTGCACTGCCTGCCGAGCCACAATCGCCGGGTACCGCGGGCCATATAGGGGTTTGGGTATCAGCTTCTGTTCGCCGGCCGCACAGTGGCGTTAGCCGTCTCGATCCTCGCCGCGCCCGCTATCTACGAGGGAGAAAATAATTGAGCCACACGAGATATAGCCCGGTCCGAACGCGTTTACAGCGCAGTATGCTGATGGTGCCGGCATCCCAGCCCAAATTCATACCGAAAAGCCTTGAGAGCGCCGCGGATTACGTGTGCCTCGATCTCGAGGACTCGGTCGTTCCGGACGACAAGGCACAAGCACGGAGCAACGCCATCGAGGCCCTCAACAGCCTCGACTGGAAAGGCCGCAACAAAACCATGTCGGTTAGGATAAACGGCATCGACACCCACTATATGTACCGGGACGTGGTTGATCTGGTGGAACAGGCGGGCGCCCATATCGATGTCCTGCTGGTACCCAAGGTCGGGGTTGCCGCCGACGTGTACATGGTCGATGCTATGCTCACCCAGATCGAGGAGGCGATGAACCTCGATCACCGGATCGGCATCGAGGCTCTCATTGAGACCGCCCTCGGACTGGCCAACGTCGATACCATCGCCACTTCGTCCCCGCGCTTGGAGGCGATGCATTTCGGCCCCGCCGACCTAGCGGCGTCGCTGCGGGCCCGCACCATGGTCATCGGCGGTTTGAACGATGACTACCCAGGCGACCAATGGCATTTCCACCTCTCGCGGATGGTCAATGCCTGCCGCGCCTACGGCCTGCGCCCGATCGACGGGCCGTTTGGTGATTTCAGCGATCCGGACGCTTTCTTGGCGGCCGCCAAACGGGCGGCGGCGCTTGGTTACGATGGCAAGTGGGCTATCCACCCCTCGCAGATCGCTGCTTGCAACGATGTTTTCTCGCCCTCTCCAGAGGAGGCGGACAAGGCGCGGCGGATCCTGGCGGCGCTGGATGAGGCGGCGGCGCAAGGCAAGGGTGCGGCGCAGCTTGACGGCAAGATGATCGACATTGCCTCCGCCCGCATGGCGCGCAACATCGTCAACCAGGACGATGAAATCAAACGTCGTAACACGCCCTGAAGTATCTACATCCGCGAACACTAAAGTATGGATATCCACGAACACCAGGCGAAAGATCTGCTCCGCGATTTTGGCGTGCCGGTGCCTGATGGCGCAGTGGCCTTTACACGGGTACAGGCGATTGAGGTGGCACAGGAACTCGGCGGCGAGCGTTGGGCGGTCAAGGCCCAGATTCACGCTGGCGCGCGGGGCAAGGCGGGGGGCATCAAACTGTGCGATTCCACCGAGGAAGTTGGCGCCGCCGCAGATGCCTTGCTGGGCAGCAATCTTGTCACCCTGCAAACCGGTCCCGCTGGCAAAAAGGTCACCCGGGTGCTGATCGAGCAGGCGCAGCCGAGCGGAGCGGAGTTCTACATCGGCATCATCCTCGACCGCGCGCTAGAGCGTATCTGCGTGATTGGCTCGGCCGCCGGCGGCATGGAGGTCGAATCGAACACGGAAGGCGTGATCATGGAGACCGTGGATCCGGCGGTGGGTATCACTTCCTTCCAGGCCAATCGCCTCGGCTTCCGCCTGGGGCTGGCGCCGCCCGTGGTGCGACAGGTCGCCCGGGCGATCACAGGTGCTTACCGCGCATTTCGTGATCTCGACGCCACCCTGGTCGAGATCAACCCGCTGATGGTCACTGCGGATGGAAAGGCGTTGGCGCTGGACGCAAAAATGTCTTTCGACAACAACGCTTTGTTCCGTCATCCTCAAATTAACGAGCTGACGGATGTCACCCAAGGCGACCCGCGCGAGGCGCAGGCGGCACAGCAAGGGCTTAGCTATATCGGGCTCGACGGCAATATCGGCTGCATCGTTAACGGTGCCGGCCTGGCAATGGCAACCATGGACCTGATCAAGAAAGCTGGCGGTGAGCCCGCGAACTTCCTGGACATCGGCGGCGGAGCGTCGCCTGAGCGGGTTGCCAATGCTTTCCGGTTGATTGTCTCGGATACTCAGGTGCGCGCCATCCTGGTTAACATCTTCGCCGGCATCAACCGCTGCGACTGGGTGGCCAGCGGCATCGTCCAAGCGGTGAAAGAAGTCGGGTTGAACGTGCCGCTGGTGGTCAGGTTGGCTGGTACCAACCTGACCGAGGGGCTGCGTATCCTGCGGGAAAGCGGCCTACCGATCAAAAGCTGCGACGATCTGAGCGAGGCGGCGGAACAAGCGGTGAAAACACTGTCATGAGTATCCTCATCGACGAAACTACTAAGGTCCTGATTCAGGGATTTACCGGCGACAAAGGCACCTTCCATGCCCAGGAAGCGATACGCTATGGCACCAAGGTGGTTGGTGGCGTTACGCCCGGCAAGGGGGGTATGGAGCACCTCGGGCTGCCGGTATTCAATACCGTGCAGGAGGCGGTGCAGGCGACTGGCGCCACCGCGAGCATAATTTTCGTCCCGGCACCTTTCTGCGCCGACGCGGTGATGGAGGCGGCAGAGGCCGGATTGCGTCTTAGCGTTGTCATCACCGAGGGGATACCGGTAGGTGACATGGTGCGCGCCAAACGCTACTTGGCCAGTTTCCCGGCCGGGGAGCGTCTGTGTATGATCGGCCCCAATTGCGCCGGTGTGATCAGCGTCGGCAAGGCCATGCTGGGCATCATGACGGGCGGCATTTACACGCGGGGGAGCATCGGCATCGTCGCCCGCTCCGGCACGCTTGGTTACGAGGCGGCGGCCCAGCTTGCGCGGCACGGCCTCGGTGTGACGACCAGTGCCGGCATCGGGGGTGATCCGATAATCGGCAGTTCGTTCGTGGAGGTTCTCAAGCTGTTCGAGCAGGACGACGAGACCGAGGCGGTGATGATGATCGGGGAGATCGGCGGGCCGCAGGAGGCAGAAGCGGCGCGCTGGGTTAAGGAAAACTCGAGCAAGCCGGTGGTCGGATTCATTGCGGGAGTTACGGCCCCACCCGGTCGGCGCATGGGCCACGCCGGTGCGATCATTTCCGGCGACGCCGACACGGCCGTCGCCAAGGCGGAGATCCTGCGTAGCTGCGGAATAACCGTTGCCGATAGCCCGGCTGAACTGGGTTCGACGATGGCCAGTGTGCTCGCCAATCGGTAATGGGATCGTACACGTTTCGAAGTAGCCTGCGGTGAACCGCGCGTTTCTGGCCGGGCGCGATAGTAACGATGTCGACGTGCGGCGGGTCACTCCGGGTCGTATCCGATGTGGAAGAGCCCGTAGCCCGGTAACACGAATTGCGGCACCGCCATACCGATGATCCGCCCGTTACGTGGGGAGCGGATCTCAACTCGAGCCTCGGTCACCGGATCGGTAACCACGCCGAGCAAGTCGCCTTTGCGCACCCGGGCGCCGAGCTCGCGTTCGGGGAAGAAGATGCCGACGGAATTCCCGCCGCGGACCCAGCTGGTTTTCCGATAGACCTCGGACGACTCTCGCTCGCTCTTCGCCTCGATCATCTTCAGTCCGGCCATCACGTTGCGCACGCCGGTGACGCCCTGCTCGATCACACCCGCCTCGAATCGAAGCGGCTCGCCTGCTTCATAGATCACGGCGGGGACACCGGCGTCGAGCACAGATCGCCGCAGACTCCCCGACGGCCCCACACCGTGCAGAACGATGCCGACGCCAAAGCTGCGGGCGAGCGCAAGCGCGGGGGCCGATTCGAGGTCGGTGCGGATCTGGGGAAGGTTCGTGCGGCTGCCCGATCCGGTGTGGAGATCGAGCACGGCGTTGCAGTGCTGCAGTACGCCCTGGAAGAGGTGGTATGCGATTCGAGCGGCGAGGCTCCCGTCCGGATCGCCCGGAAAGCCGCGGTTCAAATCGCGGCGATCCGGCAGATAGCGCTGGCCGTTTCTCAGCCCCGCCATGTTGACGGCGGGCGAGGCGATCAGCGTGCCGGAGAGCTCTTCGGGCTTCGTTTCCGCGTAGATCCGATGTGCGATCTCGACACCGTTCAACTCGTCACCGTGGACGCCGGCGATGACGCACAGGGTCGGGCCGGGTCGGGTCCCGCGCGTCACTACGACGAGCGCATCGAGTGTACGGCCGCTCGCGCCGACTGTGTTTGCGAGGTCGACCCAGAATCGGGCTGTCTCGCCGGGTGCAACGGTGTGTCCCGCGATTTCGAGTGGTGCCCACTCGTCTTTCGGCGCCGTGAGTCCGGCTCCCGCAGTACCCGCAGCAAGGCAGAGGACGAGATGGAAGACTTTTTCGGTGCGCTTCACGTGTCGACGCATGCGCTCACGCCGCTGTGTGCGTATCGCCGGTCGACCGTCGAAACACCGCCCGACGAACCATCTCAGGCAGGACATATGAGTGGAGTCTCCCTAGCACTGGCCAATGGTAGGGCATCAGTCTGCCCACCGCGCCGCCGTCAGCCGACCGCAGGCGGAATCAACGCGCCGGCTTCGTCGTCGACACCGAGCGCCGGCGCCGTGCTCGGGATATCGTAACCGTTCATCCGGAGCACGAGATGGGTACCGCGCTCGCGAAGCGCTCGTCCCAATCAGCGAACAGACAGTATAAACGGCCTTTTCGGCCGCCGGCAGTCTCATCAAATCGGCATCGGGACACACGGTCGGTGGTTGCTCCGATTCGTCAATCGGCTCGGTAGAGCCTCATGGCGCCCACTGCCTGGGTTTTATCTGTTTCCAGTGGTCTGCACCTGCAGTGGGCCAGCGCCCCACACGGCGGCGTCCGAGACGCTCGAAGGGGTTCTCGCCGATGCTCGACGTTGCCGGTAGGAGACTCGGCATGCGCCGCTCCGCTCGCAAGGGATGAATTGCGGCCGCAATGAGCGCAGCCAGCCGGGGATAGACGCCTCAAGCCGTAGCAAACAACCGGTTGCGGTCCAATGATGGAGGTGTGGAGTCCAGCGTAAACTGCCTTGTTGCAATGCCGCACGTTCAGCCGTCATGGGTTCAGGGTGCCAACCTAAGAGCAATCCTGAAATTGCGAGCTATGCTGCTAGGCTTAGTGTTGATCGCTGCTTCTTAGGCTCCGCGGAAAAAGACGAGGTCAGAGCAATGAAGAAAAAGCTGTTTGCCGTCGTATTTTGTTTTTTCTTTTGCGGTATGGCTTGGGCCGCCAGCAATGAAGCTCAATCGCTGAGCGTGCCCTGCGCAGGTTGCCACGGCAGCGAGGGTGCTAGTAAAGGAGAGATACCCGTCATCGGTGGTCTGTCGAAGGTCTACCTTGAGGCCACCATGAAGAACTACAAAAATGAGGTGCGCTATTCGACCGTGATGACGCGCATTGCCCAGGGCTACTCGGATCAACAGATAGCTGCCATTGGCGAGTACTTTAGCAATCAGCCCTGGATACCGGGCTCGCAGGAGATCAACGCGAGCATGGCTAAAAGGGGCGAGAAGCTTCATATGGAGAAAGGGTGTGCGGGCTGTCACGGTGCCGTCGGCATAAGCTCCATAGCAACCGTGCCTCGTTTGGCCGGTCAGTATGCGCGCTATCTGTTCTATCAAATGGCGGACTATCAGGACCCCGACAAGCCGATTTCGGCTGCTGCCCGACCAATGCGTGGGATGCTGGCTGGGTTGAGCGACGACGACCTCGAGGCCTTGGCTCACTTCTACGCTAGCCAGAAATAGCCAATTGGGAGGTGGAGGTATGCGGAGAATCAGCCGTCGGGATTTCGTCAAGGCTGTGGGTCTAACCTCTGTCGCAGGGGCGATAGGGTTGCCTATGATCAGCCGCTCGGCTGGGTCAACGGCCCAGATAGTCGTGGTCGGTGGTGGTTACGGGGGCGCTACCGCTGCCAAATATCTTAAGAGGTACGTACCGAATAGCGATGTGGTTCTGATCGAGAAGAACACAGATTACTACTCTTGCGTGTTCAGCAACGAGGTGCTTAGCGGCGAGAGCAGTATGGAGAGCATCAAGTTCACCTATGAAGGCTTGGCCAAGCGGACAATCAACGTAGTTCATGCGTTGGCTACGGAGATAGATCCCAACAAAAAACAAGTCAAGACTTCTATGGGTAAGGCTTTTAATTACGATTACTGCGTCCTCTCGCCCGGTGTATCGTTTAACTGGGGTGTTATCGAGGGCTATGACGAGGCCGCTGCGGAGAAGATGCCTCATGCCTGGAAAGCTGGACCGCAGACCGTGCTTTTGCGCAAGCAGCTGGAGTCTATGAAAGACGGGGGCGTGGTTATGATCGTCGCTCCGCCCAATCCCTATCGCTGCCCCGCGGGGCCCTACGAGCGGGCCGCCCAGATCGCCCACTACCTCAAGTACCACAAGCCCAGGGGCAAGGTCATTATCATGGACTCAAAGCACACGTTTACTAAGCAGACGCTGTTCATGGACGGCTATAAAAAGCACTATGGGGATATGATCGAATGGCGCTCGCCTGTTGATGGTGGGAAAGTCATTGGTGTAGACGTTGATGCTGGCACACTTATAACCGATTCCGATGAGTACAAGCCTGCGGTGGCCAATGTCATCCCGCCGCAGCGGGCTGGTGAGCTGGCCCTAAAGGTAGATCTGGCGGATGACTCAGGCTGGTGCCCGGTGGATCAGCGCACGTTCGAATCCAAGAAATATGACGACATTTTCGTCATCGGCGATGCGGCCGATGCGGGGGAGATGGGAAAGTCGGGTTACGGGGCGAGTTCCCATGCCAAAATTTGTGCGGCAGCCATTGCCGCCCGGATCACCGGTATCGAGCAGCCGGAGCCTTCCTACCTGAATACTTGCTATAGTCTGATCACGCCAGAGCACGCCATATCGGTAGCAATGGTATACAAACTCAACGATAAGGGTACTATCGTCGGCGTCGAGGGAGCTGGTGGGACCTCGCCGAGGTACGCACCGGAATGGGTCCGCGAGCGAGAGGCGAACTACGCCCGAGGCTGGTTTAAGAACATGACCTCCGATGCGTTCGGCTAACCATAGATTGGGTACGGACTCTGGGTGTCGAACATTGCCCGGTGCGTCACAGGACCGTGGCGGGCTGGTCCAAAAATTACATAGTCGTCTCTGAAAAACGCCTAACGCGTTGATCGGCTCGTGCGTATAGCATTCCATGGCATTCTGGAATTGCCAGCTTTTGGTGAGCTGGGTGCAGGTTTCCCTGCAACTGTGGAAGGTGGTCCATAGGGTTTCGCGCTCTTCGATCTGAGTGACACCATGAATCCAGTTTTGGAGGCTCGCTTGCAGCATAAATGCTGCAAGCGCCCTCAGATCGAACACCGCGAAAGCCTTTCAGTCCGCTGCAAGTCGGTGAAGTATGCGCCATTCGACACGTACCACGGTTTGTTGCCAACATCTTCTGCGACGAGGCAGTATGCAACGTCCGCCAGGTGGGGGCCGCGCGCCCACACTCTAGGCATGCTACGACACCCTGTGTGGTGCCCATGCGGCGGGCCGCTTCGGCCTGCGTAAGGCCGGCTCGGCTGCGTGTCGCGATCAGCTTGCCGGGCAAGGTGTTCGTATTTCGCCCGGAACGCCGGGTTCCGCATCCAGCGCTTTTTCAGTTCAGCGGGGCTCGTCATGTCAGCACCTCTCGCGCCCGGCAGAACGCCAATTCAAATGCCGCCTTGGCCGCCATCGGCTTGCGGGCTCCACCATGTGGGTGGTTAGGCAAGCTGCTTGGGCATGTTTCGCCGGTGCTACTGTGTAGAGGAATCTCGTGAAAGTGACAGGGGGATGCCTTAAAAACTTCTGAGATGCATAGTCAGTCAGGGTTTGTCAGTCAGTTGTTTTGGATATCGAAGGATTGGCAAGGAGGTTAAATATCGGCGGTTCGAATCTTCTCCTCCCATAAAAGCGATGATTATGGCGGTACCTCAACCGAGGACGGCGAGCGCAAGGCGCGCGGTGCCGGCGGCCGCCTGCTCGGCGGCGGCCGACCGCATCGAAACGCCCAGGATCCGCGCTCGGATCGCCGTCCAGGCGGCATTTCGCGCGCCCCCGCCGACGCTGCGGACGGTGAGCAGTGCCGGGCCGCCGAGCTCCGTCAGCCGCCGGTAGCCGAGCGCCTCCACCCGTGCGATGCCTTGCAGCAGTCCATGCAGGAACGCGGCATCATCATTCGGGCGCGGAGCCATGCGCGGTGCGAGCGTCGGATCGGCGATCGGGAACCGCTCGCCTGGCCGCAGCAATGGGTAATAGTCCAGCGGGCTTTCGATCGCCGGATCGATGGCCGAGCTGAGACGCGCCAGCACCGCCGGGTCGAAATGCGCCGCCAGTACTGCACCGCCGACGTTCGAGGCGCCGCCCGCGAGCCAGCGATCGCCGAGTCGGTGGCTGTAGATGCCGAATTGCGGCGCAAAGAGCGGCACATCGGAGAGTTGCTTCAGCGTGAGCGTAGTGCCGAGCGAGGTCACCCCTTCGCCCGTCTCGGCCGCGCCGGTAGCGAGGAAGGCGGCGCAGCCGTCGGTGGTGCCGGCGACAACGACGGTCCGGCGCGGCAAGCCGAGTGAATCGGCGACATCGGGCAGGATCGTTCCGAGCGGCGTTCCGGGCGGGTGGACGGCAGGCAGCCGTGCCGGATCGGCACCGAGTCGGGAAAGAAACTCGGGCCAGCGTCGCAAAATCGGATCGTAGCCGGTCTTGAGCGCGTTGTTCTCGTCCGTGGCGTCGAAGCGGCCGGTGAACCGCCCGGCGATCCAGTCCGCCTGGTGCAGCATCCGCGCGAGCCGGGGAAGATGCTGCAGGTGCAGGAGCTTGGCGAGCGGCGAGGTTTCGCCGTGCGCGGCGCTAGTGGCCGGCAGGATGTTCGCCAGAGAGGCCACGTCTGTGGGGTCGGCCGGATCGTTGTAGAGACTAGCCGGGCCGAGCGGCCTCCCGGCCGCATCCACCGGCAGCACCGTCCCCGATGTGCCGTCAATTGCGAGGGCGCGCACGGCGCTTAGGTTCGCCTGCCCGTGCAGCGCGGCGAGCGCCTGGGCAACGGCGTCCCACCATGCCGTGGGATCGCGGTTCCGGGCGGGCGCGATCGGGGCTGCCACGGTCGCGAGCACCGCCGCCTCGGGATCGACGAGCGCGGCGCGGGCGCCTCCGGTGCCGAGATCGATTCCGATCGCGACGCCGCTTACCGACGTATGGCGGCGGTCAGTTTGCGGTGCGTCGCGTTCCGATTCACTGGCCCTGAGATGGCACGTTACAGCTTGGTCCATGATTCGATCGCTCTAATATCCATCAGACTGGCTGCGTTCGAGTCCGAATCGATTCCAAATGCTAAAACGATAATAATAGGATTTGTGATTGGGGTGGTTAGTGATCGGAGGTGGTTATAGGGACTGGAGTGGCGCTACGCTGAAAGGTCTGGAGTGACCACCGGAGCCTGCTTTCGGCTGCTCGCGGCGTAGCGTTTAAGTAAGCCCTTGGTAGTGCCTGAGGCGCTTGTGCGGTCATCGTCAGCCACGGTGGGTATCGCCACCGGCAAGGCTGAAGGGGTTGGTCACAGTATCCAGGTGCTTTTACCAGGGTCAATCTTTGTGTCAGTTGCGAAGACGGTTCATTGTCCGGGCATTTTCTGTTTTTCATGAAAATGCTCGGGTTCCATTGTGACCGTGAAGTGCTTTTCCGCACTGGCTGATATGTCAGGGTGGCCGCGGCACAAGGAAGAGTTAACCTGGCTGCTCTCGATGGAACGTAGCCATAAGCTAATGGATGGCGCCGAGAGCTTGGACATAGGCACGCAGCGTGCGTTTGCAGCGGTAAACTTGATTCTGGTCGGGTTGGGCGCAGCTGTGATGGCCGGTTGGTATCTGGAATTGCCGGCCGTTGTCCGGGTGGCCCCGTCCTTCGTTCCGATGCAGTTCAATACTGCATTGGGGATTGTCATCGCCGGGCTCGGCCTGCTTGCCGGAGTCTTTCGTAAGCAAGGGCTTGGTATGGCCACCGCCACGGTGGTTTTTTCCCTTGGTCTAGCCAGCCTCATCGAAGATGTAACCGGCGCCCGGCTGGGAATAGATACCCTTTTTCTTCATCAGTTCCTCACGGAGATGAGTGTTTCTCCGGGGCGCCCTTCGCCCAACTCGTCTATTGCTTTTATCGCGCTTGGGGCAGGTATTTTTCTAGTTGCCTTGGGTTTTTGCCAGCGTTGGATTTTCTGGGCAACCGGACTTCTGGGCAGTGCAACGGCCACCATGGGGGCTGTATCCCTATTGGGGTATCTTACAGGGGTGGAGGCCGCCTTTCGGCTGGTCAGCCAAACGGGGGGCATGGCCCTTCCTGCGGCGTTGGCGTTTGTGGTGGCTGGTGGCAGCCTCTCCGGATTTGTCGCTCAGACGGCACGACTTGGGATGCCGGATCGGCAGATCGACTGGGCACCGTGGGCGGCCGCATTATCCGTGTTGGTTGCCGCGGTTTTCCTCTGGAGTGGGTTGCGAGCGAACGAGACGGAATATTTCAAACGACAGTTGACCGCCGAAGTGTATTTTCTACGCCAAGGAATCGCCGCTCCGATCCGGGAAGACCTTGAGGCATTGCAGCGCATGGCGTCGCGCTTGGAGAGCGCAGGTGTGCCCCCGGGCGCCGAATGGGAAGCGGATGCGCGACGGTATCTTGAGACCGATCCCTACTATGCCTTGCTATGGGTCGATAAGGATTTTGTCATCGGATCCGCAATTTCTCTAGCGCGCTTGGACCGTTGGCACACGCTGCGTTTGCCAGCTGTCAACGACAAATCGAACGGTCCGCTCGTGGAGCTCGGCGGTAGAAAACTTTTTCGCTCCTCGGTGATCACGGTGCCCGAAAGGGGGGCTGGCTTTTATGTGTTTATGCCGATCCGCCAGGGTCAGGGTGTGGCAGGTTATCTCGTCGCCCTTGTCGACCTTGATGCCGTACTCCTGCCGCTGCTGGAGGAGTATTTGCAGCGCGGGTATGGGTTCGAGCTGTTCGAAAACGGTAATAGGGTGGCTTTGAACGGCGTTGTAGAACCGTTCGCCGCATGGCGTTCCATCGATTATGAGGGTGCGATCCGTGTCGCCGGTAAGGACTGGCGGTTGTCTTTGTACAGAATGCGCAAGGGGGTGGCCGCTACCCGAACGGCTTTGCCGGAGACGGTTCTCATTCTCGGATTGGTGCTTGCGGTGCTGCTCGGTATAGTGCTGCGCAGTCGGCAGCTTTTGGCGATGCGGGCCAACGATTTGACGCGTTCGAAACAAGGGCTTGAGGAAGAGGTCGTCCAGCGCAGCGAGGAGCTCGCTTATCTTGCTACTCACGACGCGCTGACCGAGTTGCCGAACCGGATGCTGTTCAGTGAGCATCTGCGCCAAGCGCTGGTTGAAGCGGATCGCCAGGCACGCTGTTTGGCGGTTATCTGTCTCGCGATCGATCACTTTCAGGAAGTCAATAATAGCCTGGGGCATGTTGCCGGCGACGATTTGCTGCGCGCGTTCTCGCGCCGCGTGGTGCAGTGCCTGCGCCGCAGCGATGTGCTCGCACGGCTTGGGGGAGATGAGTTCGTCATCCTGTGCCCGGAGATAGCCACCGTCGACTTCGCGATTGGTATTGCGGAAAAGATTCTGGGCACGATGGAGGAAGGCTTCCGTGCGGGTTCGAGAGAGGTCGTCGTGACGACCAGCATAGGGGTGGCGCCGTATCCGGAATCCGGCAAAACCGCCGAAGTGTTGGTAAAAAACGCCGACGCGGCGATGCGCCAAGCCAAGGCGGCCGGGCGGAATACCTATGTATTGTATGGACCAGAGTTGGGAAACACGGCGCTTGCCAGGGTCGAGCTGCGGCGCGCATTGCGGTATGCCATACGTAACGGTGAGCTGAAGGTATATTATCAACCGCAGGTGGCGTTAGCGGATGGCCGTATCGTGGCGGCCGAAGCTTTGGTGCGCTGGGAGCGGCCAGGACACGGCCTAGTGCAGCCGAACAGTTTCATTCCGTTGGCCGAGGAGAGTGATCTGATCGTGCAGATCGACAGCGAAGTTCTGCGTTGCGTGGCTGCCGATCTCCAAAGCTGGAGTGGCAGCACTCTGGCGCTGCCGTGGATCAGTGTCAACGTTTCGGCTCGGCAGTTGTATAGAGGCCGGTTGCTGGACGACTTCCGTGAAGTGCTTGACCGCTATCCTGCAGCGCGCTGGCGGCTGGAGGTGGAGTTGACCGAGCGGCTGTTGGTCGACGCTGTACCGCAGAATCGCCGCGTATTGGATGCGTTGGTGGATCTAGGCGTAACATTTGCTATCGACGATTTCGGTACCGGGTATTCCAGCTTTAGCTATTTCCGCGATTTTCCCATCCACACTCTCAAAATCGACCGCAGCTTCACTCAACAGTTAGCGGAGGAAGCCGCTGATGCACGGATCACGCTGGCGATAATCGGGCTGGCGAAAACCTTCGACATTGAGGTCGTGGCCGAAGGCGTCGAGCTTCCAGCACAACAGATGTTTCTCTATCAGCACGGGTGTACACGGGCGCAAGGTTGGTTATTCGGCAGACCCATGCCGGCCGACCAGTTCATTGCCCATTGGGGTAAAGCACAAGCGGGCTGATTCCTTCTCCCCGTCTTTTCATATGGCAAACGGCCAATTCTCCGCATTGTTGCATCGAACGCCGTTTATCGCAGAGAGTTGATTGCCGCAACCGTCTTAATCCCTTTTCTGTCAGGGCCTGGTTCGAACGCATCCCGCAACGAACATTGCGCCGCAGTCTTTGTCTTAATCCCTTTTCTGTCAGGGCCTGGTTCGAACATCTCGCATACGGCGGATTTGTCAAAAGCTGGAGTCTTAATCCCTTTTCTGTCAGGGCCTGGTTCGAACTTAATTGCAAAGCAAAATTATAAGCCAGAATTAGTCTTAATCCCTTTTCTGTCAGGGCCTGGTTCGAACGTAGTTCGTCACGGTGTCTCTATTGCAATGCGTCTTAATCCCTTTTCTGTCAGGGCCTGGTTCGAACCATCGTTTCGCCGTCGATTTTATTTTGCTCCTAGGTCTTAATCCCTTTTCTGTCAGGGCCTGGTTCGAACCCACTGTCTGGACAAGTCGCTAATCGAGGATGTCTTAATCCCTTTTCTGTCAGGGCCTGGTTCGAACCGTTGGGCCGGAAAAAACCTCCTTCAATCAGTAGGCTGAGCGGAGCGTTATCGGGTAGGCGCATTTGCCGAAAGTTAGCTCCTGCAAGCGGGCGGTCAGGCGGCCGAGCTCTGATCGTCACCGTCTTGCCAGGGACCGGCCAAGCCCAGCAGCTGCACGCCCTCGGGCAATGGCCGACGCCCCAGCCAGCGGGTCGGGCGGCTTTCTTGAACGGCATAAATGCGCACATCATCGGCTTTGCGGTCGATCAGCTCGGCGAGCTCTTGGGCCAAACGGTTGTGTTCCGGCGGCGTCAGCCAGCAGTAGAAAACGCTGTACTGCAGCGGCAAGCCCCAGCGCTTCATGCGCCGGTGCACCCGCGCAAGCCGGCGCGGCTCGCATATATCGTAACAGACCAGGTGCGGCGTGCGACGTGTTTGCGCCATCTATGGTATCCGTAACGTGCGGCGCGCCTTGGCGGCCCGCCCGCTGGTGCGGGATGGTCCATAAGCGCGGGTCATATATTCCCAGCGCAGCGCATCGAGGTGGCGCTGCAGCTGCTCCGGCAAGGTAACGGCGGCGGTCAGCTCGAAGAACCGGACCAGCGTCGGGCGTTCGAGCTCACGGGTTTGTTGGCGGCGCCAGCGCACATACCGCCACAACAGGCGAACCTCCAGGCAGCGCTCCAACACCTTGACGAGCTCACAGCCCTTGGAGGAGAGCGCCTCCACCACCGGCTGCAGGCCGCGCCGGTCGATCTCCGCTTGCAGCCAGGCATGGAGGAGCTCGCGGAGCAAAGCGCTTTCCCGCTCGGCCGCCACGGCCGGGCGGAATTGGCGCAGGTAGCGCAGCAGCCGCTTGCGGTTGGCGGTGAAATCCCCGCGGAACCGCCGCCGGAACGCCAGGCTCCAAGCGTGTAGGAGCTGCGCCTCGCGCCACCAGCGGAAGGCTCCGGCGCCGCTGCTGCAGTCGATGGCTTCGGCCAGTTCACGCACCGCGGCGCTGGCTGTGGGTCGCGCTTGGTGGAGCACCGCTTCCATGACCCCGCCGGCGCTTTGGAAGTGCACTGTGCCGCCGCGCCGGACGATCTCCAGGCAAACCGCGAGGAGCCCCTCGCCGCTTGCGGTGATCACCGCACGGCGCACCCGCCGCAGCGGAATCCGGGTGTCGGCCCGTTGCGGCCGGCTTACCCGGATGCTCTCCGCTTCCAACTCCAGGCGGATCTCATGACGGGCATTCACATACAGCGCGCGGCTGTTTGGCGTGCTCATATATCGCTCGCCCCTCGCTGCAGGTTGATGCAGTCGTCCACCAGCGCAGCGCAAAGCCGCCGCAGCCAACGCCGGTGTACCGTGGCTTGGGTCTCGTAGGCCGCATAAAAAGTGGCCCGGGCGGCTTTGTTCATGCGCATGCCGCCGCCCTCTTGGCTGAACGACTCCGCGCGCAGCTGCCGTTCGGCGAACAAGCGCCAGACCAGGCGCTCCACGCGCGGACGGGCCACCTCGGTGAGATCGCAAGCAAGCGAGTCGCGGTTGTGGCTGCAGTCGTGCAACACGCCGAGCATGGGATCGAGACCGGCTTGGGCGATCGCGCGCAGGGCGTCAGCGTGCACCAGCGTATAACCCAGCGAGAGTGCGGCGTTGACCGGGTCACGCGGCGGTCGCCGATTGCGGCCGTTGAATGCGAGCGTTGCGGCAAAGAGCTCGCCATAGGCGCGGTAGAAGGCGGCGGTGGCGCCGCCTTCGAGGCCGCGCAGACTCGCCAAGCGCTCGGCACGGCGAGCGCGGCTGCGGAGCCGGGCGAGGTGCTTGCTGCCCTGCACCAGGGCGAGCCTGCGCTCCGGGCGGATGGTTAGCGCCGTGCGCAGCAGGCGCTCCGCTCCGGCCAGGCGCATGGCCACCAACCGCCGAGCCCAGTGCAGCCGCCGCGGCTCGTTCAGACTGAGCCGGTATTGGCCCAGCCGGCGCAAGGCATCGCCGTGACCGGCGCCGTGCAGGTGGCTGCCGCGCTGCACGCCCCGGCCCGGCAAGAGCAGCACGCTCCCGCCGAGGCTCGCGAGCTGGGTGAGCAGGTTCGAGTCGAGGCTCACCGAACCGTTGATGACCAACCGCTCCACCCGGGCCAGCGGAATACTCTTCGGCCGCGCGTCGGGTTCGCGGATCAGCAGCGCACCGGATTGATACTCGAGCTTGGTGCCACGGCGGTCGATAATCACTGTGCCCATAGCGTCAACCAATAAAGAGCTAGCCGAAGTAGAAATAAGCGGGGTCCGTCGGCGCGATCGCCACGCCCAGCGGCGTGATGGGCCGGCGGGGGTTGAGGGGGATGAGCGCGAAGCTGTCCTCCTCGAGCTCGAGCACACCGCGCATGGCACGCTCGAGCTCGGCGGTCTCCGCCGGAGTGAGCCAGCATTCGTAGGCGGATTTTTGCCCGCCGCTCGCGAAGCCTTTGATCACGCGCAGCGCGCGGGCGAGCCGGCGTGGCTCCCGGACATCGTAGGCAGCGAGGTAGAGTTTGCGGGGCATGGAATCGCTCTTGGCCTCTGTGGTGTAGATACCTTAGGTGCAAGAGCGCCACGGTGCGGAAACGGCAAGCTTGCCGCGCCGTCGGTGGAGAATCGGCGAATTGTTAAAGAGCCTCGTGGAAACCGATCAACGGTCCACTGCGGTCGTGCGCTCGGCGGAGTAGGCTTCGAGGCGCGCGCCGTGGCGCTCCAGCGTGTCCGCGGAGAGCTCGCGGCCGCGCAACGCGGCCGGCAGTCGGACGCTGATGTGCTCGTAGCGGGCGCCCCGGGCGCAGACTGCGGCTACGAGCTGAACCGGCAGCGTGCCCACCACTCGGTCGCCGGCTTGGATCCAGTCGGGATCGAGGTGCGGCACGATGCGCCCGTCTTGCAGACCGCGGCGCGCCAGCCACTCCACGGCGCCGGCATGGCGGGTGACGATCCACAGCGTCACGGTCGTGCCTCCAGCCGATAGCGCCCCAGTCCCATGACCGCGCCCTTGCCCACGTGCAGCCATTGCCCGAGCCAGAGCCAGGGCCAGAGCGGCCCGAGCGCACCGCTCAGAGTGAGCTCGCCGACAAGCCCGCCCATGGGTATGCGGCGGCGCTGGCGGGCGGAGTAGCGCGCCCAGTCGAACCACTTCAGATGCACGTCGGTGACACGCACGGCGCGGGCCGCCGCGGCGAGCCCGCGGTAGTCCGCACTCAGCGGCGCGGTGGATTCGAGGTCGTGCAGCATGGACACCCGCCGGGTCAGCGTGGTGAACAGCGTGGTGAAATCGAATTCCTCCGGGCTTAGGTAGCGGTTCTCCCGGCGCAGCCGCAGCGGGTGCTCCAAAACCATGCGCACTCGGGGCGGCACGGGCGGTGGCTGGGGTATCTCGGCGGCAAAAGAGCTTTTGCCTGCGGTATTGACCACCAGCGGCCGGGTTTCGCGCAGTACGAGCGGCGTGCCATTGAGGCGCAGCTTGGCAGCGGCGTCGAGCACTTCGCGGTGGCGGCGGGCCGCCGCGCCGATCAGGGTGAGCTCCAGCGCCATCGGCTCGTCTCCGGCCTCGGTTCGGGGTGAGACCACGTAGGGGTGGGGCAGCTCGGCATAATGCCCGGCGAGCCCGCCGGCCCGCGCATGGGCGCGGGTCTCGAACAGCCGTCCGTAGCCACAGCCCCGGATGGCCGGGCAGCCCGTGCACTCCGGCGCGCCGGTGATGCAGGCGAGCTCCCGCAGCGCCTTACCGAGTGCTCCGCGCCAGAGCGCGCCGGGATAGGGCGGCCGGCGCAGAGGGGCGGCCGGCGCGAACATGAGCCGCATGGGCAGTAGGGGGATCATGGGGTTCGCTCGGGGAGCAGGACGTCGAAGCATTCTTCCAGTAGCGCGCGCAGCCGCTGCGGAGAGGCGAGCGCCTGTTGGACCCTGTCACTCCTGGCTTTGTCGCCATGGGCCAGTGCGTTGCGAGTCTTACGCAGCAGTTGGTATTGCGTGTAGATCGCCGGTCTCTCTGTCTCGAACCATTCCTTCGCTGTCTCACGTTCCGCCTGTTCATTCTGGCGCCCGACGAATCCACGCTCTTGGGTCAGCTTGGTAATGAAAGCCTCAAAGCCATAGAGGGAGGCACGCAAGTAGTCATTTTGACGCAAAGTATTCAGAGCTTGGGTGCGTTGACGCTCATAGAGGTAATTGCCGTCCACCCATTGCATGCGTTCTTCCAGCAGCGGCTGGAAGAGTGCTCCGGGACCGCTGAGCGGATGCTCGTGCAGGCTGTTGCGGGCTTTTTTCAGCAGGCCCCGAGCCTGCTGTCCCTGATGGATGCTCTCGCAAAAGGCGGCTTGGCGCAGATCGTCAGCGACGGCGGCATGGTCGGCTTTGATCAGCTCGGCTACGGCGCCGTAGTCACCGAGCCAGTCGTGGCGCTGCAGCGCTTCGATCCAGTCGGTGATGTTGAGCAGGCCAGAGAGGTTGCAAACCTCGGCGGTGTCCGTCTCCGGGCGGTAGGCACCGTACCAGAGTCCCTCGATAGCAAGCTCCGGCCGCGCGGCACGCAGGTACAGGGCCGCGGTCAGGGCGATCATCGGCAGGTGGCGGTAGGCGTGGGTGACGTCGATCGAGAGGCGCGCGGCGCCGTCGGTGGCCTGCGCGAGCGTCTGCAACAGAACCACCTGCTCGCCTTCCATCAAAGCTTTGGGGATGATGCGCAGCGCCACCTCGCAGTCCAGGGATGCAGCGAGTAACGGCCCCAGGGCATCGAGCTGGGCCTGCTCAACGGCTTCGCTCTTCACAGCGTCCATCAACGCGACGCGCTCATCGTCGTGCCCTTTGAGCGCCATGTCCCGCTCGAACAAATGATCCCACATGCTGCCGGTGGTGCCGAGGATCACCAACCGATCCGGGCGTTGCCAGCGTTGCAGACAGTAGCCGAGGTAGGCCGCTTGCTCGGTGGTGCCGTCGGGCAGGCGGTAGGTTGTCTGCCGGTAGCCGTTTTCGTTCCGGGGAGTACGGCCGAGAAAGGAAACCAATACATGCATGGCGCTCTACTCTCCGAGGTAGCCAAGTACCGTCAAAGTGTGTTTGTACGCTTTCTTCTGCGCCGGTTTGTTGCCCTTACCGTCAGGGTTCCACTTGCCCTGCTTTTCCATGCGGTCGCGGGTGTCTTCGGCGGCGCGCCGCTTGTCCTCACCCTCGAAAGCGCCCGCTTGGAGCTGCCGGATGAGAAAAACATAGTCCGGTTGGTTTTTGTCATCACGCTGATCCAGCAGCTCCTCGATGCGCCGGAGGCAAGGATCCGTGATGCCTTCGAGTTCAGCCTTGCGGGTTGCTGCTTGCCGCTTCTCAGCGGCTTCTTGCTCGGCCTTGGCACGCGCGGTTTCGTCGACGGCCATGGCGCCGTAGCCCACGGCGGTTTTGGCGCCGAAGCCGAGCCAGTCGAAGGCGTGCCGGAAGGCGGCCTCCAGCAGCGCCTGCCAGCGCTCCGCCGCCGCCAGGGAGGCATTCAGGCGCTCGAGCAGCGGCCGGTTGCATTCCACGTAGAAGCAAAAGCGCGTGCCCGGAGGGATGGCAAGAAACTGAATCCGGTTGGGTGAGCCCGAATCGTGCGGGCTTTGCCCACCGGTGTAGTAGTGGGTTTGGTGCGGCGTCATGATCTCCACCTGCAGCGTTTGCTTGTCCGCCAATACCGGGTAAGCGTCCCAGAAAGCGAGCGCGCCGCGCCGGGTATCCTCGCCGTTATCAGCGGGCTTGCCGAACAGCGCGTCGATGGTTGGTTTGCTCCAGCCGCCCGCGTTTGGTTCGCCGAATTCGCCTTCGGCTAGCTCTCGGGCAGACTGTCGCACCACGCCCTTGATGCCGCTGCCCGGCAGGTAGGGCAGCCCGTAGGGCGAGAGAAAGGCGAAGCCGTTCTCCAGCGGATGCTCCATACCGAGGCCGGTGGCAAACGGCGCCGTGCTGCGCGCGGGTAGTTGCCAGAGCCCGCGGCGCGACTGGCCGAGCAGCGATTGCGCAAGCGCCGCCTGGCGTTCGGCCAGCGCGCTCATGCGCCGGCGGTCGTCGTCGGAGAGTTTGCCGGCTTGTCGCGCGGCTTTGGTTTTGGCGCTTGTGTCGATAGACCAAGGTTTCCGGGCGTCGGGCTCCCATATCGGAAAATACAGATAAAACGTGTGCCCCGGTGCGGCGTCGCGGAAATCTTGGCCTAGGTATTTGGGTACGGCGGCAATGGCCATCTACTCCTCCCGAGCCCGGCCCGAGTTCGATTGCTGCACGGCCGGGGCGATTTGACGGGTCCAACGCAGCCAGGCCAGCGCCTCGGCCGTGATCTGCTGGAACGCTGGCGGCTCGGCCTGCATCAGCGCCTGCATGAACGGCGCGAAGTTAGGGTTGCCGGTTTCCCGCGGGAACGTCTTCGGGAAACGTTCGGCGAGCCATTGCCGCAGGTGCTTGCTTAGCTCTGCATGATGTTCGCCCCCTTTTCCTTCGAGAAAAGCCAGTGTCTGCATGAGCCCGCTGTTCATGATCAGCGCCGGCAGGCCCTTGGCGAGCTTGGTGTAGGCTTCGATGTGGGCCGAGGGGCAGCCCTCGGCGCACTGCCAGGCGTCGGCGGCGCGCTGCTGCTCCAGGGTCTGGGGCACGACTCAGCCCTCCACCAGGTTGACGGTGACCAGGCCACGGCCGGTGGTGGCATCGCCGCCGAGCTGGATGAGCGATTCGTGCAGCGCGGTGCGCATGTGGCTCATGACGGCGGCCGCATCCAGCGACGGGTTGTCGCTGCGCTCCGCCGAGGCCATGAGCGGGGCGAGCAGCAACGACTCCGGCGGCAGATTCTCGGTGTAGAACAGTCCGCCGCCATCTGCGGCGCCGGTTGCCTCGTCGATGCGCACGTGCGGTTCCACCAAAGTGGCATTGCGCACGAAATAGCCGAAATCGGTATCGGAGAGCACTACCAGGTGGCGGCGCAGCTTATCCCGAAAGTATTGGTAGGCCGGCCCCGGCGGCAGGGCCTGCTCGGCGAGCCAGTTGGCCATCGTGCCCATGGCCGCATCCGGTTTTGCCTGGTACTGGAAAACCTCTAAGTTGAGCCTGCCGTCGTCGAGCAGCGCTGCGTTGCCTTCGGCGCCGGCGACCGGTAGCCGGCAGTGTCCGTCTTCCACTTGCGGGATACTCCAACCGGGATCGGTGCCAGTGAGCCGCAGCAGCCGCTCGGCGCGGGCCAACGCCTGCGGGCAGGTGGCGTAGACAAAGCCCTGGCGGGCGGCACGCACGGGGAAGAGCACGAGCTGGGCATCGCCGAAACTCACGGCGCCGGCACGGTGCTCTTCGCCATTCGAGGGGCCGAAGATTGCCTCGATCTTGGCGGCATCGATCTTGGCCGCATCACGGCAGAGCTGGGCGAAGCCGTGGCGCACGGCGCCCTTGATGCCGGAGCCGGCGAAGCTCGGGTGATGGGTGTGACACTCCCGCTGGATCGGGTTGTCGATGACTCCGGTGGCCGAGCCGGCACCCATGTGCACCGGGCTGACGCAATACAGGAAGAGGGCGGCGGTTCTCTCGTACATAAGGCGCGGTCTCTGTTCAGGCGTTGGCGATGGCGCAGCGGTTGAAGCCCTCGGCGCGCCGCTTCGGGTCGTTATTCTGCTCTGCGAGCTCCCATAGTCCCCTTTCGGCAAGCTTGCCGAGTGCCTGTGGGTCGCCCGTCAGACCCTCGAACCAGTACACCGCGCCGGTGGGGACGCAGCGCTGGGCGGGTTTGGGTGCATGGTGGGCGAGGTTCCAACCGCTCACGGTCACGGCGCGCGGCACCGACGCGCTAACCAGCTGGGCCGAGGCGCCGGTGAGGCGCCAGCGGCCGCTCGCATCCAGGCCCGGCAGGCGCCAGCCGTCCGGGAACAGGCCCGGAGCGGTGAGTACGATCCGAAAGCGCCCGCTCGCGGCGATGCGCTCGAAATCGGCGGCGGGCTCTTCAATGGGCTCGATGCGGCGCAGGGCGGCCCCGCGGCCGTCGCCGCCGAGGCGCAGCAGGCCTTGCGCCGGCAGAATGGACGGCTCGACCCCGTAAACACGGACCAGAAAGCCGACATCTCGACACAGGGCAACCGTTTCGGAGGTGTAGAGCTTGCCGGCGGCGGCGCTGCGCCGGATCGGGTCCAGCGCGATGCCGAGCCGGCGCTCCGGCTTCCAGAGCGAGTCGGTCTTTATCAGGTGGTCGGAGTCGAGCTCGGCGCCGCGAAGATAGCGCCTCCAGCCCTCAGTGCTGAGCCAGTAACCGGTTGCGGGTTTGGCGGGTGTGGCGCTGCGCAGCAGCGGCAGCTCTCGTGTTGCCCGGCTGCAGGCGATGCCCTCGAACAAAGGCTGCGGCTCCAGGCGATGGACCGTGGCCTTAGCGGTATTTTCGGCCAGAGTTATTTGCAGGTCCGCCGGCAGCGGGTAAACGGGCTCGATACCCGTGGTTCCCGCAAAGGCGAGCCGTACTGGCCCGAGGGTGAAGCGCCCCGACTGCTCCGGCGTGCCCAAGGCTTCGGCGTAGTTCGCGGGCAGGTGCGCGCGGCCCGCGGCGAACGCGAGCGGGTTAGCCCCCGCATCGATCAGCATGCGACTGCGCAGCGCGCCGGCGAATACGGACGGCCACGGTGGCATCAGCACCTCGCTGTCGGCCCCGGCGCCGTCGAAGAGCCGGTTGCCGCGCAAATACAGCACATCGAGCGGCTCGATGAAGCGGTACTCGGTCATGTTCGGCTCCGTGTCTCTCGGGCCAGGAACTCGGCCACCGAGAGCATGTTCGCGATGAACTCGGCGGCCTTGGCTGCCGTCTCGACGGGGCACAGCCGGGCCAGCCGTTCGGCATGGATCGGCGCGCCTTCTTTCTCCAACTTCTGGCGCTGGAATTGGTAGTGCAGCATTTGCCTGAGTAGACGGCGCAACGGCGCCTCTCCACCCACCGCTGCGGGCTCCGGCAGATCGCGCAGCCAGCTGTGGACGTTGTAGGCGGCCCGGCGCGAGGCGCCGGTGTTTTGCTGCAGCGCGCCGGAGAGAGTGCGGAGCACCCCGATCACGTCTTCGCCGTCCCTTTGCCAGGGCAGAGTGAGATCGAGCGCTCCGCCGGCGCGCTTGATGACGGTGAGCGAGAAGGCATTCCGGCTGCCGCGGTTATATGCTTTGGCTTTTTGCTCGGCTGCCCGTAGCGCGCGCAGCACCGCGCCCAATGGGGCCTGGTGATGGGCGATTACGGCGCCCATCGAGGCAGTGGCCTGCTCGCCCATGGTCAGGTGCAGCCGTCCGTGCCGCCGCGCGAAGCCGTGCTGAAAGCGCATCCCGTGCGTCGCCTCGCTTGCTTGGCCGGAGTAGGCGAGGCGCAGGCGGCGCATGGCGGGGAGCAGGTCGCTCACGGCGAGCATGGCCATGAGGTCGTCGCCGCCGGTGTAGAGCACCCGCCCGATGTGCTCGCGCTCGACCACCTCGCGGGCGATTACGGTGGAGAAATCGTTCAAGGCGCCGGAGATTGCCAAATGGCGACCGGGCGAGACGGCGCGGCGGGCTGCGAGGTAGTCGTTCAGTGCTGTATGGTCGCGGAAGCGGGCCTGCAATCCGGCCTGTATCTTTTGATGAAAAGCGCTGCGGTAAGGAATGGCGAAGCGGTCATCGCCGGAGAGCCAGGCGCCCATGCGATCACCGTCCATGAGCAGCAGAGCGTAATAGGTTTCGGGCTTACGGCCGAGAACGTTGCGTAATTGATTGGCTGCCGATTCGTAAGTCTTGAGTTTCGCGCCGTGTTCACGGTGCAGCCGGCTGGTCTCCTCGTCTTTGTCGCGCAGAGCATCGAGCCAGCCCGGTATACGCTTTATGAGCTCTAGGTCTGGATGTTGGCGCAGTTTGTGGATCAAGCGCCGGGGCAAAGCCACGCGCTCGCCGCGTTCCTTGATCTCTTCGCGAAGATCGGCGTCGATGGCCAGCGGTGCCTCGCCCAGTTTGTTTAGGCTGGTGGCCAGCGCCATGGTGTGGGTCGAGACCACGAAGCGTCGGAACGACACATCGAGAATGTCCCCGAGTTCTTCACAGAACAGTGTTGGCCAGAGACGCTTGAGCGTGGCGAGCGCTCCCAGGTGCTCACCCTTTCGCACCCAAGCAGGTCGCTTACGGCCGAGTTGGCTCCAGAGCGTGTTTTCTGAGTCACGCCGCCCCGGCGGCAGGCCGAGATGTTCCTGCTTATCGGTGAGCCATTCCGCTTCGGCGGTGAGCGAGCAACGGTAGCCGCGCTGTTCCAGCGCCTCGAAGGCATGCGCGGATTTGGCTGCGGCCAGCACTCGCTCGACGAGGTCGTAGACCGCCGGGTACAGCACGCCGGGATTGGGTTGGTAAAAGGTGGCCGCACCGTCGAGCGCCAGCGGCCGGCTCAGCACCCGCCAGGCGCGGCTGCCGAGAAAGCCGGGCTCTGCCGGGTCGTCCGGATAGAACGGGCGCAGCGCCTCGGCGAGCGCGTCGGTGCAGACCTTGCGGTCACCGTCGGCGGTCAGCGCGCTGTAGGGCACCGCCGCCCAGTGCACCTCGGGGAAGCCTTGCAGCTGCGCGCGGATCTGACGATAAGCCTGAAGATCAGGGCGGTCCTCGACGCCGGCCTCTTGCAGCACCCGCTGCAGTGCGGTCTCGGTGCGCTCCACGGTCCACCGGCGCAACCGCGCGGTGATGTCCTGGGCGATGGCCTCGGCCGCGCTCGCGGGTACCAGGGCCAGGAAACGGTTCGGCAGCGCGGCGCTGAAAAGTGGGTTGCCGTCGGTGGGATCATGCATCCAATTTTGTGCGCCAAAGAGGCTGCGGTCGAGCCCGCAATCACGCAACAGCCATAGATCCACCTGCGGGATGCCGCGCAGCCGCGGAAACAGGATGGCTTCCGGCCCCAGTTGCTCGCAGATCACCCGCATGGCCTCCCAGGACAAGCGTGCGAGCAGGTGCGAGCCGGCCCACAGGTCCGAGGTGGTGCGGGCCGCAGCGATGAATTCTTGCACCGGGCCGATGCTCAGGCTGAGCAGGGCGCATTCGCCTTTTTCGTCTGCCGCGAAGGCGCCGGCGAAAGCCGAGACCAGATCGAGATGATCCCAGATGCTGTGATCGGGAACGCGGGTATCGGCCGGCAGGAAACGCCACAGCTCACCAAGCCGCGCGGTATCATCCGCGGCGTCGAGTTCCGGGCCGAAACGCCAGAGTGTGAGTGCAATCCGGCGCAGGTCAGTATCGCCGGTGGCTTTCAGCAAGCGCTTGAAATGAGCCTGGCTTTGGTCTTTGACGGTCTGGATGTCAGTCTCGCGCAACCCGTCCGACTGGCGCAGGTCGAAGTCTTTTCCGGTCAGCGGGTGTATGAGCACCGGCTGTGCGGCGAAGTTGACCTGGCTCCAGCGGGCGTAGGGGCCGTTCTCGCCTTCACGGGGGAACTGCGGCCGGTCGGCGGCGGAGGCCCATCGGTCTGCTTTGCGCACCGCCGCGCAGATGTCGCTGTCGAGCCCTTGCGGGAACAGGCGCTCGTGCAGCACGCGGCTGGTGCCGCCCTCGTGGCCGGCGGGGTCACGCAGCAGCACCAGCGCCTTTTCGGCCGGATCGTGCAGCCGTGCGTGCAGTTTGGCTTGCCAGAGTCGGTCGGTCATTGGGTCGGCCTCGGTTCAGGCGTCGACGCGCTCGAGCGCCTTGTCTTCGTCCAGTTGTTCGTGGGCGTCGGTCCAGACATCGATTAGGCGGCGTTTTTTGTCGGCTTCATCCGAGCCGGGCAATTTTTTCCACAGCGCATCCGAGGGCCGGCAGGGGAAATGGGTGAGCTCTCCGTATAGGTGCCCATTCGTATCCTTTACGACTTTGAAGCGTAGGCTGTTAGGCAGCCGATCCTGCGCGTCCCATCCCGGCAAATCATGTTTGGTAACGGGATAGGAGAGCAAACAGCGATCCGCACTTTCTCTTGCGACCGCCGCTCGCACCCTGGCTAGCTGTTGCAGCACCTTGTCCCAGGATGCCCAAGAGCCTCGGGTGCGCCAGATCAAAGGGCCACGCTCGTCGCGTCCGATCCCGCGCACCCAGTCCGAGCACAACGTGTCGCGCCAGTAGACCAGGTAGTCGTTCCAGACGGCATCACGGGCGCCGTCGAGCACATACGAGCCCCAGCCGTTGCGGCTGCGCCCGCCCACCGTGCCGAACCGGCTCATCAACGCCAGCGCCTCCTCGATGCGGTTTGAGCCGTTCGCCGCCGCGGCTGGCCAGGCGATACGCAGCTGCGCCGTCTCGCCGGCGTCGATGGCCGGTTCGTATTTGAGCTGGAGACTCTTGCTTTGTTTGCTGTTCTCGAGCGGCCCAAAGCCCAGGTAAAGTGCGGCGTCCACCGTCTGGCGGCCGACCTGGATGGTCATTGCTCCACCGCGGCCGGAACCGTTGCTACTCCAGGTGGTTTTTTTGCCCCGCCGCCACTCGTCAAGGCGCAGCCGAATTTGGCTTTTTCTGGGCGTTTGGTCCGGCCAGGCGTTGCCGAACAACTCCGCCTCCTCGGCACGAATCCGCCGCCAATCGCGCCCCCGGGCGGCGAGCACCAGCCTCCACCACTGGCGCAGCTGCGCCTTGAACGGCGGCGTGCGCCAAGCGCCGCGCTGCTCGGCATCGCCGAGGAAGGCGGGAGTTAAAAAGCGCACGGTCAAAGTTTTGGTGTGCATTGACATGTCGTGGCCTCTTGGATCCGTTTGGCAAGGCTAACGCGTGGCCTTGGACGGCCGCGCGGTGGCAAGCTTTCCGTTACGGCTCACCTTCGATATGGATCGACTGCGGCGGCAGGTCCAGCGCATAGCCGGTGTGCGGACGTCGCCCCGAGGCTTTTATGTGGTAGCGCTCAGCCGCCCGCGGTGTGAGCCCGCTGCGCTCGCTGAGTGCGCGGTTGAGTCGGCTGCGGGTGCGCTCGAAATAATTGCTGCGCTGCCCGTGCTCCAGCTCCAGGGCGGCGCTCGCAACGGCCTCATGAATCGGGGTGATGCCGTGGCCTTCCAGGTATACGATCAGGCGCAGTAGATTTTTGGCGGCGCTTTCATCAAACGGCATTGGGGGAAGATCGTGCCGCGCGCGCTCGGCGAACCAGACGAGCCAGATGAAGTGGGTGCTCGACAGCCGTACGGCATGGCCTTGGAGATATACCTTGCGATGGGTCAGATCGAGGCGCAGCTCCGGGTGGTCGAGGCTTTGCTGCGCGCGTTCGACAGCGGTGCTGAACGGAATCTCGCCATCGAGCAGCGCCGGGTCCAGCCCATCGCGCAGACGCACGAACGGTAGTCGCGCCAGACGCACTTCGGCGGACGCCGTGCTGACGGTTTCCCCGGTTTGCGGCAGCCTCAGCCGGCGCGGCTGCGGTGGCGGATAGAAGAACTCCGGGTGCGATTCGAATGGCGCATTGACCAGTACGTGGGAGAGTTCGTCTTGCGGCCGGGCATAGAGGGAGAGTGCGTAACCGGCATAAAAGCCCATGGTCTTACGCCCACCGGCGAGTGAAACGTGCAACCGGAGTAGCGGATCGCGGGTCAGCTGCCGCAGCAGCGCATTGATGCAATCAGCCACGGCCGCGTTGCCGTCGGGGTCCGTTATGTCATCGAGCTCGCGGCCCTGCGGATCGCAGATGACATGCAGGGTCTCGGGGCCGAACCGGATTGCGTCGCGCTCGAGGCCGTAGTCTGTGCACAAGCGTTGCAACTCCCCCGGTGCGCCGTCCGAGCGGTCCAGCAATGTGTGTTCAAGGCGGTGCCGGCCCTCTCCGGTGGTTACCACATGGATTTCCGCCGGCAGGCGGCGTTGGTCGCTGGGTGCAGCCACCGCCAGTGCGTACAAGGTCT
This sequence comes from Gammaproteobacteria bacterium, assembly GCA_030433275.1. Taxonomy (GTDB): domain Bacteria; phylum Pseudomonadota; class Gammaproteobacteria; order Nitrococcales; family Nitrococcaceae; genus Nitrococcus. Next base: position 31,807 of record JAUILK010000017.1, read on the forward strand.
CGGTGACGACCTGGGGCGTCAGACCGGTGATGCAGATCAGTATATCGCGCGCGTGGCTTGGCTCTTCGTTGCCTTCCATAGCCGATGTTTACTCTATTTCTGTCGGATCCGCATGATGTGACGAGACAATTGGTGATCTTATGCTCACGCCGCATATGAAGTTGTGAATCAGTGAGCACCTAATGAGTATGTTGCGAGCGGATTGTGGGGTGGTCGGGGTCAGGGAAGAGTGGACCGCCGAGTGCCCTTTTGCTCTAATACCCGCCATGACGCAACCCGATGCTCAAGTCGAAGGCGGACGCCCCGGAGTCCTTGATCTCATTCTGCGTGCCTGGACGATGTTCGGGTTTGTTTGTGCGGCCGCTATTATCGTGATGATGGTGCTTGATGTGCTGGGAACCTGGGGTCTCTATCTGGGGTCTGTGGCTTTCCTCGGAGGGCCTACCGGGTTCTTTTTGCTGGCCCGCCGCGGCGCGCCCGTGCGGGTGGTGCTATTGTTTTTTCCATTTGCCATCATGATGGCCGGCGCCGTTGGGTTGCTGGTGTCGGGCTGGACGTTCATGATGCTGGTCCGGCATTGATCCGGCTGCGGATTTCTTAAGCTTACTGGCATGATCAGAGTAGTTCACTGGGCTCGGTACGGGATCGATCGATGATCGCAGTGTTGGATGACCGTTCCGGTATCGGATACCTCGAAGTATGTTCAACTTAGCCGCGCAGCGCCGCCACGAGCACGGCCGGTAGACGCTGGAAGCCCGGTTTGGCCTCGAAGCGCGTCAACGCCTCGCCCAGCCGGTGGGCAGTGCGATGCTCCGCGAACCACGCCGGAGTCGGACGGACCCGAAAAGGTGCGTATACTACAGAGCGCTCGGGGTGGTCAAACATGAACGTGTTGTGCACCACGCCGTGGCCGGAGCCGATGTCTTCGAGCGGATGGCCGGGGAAGGCACCCCACGTTGGACTCGCCATGCCGTAGCTCACGCCAGTCCAGACGTTTATGCCAATGTTGCCGTAGCGCAATCGTTCGATGGCCGCGTCCAGCTTCTCGGCATAGGCATGCTGGGTTTTCGGGTGGATGAGGATTACGCAGGAGAGCGTTCCCCAACAGGCTTCATTGGCAAATTCCACCATCGCTTCTAGAAAAGAGGCGGGGGCCGAGACTGGCAGGTGGGTCTGGGAGAGGATACCGCAGAACGCTTCGTTGATGAGGGCGAATTCCCCCGGATCGGCCGGCACGTCTGGGATGAGGGTCCAGGGCGTGGCGCTGTTCGAACGTGGCCCAAGCGCTACGGCTTGGGGATAGTGTTCTAGAAACCGCGCGTAGCGCTCTTGCGTCCCCGGGTAATACGCTTCGCGTGCTGGGATCGCGGCCAGCGCCTGCGCCACCTTCTCGAGGAAGAGCTCACGCTGGGGCCAGTACTCGGCAACGGCGAGCACCTTCGCTGCGTTACAGTTGAAGCTCGCGTTGTTCGCGACCATGGCGGCGACGTGGCGAGCCTGGTAGGCGAGGTCCGTGTCGCTCCATGGTCCTGGTACTACCAGGACCGGCGTTACGGCCCCGAGCTCGCTGCTGATTGGTTTGCCGATGAGAGGCTCGCCCGCCGCTTTGCGCCGGGTTTGCTCTTCGGGATCGCTACCCCAGACGATGGTGTCATGCGTTTGGTTCGAGCCGGTCATGTGGATCGTGTCCACTTTCTCATGATGAATCAAGTGATCGCCGACGTTTGCTCCGCCACGGACTAAATAAAGCACACCTTCGTCAATCAGTGGTCGGAACGACTCTTCCCAATAGGGCTGTAAATAGGCGTTGACCGGATTCGTCTTGAGGATAACGACCTTGTCTTCCACGAAGAGCTTGTAAAGGGCATCCATGGGGCCGATGGAGGAAACGTTGCCGGCGCCGAGAACGAGGGCTACGCGGCCGGGCGGGGGGGGGGCCGCGGCTTTCAGCCGGTAGGTATGGCCTTGGGTGGGCGATCGGCCAGGGGCGATCCATACCTCCCCGTAAAAGCCGGGGAACAGGAGTCGATCCCACAGGCTGATGGGAAAGACCCGGGCGACCCACTGACCGTTGGGGCGCTGACTCATCCCCGATATTTTGGGCTGGCCTCCTTGAGCCAGCGATTCGGCGAGCAGGCGTAGGTTGCGGCTGGTCGTCAGGGGACCGCTCAGCCACTCCTCACCGGCCCGCGGTTCGTTCGGGTCGATCCCCTTGGCGCGGCACGCCGCCCGTACCCAGTCCGTAGCCGCGGCCTGCGTGTGCGCGATACAGCGCTCGAGTAGACGGATGCGGTGCTCAATGGGTGTGCGCACCCAGTCGTCCTTGCGCGCGGCAAGGCGTTCCACCAAGGCGTCTACGTGTTCGTTCGGCGTTGGGCTGACTTCCGGGGCATCGGCGGAGAAATTCGGTGAGGTCATGTTTTTGCGTAAGTGGTTCGTGCGCATTACCTGTGGGCGGGCGCTGGTTCCTGGTATAGCGCGAGTGGAATTGACCGGCTTTCCGGAAAGCTTATACTTTTCGACGGCAATACGCCGACCGGATTGCCGGCATGGGTCAAAAAAATAAGCGTGTCATGGTTATTGTTGTGCGCTTTGCGATCACGGGACTCCTGCTTTTTCAGCTCAACGGGTGCGCAACGGTTCCTCCGGGGCAGCTTTCGGAAGTCACCCGAGCCTCGCTCGGTGAGCAAAACACACAGCGAATCACCCTTGTTGCCAGCAACTACTGGTTCAGACCGGAGCGGATTATCGTCAAAGTAGGTGTTCCGGTTGAGCTGTCCGTTCGTAAAAAACCCGGGGTGATCCCTCATACTTTTGTCATTCACGCTCCCGAAGCCGGCATCAATGTTAACGTTGCACTGAGTGCGAAGCCCGAGGTGATCAATTTTGTGCCTCAGAAGGTGGGCAGCTTCGAATTTTATTGCGATAAACCAGGCTTATTTGAGAGCCACCGGGAAATGGGGATGGCCGGAGTTATCGAAGTTACCCCATGAGCAAAGGACGGCTGAATGTTTCTTCGAGCTTTCCCTAAGAGTAACGGAAAGGCATCTTTCGAATAACCTAAGAGTTTCTCAAAACTTCCAGTTGAGTAGCAACGTTGTTTGAACGTTTCCTGTGCGGTCTTGGCTTACACCAATATTGAAATATTCCAGTGTGGTGTTAATAGGATCGATCCACCAATAATTTTTTGGATCCAGACTCTTTTTCAAATAATAGCGTGCTTCTCCAATCATCCAGCCAACGCCGGGTGTTATTATAAGATCCTGTACGCTGGGCTGTTGAGCCCAGGACTCGAAAAAATACTCCCAGGTAACTGAGGCTCCGAAACTGAACGCGATGCTCCCAGGGACCCCGAAATGGGCTTCGCGGGCGCGCAGGTAGGTTTCAGAGCCCCAAAGCGGATGAAGCACGAGGTTGAACAGAGGGGGGTCGTCATCGAGTTGTGGCGGAGATGTAAACGCTTTAACGAAATTGTCGACCCCGGGACTGTTTTCGAGTATGCCAGCGGCAACAAAACCACCGAAGCCTATCGTCATAAAGCTCAAACTGTACAAGACTGGTTTTTTAAAAGTGATTTTAGGTGCAGGCGGCTGGGCAGTCATGTCCTCGGGCTGGCTTGGGGTATCGGTAGCCGCTGCGGGCGTGTGGCGTGGCTTGCTGTCGTGTTTTTCGTGAGTCGTGCGGCGGTTCTCCCCGAGGATCGCGCTTCCAGAGTCGAGCGTTGCACTCGATACCACGTTCCGGCGGGCGATGAAGCGCCCGATGGGCATATGTCCGGGCTCGAAAATGAGCGGGCAGGCCATCAGCGTTTTCGATACAGAAGCGGGCGCCGGCGCTGGTACGGTGTGGGTTCCCACGGAATCTCGGGGCGGCGGGGCTGCGTGTGCTGAGCTACCTATGCTCAACACGGCGCTCAGCAGTTGACCGTGCCACCATGTGCGCTTCTTCTTGGGGCTCATGTTGCCAGGCTTCCTCGCTTCTCGCCATGGAGGTCTTGGTGGACAAAGGGGGGTGCACTCCAGTGGGAAAATGTCGGGCTGGTGCTGCTAAAAAAGAAAAATACCGACGGACAAACTGAGCTAAATCAGCCATGCTGTAGCCGTGCTGATGCAGGATCGAAATATCATTGCGCGATGGGTTCGAAAAATAGGAACCGATTTCTTGGGAACGTTTGAAGTTTTTCGCAGCTTCCAAATTTTCTATAATCGATGTAAATAGATCGCATCCCAATAGGTTTATTTTCTCGTCCAAAGAGAAAAGATCGCGTTCTTGAGTTGTTATTGTTTTGGTTTGGCCTAGAATTGCGCCGGCATCGATCTGGCAATCGGTTATTTCGTGGGCAGTTACTGCAAAGCGGCGATTGTTGTTGAGAGCGCACTGGAGGATCGGATGAAGTCCTCGGCAAAGAGGTAAGGGAGCGGGGTGGAAGTTGACGACGCCTCTTTTTGGGAGGTTAATAAGAGGTTCCTGTAAAATTTGATCAAAATAATAGATGGCAATCAATTCGATTGCTAGTGCCTTCAATCTCTCGCTGACCTCCGCAGAATTGATATCATTCACGCGAAGATGCTGAATGCCAAAATTTTTGCATAGGCTTGCAATGGATTGATAATTTGGCCGGCGGCCGAGGCGCCTTGCCAGCAAAGTCGAGCATTGGGCGAGATAACGATGAAGAATGAAATTGTAGAATAGGTAAGCGGTGAACGACAAACCCGACCGACGCAGATGCTTGAGCGACTGAGTAAGGAAGAATCGCTGGGAACCGCGGATGGGATCTGTGGTAACGACGATTTTAATCTCGTCTTTGTGTCGTTCCAAAATCGACTGGATTGTCTTGGCGGTGGAAAAGCTTTCGATGTTGAACAGCGCTATTTTCATAAGTCACCGCTGCTGTTTGTTTCTTGCCGAATTGGGTCTAGCGCAAAGTCGAAATCGAGGGTGCCGCTCATGGCTGCTTGTCCCAAAATTCGATCGACCCAAAGCGGGGTGGGTGGATGGTACTGGACGGCGAGAATATCCCTTAGGCTTTGGTTTAAGGGGTTCGAGGTTAAGTAGGAAACTCCGCCGCAGAGCTCGGCCAAAGTGGTCACAATGCCTGGGAGTTCGCGGCAGCAACTTTGCTTTAGAGCGAGAGCCTGGGGTAAGGCGGTCACATTGAGGACATCATCCTTGGCGAGCAGCTGGGCGAAAAGAGACGCTGTAGTCTCGAGATTCAGATATTTGGCATATACTTCGCCAAACCGTGTTTGTAGATGGGGAAGCTCCGAACGGGAGCGAGTGAGGCCGCTGCTCGTCGGTATCGTCGAGTGCTGCATGTGTTGGCTCGCATACTCGAGTGCGCGCCGGGCAATACCGAGATAGACGGCGCTGGCTGACAAACAGAACCACATCAGGCTGGCTTTGAAGATCCCCGAATCGTCATTACCGGCCTTGGTTTTGTGCATGACCAATCGTGTCGGCAACAAGCACCCATCCAAGACGAGCGCATCCGATTCTGAAGCGCGCATGCCCATGAATTCCGGGCCTTTTTGAACTGAAAGACCGGTAGAAGCGGTGGGGAGCAACCCGACGATCAAGGTTTCCTGGTCGATTTGAGCATGCAGGCATGCGAACTGCGCTCGACCGATCAGGCTGCAGGGCACTTTGCGGCCGGTCAGTAAATATCCATCGTCGACCTGCGCCGCTTTCGTATTGGAACGCACGAGACAGCCGCCGAGGTTAGGTTCGGCAAAGGCTGAAGCTACAATGCTGTTTTGCTGGGCGATGGCCTGCAGAAGCATCCATGATAGATCGCGTGTTCTTTTCCAATGTTCGACGATCATTCCTATAGTAAAAATATGCATTGTCGTTGCAATGGCAATGCTAGGGAAAACATAGCCGAGTTCATGCTGGACGGAACAAACATCGGCAATGCTTGCCCCTTGACCGCCAAATTGCTTAGGAATCGCAAAAGCAAAATAATTACAATCGGTTAGAGCAGTCATGCATTCCTCTGGAATACTGGTGTGTTCTTTCTCCAAAGAACTTTCCCTAAGCTGCTCGAAGACGGCGCGAGGAAGGTAGGTTTCGCTGGCGTTCCACATACTTTTTGCCACGATGGCCTCCTCTTCCTCTGAAAAATAAAAGCCAATTAAATGTTGGTTTGTTATTTCAGCGAAAGCTGTAATTCGAAACAATAAATTCAGAGATTAGCTTTTATTGGATTAATTGGTTTAGCTGTAAGGCTTTGTTTGTATGTCTCTGATCGCTTTTTTATAATGCGCTGATTGCACCAATATGTGAAACTACGTAGAAGTAAAGGCGTCGTGTGTTTGCTGATAAAAGCAAGCTCAGGTTTCCTGCAGGTGTGAATATTGAGGTAAGGTCGAAAACACTCCAGTGCTTGCCTCACCATTTCGTAGTTCCGCGGTAAGTTTTTTTTCATGATAGGTAAAAAGAAACGTTCGAATACTTCAGGGTCGATGATAGTGACTTCTCCTCGGGGAGTGAGCCCTGCTTGTTGCCTCGCATTATTTACCGTGCGCTTGCCCAAAGAGATGACGGTTTCTAAGGTGGGTGCGTGGGTGCCCGAACAGGCATAAACGATCTTGCCTAAGCTGTGCGAGGGATTTTTCAAGCTCCAAGAGATGGCCTCGGTGACCGTGTCTAAAGAGACGATATCAAGATAAGCGTCGCCGTCGCCAACGAGGAAGGGGAGTAGATTCTGATTGTATAAGTAAACGAGCTGGTAAATGCTGAGGAAGCGGCTGACTGCACCGTCCGATTGTCGCCCCATCACAATACTCGGACGGATTATGGTAAACGGGAGGCCCGAGTTCTTCACCTCTTCTTCTGCAAGGTGTTTGGAGTACTCATAAGCGTTATTGAAATCGGTTAGACTTGGAGCCCTATCCGATTCTTTTTGTAAACCATCGACAAATGCCGTCGACACATAAATAAAATTCTGTAAGTGCGGCGCGTATCGTTTGGCGAACCCGACCAACTCTGCAGTGGCTTCTGTATTGCTCCGGAGTGCATTTTGTTCGCTTTGGTTCCAGCGTACATCAGCCGCGCAATGGATTATGACATGGGCGTTTTTAAAAACCGCTGATGGGTTCGTAATTCCAAGGTTTTCTTGCTTGATATCAATAGGAACGAACGGGAGTTTTAAACCCGCGACAGGCGGGTTGCTTCGCCCGAGTGAAAGGATAGGCCAAAGCTTTGCTACTTCGGGAACGATGGCTGAACCCACCAGTCCGCTGGCACCTGTGATAATGGCATTGCCGTAGTTCATGACACTCTCAGCTGCTTTTCGATGTCTTCTAACATGCCATGGCAATTTTCCTTTAAAGCCTGAACGGCGATAGGAGTTAGGATATCCTCGATCGAGGGGATGCCGATGCGGAAATTCATAAGTAAGCAAACCCTCGTATACCCTGCCTCATTATAGAGCTGCCACGATCCATCCATGCTTTCGAGGTCGCCTTCTAATTGGCGAAAATCGATTCGTGCCCGGCTGGCGTCGTAATGATCTATTTCAGTCCACTCCATGACCGAATCCCGCAAGGTGGCTGACCATCTGGAAACCGTCCATTTCGGTCGATTGTCTTCGATAATCGTTACTTCATTGACCGATGGCATAAAATTCGGATAGCATGAAATATCCGATACAATTTCCCAGACATCTTTGATATGGCGGGTGATGCTTCGATTGACTTCAACAAGTGCCATAGATAAGCACCTCTTTTAGGAGTATTCCTGCAATGTCCTGCAATGATCCAGGGCTTGCTGCAAAATACCGTGCATGTAGTCCACGTCTGAGCGCTCGAGGCAGTAAGGGGGTACAAGCCTTAACACAGTCGGGTTTGACAGGCAGGGGCTGAGAAGCAAACCTGTTTTCAGGCAGTATTCCAAAGTTCTGGCTGCATATGTATTGGAAGAAAAATGCAACCCTCTCATGAGACCAAAACCAGTATAAGCCGATAACACATCGGGGAATTGGCAGTGCAATCGGTGGAGTGCGTTTTCAATCCAGGCTCCTTTCCGCTCCACATCCGGTAAAAAATTCTTTGCCTGGACGATCTCGGTTACGGCAACTACAGCTCGGCATGCCAGAGGATTTCCACCATAGGTCGAGCTGTGGAGGTAGGGGTTGTGATCGAAGGGAGAGAAGACGGTTTCGCTTGCTATGAGCGCTGAGACCGGGACGATGCCACCGCCGAGCGATTTGCCGACGAGGAGGATATCCGGTTTGATATCGCTGTGCTCAAAAGCCCAGAGCTTTCCGGTCCGTCCGAGCCCCGATTGGATTTCGTCAGCGACCAACAAGGTGCCGTGCTGTCGGCACAGCTGCTGGGCGGTTTTTAGAAAAGCGGGCTCGATGGGATGGATTCCGCCTTCGCCCTGAATGGCCTCCACGAACAAACCGGCGATATCCCCTGCGGCCAGCACGGTTTCGAGCTCAGTCGTGTTCCCGCGTTCAATTCTCACCACATCCTGCAACAGCGGGTGGGTATCCGCTTTAAACCCCGCGTGGTCGGTTAGAGACAGCGCGCCGGCGGTTTTCCCGTGATAGGAGCCGCTAAGATGCGCTAGCTTTCTCTTTTCCGTCTTGAGACGGCAAAGCTTGATGGCCGCCTCCACCGCTTCGCTACCCGAGTTGAGGAGCATGGCTTTTTGCAAGTGGGCAGGAGTCAATGCCACTAAATTTTTCAAGGCCACAGCCAACTCGGCATGGCAGAGGATGCGGCTTGTGCCGGATAATCCGTGGCTCAGGAGATCCTGGAGAGCGGCCAGGAGTTTCGAATTGCCATGACCGAACATGAAAAGGCCAAACGACCCGCAATCGAGGAAGGGTTTTCCTTTATGACCGGTAACCCACGCTCCCTCGGCCGATCGCTCGTACTGACCTGCGCCGGAAACGCCATAGATGATTGCCCACCCCTTGGAGCCGTAGGTTCTGATATCTTGCAGCAGCGACTGATAGTCCATGTTCGGGCTGGATCGCAAATGCGAATGATTGAGCGAAAGGCCATTATAACAAAAGTATAGTTGATATTCTCTACTAGGTGTGAAATACGTCAAATGCGACTGAGGGTAGCTGTATCAAACTCGCTGAGCCCGCACTCGATATCTATACCAGATTTGGGCAATGGGTGAGGCTGGAGGCCAGAGTTGCTCCAAACGCTGTGCCGTAAGGACGTTTGCGGTGGGCATGGCCATTGAGAATGGGCCGCCCTTTACCTGGATTTGGCGATGGTGGTGCAGGTTTTGCCATGGCTTGCAAACCGGGGTGCAGGGTCGGCGTTGGCCCCAAGTGTTTCTTCGCTGATGCGAGCACTTAAGAGCTGCAGGACAGCATTGAGCAGCCCGCGCGCTGACGCGCCCATTCGGGGCGTTTGGCGGCGAACCGCTCTTTGCCCGGTTGCTCGTCGTATGGGTGGCGCAAAAGCGCCTGCAACTCGTGGAGCAGCGCATAGTCGCCTTGTTCGCATTGGTCGATGGCGAGCTGGGCGAGGTAGTTGCGCAATACGTACTTGGGGTTGACCCGGTTCATGCGCCGCCGACGTGCCTCGGCATCGGCCCCGCTCTCGGCGCTTAGACGGTTGAGGTAGCGGCGCAGCCAGGCCGTGGTGCGTGCTCTGTGCTCGCCGGTCAGCGTTTCGGGCGCGTAGTAAGCGGGTAGCAGAGGCTCGAGCAGCGCTGTATCGTTCGCCCTGTGCGCCCCTTCGTCAGCGGTGTCGAGCTGGGCGAGGCCGCGGTAAAAGAGGCTCAGGTCCGTTTCGGTCAACTGCAGCACCTCCAGCAGTTCGTCGACCAGCGGTTTGTCCCGAGCTGGATCGACCTGGCTGAGCCCGAGCTTTCCCGCCATCATGGTCAGCCAGGCCGGCTCGTATTCCTTGGCGTAGTCGGCGATGGCCTGCTGTAGCGGTTCAACCTGACCGGCTACCGGCAAGATGGCGTTGGCGAGCTGAGTGAGATTCCACAAGGCCACCTGCGGTTGCTGACCAAAGCAGTAGCGTCGGCCGGCGGCGTCGGTGGTGTTGGGAGTCCAGTCTGGATCGTAGCCTTCCAACCAGCCATACGGACCGTAGTCGATGGTCTGGCCGAGAACGGACATATTGTCGGTATTCATCACTCCGTGCACGAAGCCGACCCGCATCCAGTGCACGACCAGCCTCAGAGTTCGCCGGCAGACTTCCTCGAACCAGGCAATGTAGGTCTCTTGGCTCGGCTCCCCGAGGTGGGGGAAGTCCGTGCGGATGGTGTAGTCCATGAGCTGACGCAGCAGCCTCGTATTCTGGTGCGCGGCGAGAATCTCGAAGTGGCCGAAGCGCGTGAAGCTCGGTGCCACCCGACAGACGATGGCGCCCGGTTCGAAGGCGGGACGGCCATCGTAGAACATGTCGCGCATCACTTGTTCGCCGCTCAGCGCCAGGCTCAACGCACGGGTGCTGGGGACTCCCAGATGATGCATGGCCTCGCTGCAGAGAAACTCCCGCAGCGATGAGCGCAACACGGCAAAGCCGTCGGCCTCGCGTGAATAAGGGGTCGGACCGGCGCCTTTGAGCTGCAATATCCAGCGCTCGCCCTGCGTGTTCACGACCTCGCCTAGGTTGATCGCGCGCCCGTCGCCGAGTTGGCCGGCCCAGACGCCGAATTGATGCCCGCCGTAGCAGGTGGCATGTGGATCCATGCCCGGTAACAGGCGGTTACCGGCGAACACCTGCGTAAACAGCTCGCTGTGGCAGTCGGCTTCGGACAGATCGAGCAGCGCGGCGACTTCACGCGAAAAGGCGATTAAACGCGGGGCGGCCACTGGTCGCGGCGGTACCCGCGAGAAGCAGGCACCCGTTACCAGGCGGCGCTGGTTATGGCTGTGTGGATCGGCCGGTAGCTCGCGGGTGAAGCGGTTGTCGAAGACGAGCTGTTCCAGGGTCGGGGCTTGCAGTTGAGTATTCATGACAGGCCGCATTGATTGTGAATGCCTACTGTAACAGTAGGTCAGCCCATAAAGGAGGGGGCTGAGGCTACACCGCGCAGGATCGTGTGGTGCTCATCTGCGCTTCTGGGATTCGCGTGCCTGTGGTGAGGCAATCGAGGAGGGAGTGAGGGGCTCGAATTCCACGCGGTTCCGTCCCTGATTTTTGGCACGGTAAAGGGCTTTGTCCGCCGCGTTAAGGAGACGGCTGGTGGACAAGGCGGTCTCCGGCTTGGCGTAGGCAAGGCCGATGCTTACGGTCACGTAGCTTGCAGTCTTTGAATCCTGGCGCGGAATGGCTAGATTCTCGACCGCGCGGCGCAGTGTTTCCGCTGTATCTTGCGCATAAGAGCGCTCTACCTGGGAGAGGACGACGACGAACTCTTCTCCACCGTAACGGGCCGCCAGGTCTCCAGCGCGCCGCGCTGCCTTTGCAATCACCGCGGCAATTTTCTTCAAGCAGGCATCTCCAGCTTGATGCCCGTATCGGTCGTTGTAACCCTTGAAGTGATCGATGTCGATGAATAGCAAGGCGATTCGAGCGTTGCTTCGCATCAACTGGCGCCATTGCTGATCAAGAAACTCGTCGAAATGACGACGGTTGGATAATCCGGTCAAGCCGTCACGAATGGACAGCTCCCTGAGGTAGCCTTCTGCCCACTTTTGCTGGGTTATGTCTTGCCCATACGCATAGATGATGCCGCTTTCAGGGATTGGGGTGAGGACGAAGGAGTAGATCACCCCATCTTGCTCGATCTCCAGAGAGCGATGGCGACCGTCGTTGAAAATGAGAGTCACCGCGGCACGCCATTCCGGCAGCGTCAGAACCCCGTTGGTGTCTTGAATACGGCCGAGAAATCGCCGCGCCGGGCCGTTAGCGTAGCCGACGGTCAAGGGTTTGTCGATTCGCAGCACCGGCATTGGGTTTTCATCCGGAAACATAGCCAGCGTACGGATCTGTTGTTCAGTCTTTCGACGTAAGTTGAGCAACCCAAAGAGCGTTATGCCGGCAATGATGACGGTGAGTGCGAGTGCCCCCATAAATAAATTGCGAGTCGTGTAATAGGTCGCAAGCGCTTCATTTTCGTCGATCTCAGTCGCGAGTCCAATGCCGAGCGTCTTGTCCCACAGCCATGCGCCGAGAACCCTCACCCCGCGGTAATCCCGGTAACCGATGGCGGAGTGACCGGCGGTTTGGTGGGCAATGGCCGAGCGGGCCATCAGTGTTAGCGGGCGTTGCTCACTCGGTACGGTGGGCTGCTCTCCTCGCGTCAGGTCGACGCCTGGGTTGCGGATCGAGACAGTGAGTATGCTCGATGCCCCTTTGGGGATGAGATCGATTCTGCGCAGTTGGCCGGTGAAGCGGCTTGCGGTGAGCATCCGCCCCTCCCGATCGAAGAAGTAGGTTTCTCCGGATGCGCCGATGCGGCCGACGTGGGCTACGTCACTGAAGGTCAGCAAAGGGTTGATTCGGATCATCAGCGCTGCGAGAACAGAACCATTGGCTGCGGTGATGGGTGTCGCTGCAAACAGGGTGGGCCGTAAAACGGTCGAGCGGGTTCCAGGCTTCGACTCGGTTTGGATCGGAGGGATGAGCACAGCCTCGCCAGCAAAGATGCGGTTCATGAGATCTGGGCGTTGGCGAGCGATCAGGTGCGCCGTGGTCGTATCTTCTTCTTTCGAGATAATGCTTCTCAAAGCAGTATCGATGATGAAATAGCGCCAAGCGCCGTTGCCGCTTAGGAGCTTATCCAGATGAGCCGATATTGGGAGGTGCGTGGGGGCATCCGGAGCAGGGTTTACTAGTGATCTTAGCTCTCGGTTGGTGGCGATATACTGGAGTTGCTGCTGGCGCTCGTCGACCCAGATTCGCAGGGCTTCATGGCTGGCTCGCAGCGTGGTTTGGAGGCTTTGAATGACCTGCTGGCGCAGAGTAGACTCCACCCGTGTCACGATAACGGCGCCGAGCACCGCCACGGCCACGAGGGGAAAGGCGACGAGTGCGCCGGCCATCGCGTCGCGCCACCAGGTGCGGTCTAGTTTGATCCGGTTCGGTTCATTCGCCTGCATATTCGGGTCTATTGCAGCATTCACAACAACCCAAAAAAAGCGTTCTACGGTGTATCGAAACGGCGCACCACCAAGGTCACGATGAATGTCGTGCCTTTTCCAGCCAGCATGGGTTTGATCTATTCCGCAGTGAACGTTTCATCAGCGCAGCAGGAGCCCATTCCTACTATTTACGAGAACTATACCACAGTTCGCGATCGCGCCGTCGGCGCGGGGTCGAGCCAAGGCCATGCTGGAAAAGCGACCCTGGTGCGTTGGCCAGGGTATCGTTGCTGGGGATTGGTGGCGGTCGATTCGGTGCAGGGTCACCCGACTGTTCTAGAACATTTGCATACTCAAGCGTCAGGCTTGCCCCGCAGGGCCTTGAGTCGGCTACGCTTGGCTTTGTTCGTCAAGCGTTTTTTTCGGGCGCCGTAAGTGGGTTTGGTCGGTACACGGGACTTGTATGGGACGATTACACTTTGGATCAGCTCCCGTAGGCGGTTCAGCGCGTCTTGACGATTGTCCTCCTGGCTGCGCCGGCGCTGGGCTTTTATAACCACCACACCTTCTTTGGTGATTCGCTGATCATGTACTGCCAAAAGCCGTGTTTGGTAGCGCTCGGGCAGTGATGAGGCGCGGATGTCGAAGCGCAGGTGAATGCCGGTGGCAACTTTGTTGACATTTTGGCCGCCCGGTCCCTGGGCCCGGATTGCGGTAATGCTGATTTCATGATCGGGGATTTGTATTCGCTCGGAGATTTGAAACATTTCGAAAGCGTAACCGTTCAGTGCGCTCAATTGTAATGTGACAGGAGAGTTTGCGCGGTGCCTGGCATTCAGACGGATGCGCCGAGCCCGTCGATTGCGGGGCGGAGCCGGCTCGGTTATCGTTTAAACCACTACGGTGACGCGCCAGTTGCTATCCCTGAGAGGGCGGTCCATGTCCATGTTCAGGTTTCTTGTAGGAATCATCATCGTTCAAGGCGCGACTGCGGTGCTTGTTTTTGCCGCCCTGCAAACCCCGGCGGTCAACTGGCTGCTTTTCGCGCTGCTTGCTTTGATTGCGGGCATTCTGACCGCGCTCTGGTTTGCCTCTATTGCCAATCACATCAAAAAAGACGCTCTCGCGCGCATGAAGGAAGCATCAGTGCGGGAGCGAGAGCGACTGCTCGTGTCCACGGAAAAGGAAAAAAACCGAATATTCCAGCAAACCTACCAGCGATTCAACAAGGAAACCGGCCGTGCTCACGCCAAGGCCAATTTCAAGGTGGGAGCAGCCGTCGTTGGCGCCGTTGGGGTGGGGGTGGGACTGCTTTCATTGCAGTTTGTGACCTTGGGCTTATTGCCCTTGTTCGCGGCCGCCGGTGGATTGGCGGGCTATGGGGTGCGCGCCCGTCAGGAGGCCTTGGCACGGCAAGGAAAATCGCTTAAAGGCTTCTTTGGTCGTCGCCGATCGATAAAATCGCTTGGGGCAGAATCGTCGCTACCGATTGTTTCGCCTAGAAAAGCTTCCCGATAGGTTGGACATCGCTCCCATAGATGAGCCGAGTGAGTCCAGTCGCGACAGCTTAACTATGATCGGCCCGACATGGTCGGGGGCAGAAGATCAATTTTGGTGCATTGGTTCAGCCTGCTGTTGCAATGGATGCTGAGTCAGCGTCCATCGTATTCTGCGCCAGGTTCTGTTCCCATTTTGTGTGGTTCGGCCGGGGGGGTGCTCCTCTTGGTAAGGGAGCCGTGCACTTCAGGGGCGGACCGGGGGGGCGCTTCGCCTTGCGCACGGCGCTCCTTGGCGATTTCCGCCACAGCGGCTGGCGCTATTAGGCCCAGCATTGCGGCATGCTCGGCCATGCTGAAACTATCCGCAGCCAGTACCAGTGTGCTGCCTGCTGCGGCAACTTGCTGAGCGAGTGTTTCGATTTCATGGGTGCGGCGCCTGGCGCGACTGATGGCGCGAATGTAGATGGCGTGCACTTTGTCGGGATACTCCTGGAGAATACGGGTGTAAGTCTCGGGGTCGTGCTGCCCGCTGTCGCCGATCAGCACGCAGGGCAAGTCTTTGTATAGCGTCAGTATGCTGCGGATCAGCTTAAGCTTGTGTTCCTTGGCCCGGCGCGGCAACGGCCGCTGCAGGGTAAATCCCCACTCCCGCAGGAGCAATAAAGGGCCGGCGGGGATGTTGTGAATATTGAAGAACGTATCCAACATTTCATAAAGGCTCCAGGGGCCACGCGAGACGAACAGCACGGGATTTGTCTCATTGCCCGAGACGCCTTGATGGAGGGCGCGGTAGAAGGCGGCGACGCCGGGGAAGGCCACGCGACTTGCTGCATCCTGAACGAACATCCGCCACAGCATCATGAAGCGATTGGCAACACCGGTGTACATCACTGTGTCGTCGATGTCGCTGATCACCACGAAGCGGGCCGAATCCGACGGAATGAATACTTCGGCTTGGCATTTGAGATCTATTTTGGGTTCCAAGACTTCGAGTTCGAGCGTATGCCAAAGCCGGTCGGCTATCGGTGCCGAACCCGGCGCCATCTGTACCCGGAAATAGCCGTCCCGATCCGTGCTGGTATGCGTTTCGTTGCCATAGAAACGTGCGGCAAGACGTACGCCGGCGACGCCGCGGCGCGTGAAATGCCTCACGGCGGCGAGGAGGTCGTAGCCGAAGCCACTGTTCGCCTGCCGATCGTGTCTCATAGTGGACTGCCGCAGCACGCGTCCGATAGCGAAGATCTGTTCAGACGAGCCGTAGCCCCGATAGGGATGAAGGGCGAGGCCGTGCCGCTGCACATCGGTTCTTACCGATTTGCCAAGGGCGCGTACCGCGCGCCGTAGCGCTTGGCGTATGTCGTGACCCATGATCGCTGCTCAATTTCGTAAGATTGGAATTATTGTATCAAGTATATCAACTATATAGAGCGCCAATCCGGCCTTAGGCCAATCGGGGAGGAAGCGCGATCAGGGCTGACGATTTGCTTCATCGATCTTGAGACACCTAACAACGTGTTCCCTTTATACACGCGGCATGGGTTCGATTGGCTTGGAGATCGTTTTGCGCGCGGCTTTGGTCTACAGCCATTCGGCTCGCCGAAACCGATAATAAAGGTAGCCGCAGACCACGAGGATGACGAGGAGCGCGACGGGGTAGCCGTACTTCCAGTCCAGTTCAGGCATGACTTTGAAGTTCATGCCCCAGACTCCGGCGAAGACCGTTGCTACGGCGAAAATGGCGGCCCAGGCGGCTAACCGTTTGTTCACCTCGGTCTCGCCGATGGCAATCATCGACAGATTGACCTGGATGGCCGTGGTGATGGTCTCGCGAATAGTGTCGATGGTCGTGTTGATGCGCTGGAGATGATCATATACGTCCCGAAAATATTCGTGGGTGTTGACGCACATGGCGGGTACCCGGCCACCGAATAGGCGACCCGTTGCCTCCATCAGCGGCACCACGGCGTGTCTTAGCACCATGGCCTTGCGTTTAAGCTGGTAGAGACGCTGGATGCTGCTGCGCTCCGAACCTTTGGTGAACATCTGCTCCTCGAGGATCTCCAGCTCCGTCTCCAGCTCCTCGGCCACCGGGAAGTAGCGGTCTACCACCGCGTCCATCAGCGCATAGAGCACGAACGCTGAGCCCTGGCCCAGCAGCTGCGGCTCGCGCTCGCAACGGGCGCGCACGCCGAGCAAGCTGTGCCGGCTGCGATTGCGCACCGAGAGCACGTAATTCGCGCCGACGAAAATATCCACCTCACCCTGGCGCACTTTGCCATCGACCAGCTCGATGGTGTGCAAGACGACGAACAAGGAATCCTCGTATTCCTCGATCTTGGGGCGTTGGTGCCCGTGATGGGCATCTTCCACGGCCAGTTCGTGGAGCTGGAATTCCCGCTGTAACTGTTCCAGCTCGGCAGGTTCTGCGTCCCGCAGTGCGACCCATACGAAACAGTTTCGGCGCTTGAGGTAGGTGCCGATCTCCGAGACTTGAATGTCGCGCAGCTTCTTACCTTCCTGATAAGCGACACAGTTGATGAGCATGGTTAGACCTTGGGTGGTTCGGACACGAAGCAGCGCAGCTCAGCGCATCAAAGCCACTCGCGGCCAGCCCGGCCGACCGAACTGAGTGCGTGAGTCAATCGACCTTCGGAAAGGTTATGGCCGGGCGGGTTATCGCTTTGTAAAAAATACGTTGATGGCGTTGGTGCGCGAACGCGATAGGGTCAGTGTAGCCATGTCTGTCGGCGTTTGGGAAGAAATTTTGGGAATTGAGCGTGAAGACAATTAAGGCCTGCTTTTTCTCGAGCTCACCGTGCACAAATAACTCAATTGTAGTATTTTTTAGTAATCAAAAAGAAAGCAAGGAAGCATATGAACTCGGAAATGCATGACTACTTGCGCTCGTGCGCCAACCTTCCGACGCTTTCGGAAGTCACGCTGTGCATTGTCAAAATCGGTCGTAATTCGGACATGGATCTGGGCGAAGTGGCGAAATTGCTTTCGAGCGATCCAGTGCTTGCAGAGAAAATGTTGCATGCTGCCAACTCGCCGCTGTATCGGCAGCGGCGCAGGTCCGAAAATCTTCGCCAAGCCTTAACTCTTCTCGGCTTGAACGCCGCCGTCATTTTGGCTCTGGGTTTCTCGCTGGCCATATGTCTTCGCAATGTCGGCGAGCAAGAGGCCGGTTTTAATAGATTCTGGCGGCGCGCCCTCCTTTCCGGGTTGGCTTGCCGGCTCCTCGGTAAGGAGCTGGGCATACGCTCGCAGGAGGAACTTTTCCTCGCCGGACTCCTGCAAGACATTGGGGTGGTGGCTCTGGATATCGTTTTTTCCGGCTTCTATACGTCGGCAGTGGAAGGGGCTCCCGATCACGAGGCCGTGCCTACGAAAGAGAGGGAGTGGTTTGACACGGACCACCTGGAGGTGGGGGCGTGGCTTATGCGTGAATGGGGGCTGCCAGAATATTTGCCGTTGGCGGCATTGGCCAGCCATGATCTTGGCGAGGCGCACGTTCCGGTGAATCTGACCTCTTTCATCGGGTGCGTTGCGGTCTCTGGGCGTCTCGCGGACATTTTTTTGGCGTCGAAATTGGAAACAGCCATTGCCACCGCAACGCACGCTGCACGGACATGCCTCGGCATGGATAATCAAGCCCTGGACAGGGTTCTGACGCAGATGGTGGCCTCGGTGCCAGAGATCGAAGCCCTGTTTGAAAGGCCGATTTTGCCGGCGACGCAGGCCATGAGCGTCATCAATCAAGCCCGGGATTTGCTTTCCGAACATGACCCTCAACCGCTCCAGCGGACGACAAAGACAAAATGTAAAGGCGCAGAGGAGCTTCCGCTGGTCGACAACGATTATGACAAGTCTTGCGAGGAGCAAAGACATCGTGTTGCGGTGCTCGGTGCCTTCAGCCGTAGTCACTTCAATGAGTCGCTGTCGAAGGAATTTGCTTTGGCGAATGAGCTGCGCTGGCCGCTAAGTTTGGTCTTTTTGGAGTTCGATCCTCTCAATACATCTTTTGACGATGCGGCGCTCATGGTGATTGCCCAGAAAATACAAGCCGGTCTCCGTCAAGGTGATGTGCTGGCGCGCCACGATGGCAACAAATTCGTTCTTCTATTGCCTGGTATAGGCCTTGTTGCTGCGCATAAGGTCATCGATCGGGTTCGGAGCTGTGTAGAGGCGGCGGAATATCCGCAGCCCTTGGCGAAAGCGCTGCGCACGACAGTATCTGCGGGCGCTGCAGCTCATATGGATGGTGGGCGCTGTTTCGAAAAGCCCGAAGATTTGCTACAGGCGGCGGAACGCGCGTTGTATTTAGCCAAGCGCGAGAGTCGAGATCACTCGGAATTACAGCTGAGCAAGAAGGGGCATTCGGACAGGTTTGAGCATTCGGTAGATCGGGCCGATACTCGCCGCGATTCTAGCCGTTTGTTTCGCTGGCGTCATTTGTTTCGCCGGTAAGAATAAAGCGCCTATGGCAAACAGCGGATGGAGGTGAGCGGATCGACAACCTATCGAGACGCTCGACGTCGATCGCTCCGTTCCGGCCGTGCGAGAGTGCGAAACTGGTATGAAGGCCTATTGGCTCTTTGGTCGTTTTCCGGCGTTGAGAATAACGGCTGACTAGCGTTCATGGGTTTTCTCCCATTGCCCCTTGAGATCGGCGAACGGTTTGTAGGTACTTGGCGCCGTTCGCGGGTCGGCATGTCCGTCCGTTCGACTCGTATCCAAGTGGCGGGCATGTTCGTTTTCATGGCAGTAGAGGCAGAGCAATTCCCAATTGCTGCCATCGGGCGGGTTGTTGTCGTGATTGTGGTCCTTGTGGTGGACAGTGAGCATGGAGAGGTTGGTGCGGTCGAACTCACGGGTGCAGCGTGCGCAGATCCAAGGATAGAGTTTGAGCGCTTGCGCGCGGTAGCCGCGTTCCCGCTGCGCGCGACTGTGCTGTGCCTCGGCAACGAGTCGGTCCAGTTTATCGGCATTGGGTGGTGGTTTTTTTTGCATATAGGTGTCCCCGAGAATACATACAATGGGTAAACCAAGCGCTTAACTGACTTCGATTTAACTAATTAGACTGAATTTCAGCGGCCGCGTTGCATTTTTTGGCTGCTCCAGCGTACGGCGAGTTCGTCCGTATTTTTCAGGCCCGCGCCCGGTAAGGCATGGTTCAGCATGGCTTTGTCGGTGCCGCCGGTGGCCGAGGCCAGCCGATTCTCCCAGATCGCTTGATGTGCCATGGGGCATTCGCGCCAGTCGAACAGATGAACCGCAGGGACCTCGATGATTCCAGTCTCGATTAACCGGCGCACCGCTTCGGCCTCCGCTGCGCTGCACAGGTGAGTGCCGACGATGCGGGCGCTCGGCATGAGAATGCGGCGCTGGTCCTTGCTTATCGACAAGGCATAGAAGCTGTAACGCTGCTGCGCCATTTCCTCGCAGTAGACGATTCGGCCGGTATGGGGGCGCACGAGTAAGGTGGAGAGCGCAAGGGTGTCTTGGCGGGCGCGTTCGATGATGAGGTCGGGCGCACCGGAAGGGCAATTGCTTTGTCGCAGCAGTTGGCCAAGCGCTTCCGCCAGGGGGCTGAGGGTTCGCTGGATGAATTCTCGCCGCGCGGCCTTGCCGTTCGTGCTATCCGTGCGGCTATCCGGTAAACCCTGTGGGGTCTTGCCCCAGAGGAATTTAGGCGCACGTTGTTCCAGTGCCTCGATGGAAAGAATACCGACGAGCGCATCGCCGAGCTCCAGAGCATGCACGCGTTCCCGCTGGGCTTGTGTGCGCGTGATGACGGCGAGTCGGGCCCGGGCGGCCTGAGCGGCCGCCAGCAGCTTTTGTCCGGTGGCATCGTCGTCTTCTTCGCCCGTCATCCCGTAGTAGATCACGACGGTTTCGCAGGGCCGCAGCCCGGCACGCTGCAGCATGTCCGCCGGGTCGGCCTTGCCGGGCTTGCCCAGAAACGCCATAACCTCGTTTTCAGCGGTACTCTGCAAGGCCAGGGTGCCGCCTTCGGCGAGCGCCTGAAAGCTGCGGGCGAAACCCGGTGCGTCGGCATGGGAGACAGCGTAGTCGACGAGTGTCCGATCGTTTGCGGTCCGAACGGCGGCAAGCCATGTTTCGCCCCGGGTCTGCCATTCGCCCCAGTGGCCCGGGTCGGCGGGAATTGGTGTGAAGCAGTCCGCCAGCCCTTTTGCCTCGCGGTTGATGGCGCCCGCTCCGAGCTCGCGCATGGCCGTGGCATGCGCCTCGTTCGGGGTCAGGCTGGTAGCTTTGACGCCGAGGGTGAGACCCAGCTTGACCGTCCAGCGGTCCGCGTCGCAGCCGGCGTCTTCCACCAGCACCCGCTTGCCGGGTTGAATTTCGAGGGCGTTGATGAGGCCGCGGTAGGCTGTACCTGCCGCGACCAAGAAGCTGCCCGCCGCTTCAAGCGGCACTCCGGCGGGTAGGGGGAGGCATTGCGGGCCCTGCACGAGCATGAACTGCTGATGAGTACCATCGGGCGTTTCGTAGCCTTGATGGATGAACCGGCTCATCATTGGCTCTTCGCCGTCCCGCGGGTCGAGCAGCTCGCGGCGTCCGGGGTAGATGACCACCAGTTCGCCCACCTGCAGGCGGCCTTCGGCCTGGACTGCTTCGCCCAGCTCGGCGATCAGTCCCAGGCCGCCTGAGCCGGTGACATGCTCATCTTCATCGTGTAGATCGAAGACGCTGGAGGGTAGGCCAGTGATGGTTGAGACATCGGTGCGGTTGAGCTCCGAGGCGAGCACATAGAGCAGGGCTTCGTTGGGCTTGGGTCGCGGAACCTCCAGTATAATTTCGGTTTCCTGCTCCTTGGGTGGGCCGTGCTCGGGTTCCCCGGTAGCAGGGTTTTTCACTACGGACCAGGCGTATTGCATTTGCGGCAGCGGAGTCACCCCCGGTATGAAGGGGCTGCCGATGGGCAAGAGCCAATATTCGTCCTCCAAACGTTTGAGCTCTGCGGCGCTGAACTGCGGCCGGCGACGCAGAGGCAGCGCCGGTGAGCGCTTGTCCAGAAACAGCCGAATGCCTTTCTTGCCGCCATGCTCTGGGTCTAAGACGAACCGCGTGAAGGCATCCGCCTCAGCGGCGAGTCCCGTTTCGATCCCCTCCTCGAGCCCCGTTCTCACCAGCTCTACAATAGTTTCGGCTACCCGGCCGCGGCCCACATGGCGGGCTTGTGCCAGGCATTGCTGCAGGTACGGGTCTTGTTCTATTTCGGACCAATCCAGGGCATCTGGTGTGTCCCACTGCGCCCGTTGCTGGCGGCGAAAGGCCCGCGTCTCGGCGACCGGGTTCTGGGTGCCGCGAGCGCATTGGGCGGCGAGCAATCGGGCACGGCTGAGCACATCGGTTGATCCTGTGACCACTTCGTCGAGCAGTCCCCCGTCCTTGGCGATATCGGCCCGGATGAGGCGGCCGCAGAGCAGCCAGCCAAGTGCGATCGGCAGGCTGGTGAGGGGCTCTGCGAGCGCGGCCTCGACCAATCGCGGTAGGCGTTGGGTGCCACCGAATGCGGGCGGCAGGAAGAGGTTGATTTCGGGTTGGCCCATGCGGGTGCGCGCATTGCCGATCCGGAAGTGGCAAGCCATGGCCAGCTCGCAGCCTCCGCCCAGCGCGGGACCATCGATGGCGGCCACCACGGGCTTGTCCATGGCCTCGATACCGGCGAGCAGCGCATGGGCCTTGGCGACCAGTGCCCGTGCCTCGGTCGGTTCATTGAGCCCCCCCAGCAGCTCGCGGATATCGGCGCCGGCGCTGAAGGAGGTGGTTGCGCGGGCGCTGAGCACCACGGCTCTGACCTCCTCGTGATGCTCAAGGTGCTCAAAAGCCCGGGCAAGTGCCTCCAAAACCCGGCTCGATAGGGCGTTGACCGGCGGGTGATGAATCAGCACGGTGGCGATCAGGGCACTCTGGCTCGCGGGCACGCGATCGTAGCGCACGCGTAAGTATTGCTCATCCTCGAAGACCGGCTGTGGCATGGGGCGTCTCCTGTGTTCGATTGCGTGCGGGGCGGGCCGGGCCGGTTTACCCGGCTATCCATCGCAAGGCCCAGCGTGTGCGCCGCTCGGCGATTGCGGTTACGAACGGCTGATCCGCGGCCGCCCTACGCCATGGTGCTGGATCGATCCTAACGCTTTAGCGGCTGACTCAGAAGGGCGGAGGGGCCGAAGTCCGCCTAGGATCTGACAATCGATATTCTTACCCTTCTCAATAACGCTTCGAGATATCGGTGTCGTGTGCCGTCGCATGGTGCAGGGCATCGCAGAACTCGATGTGCAATGGGCGAGACAAAGCGGCATGGTTACCGGGCCCGATGCATTGAAACAAGACCCAACCCCATGGTGCCAAAAAGGGCTAAATCCAGATATCTTCATTCTCCACCCTGAGTAGCCTGCGCGCTGGAGTAACGTTAGCTCAGCGCGCGGTCGGCGCGCAGCCGCTCGGCCATCAAATCGACGAACGTCCGAACCTTGGCCGAAGCGTGGCGACCTTCTCGGTGCATGATATGAATTGGCCGTGGTCTCGATTCATATTCTTTTAAAACACTCATCAGCTCGCCCGTGGCGAGTTGCGGCGCGACCTGATAAGAAAGCAGCCGGGTGATGCCAAAGCCCTGGAGCGCGGCCTCGATTGCTGCGTCGTTGGTTGTTACGGTAAGCCGCGGCTGGATGCGTAAGGCTCGGCTATCGCTCGATGTTTCGAACCGCCAATCGAAAGCGTTACCGCCGGCGCTCGATGCGACGATCGAATGTTCGAGCAAGTCCGGCGGTTGCTGGGGGACCCCGTGATTCTGCAGGTAGTGGGGTGAAGCGCACAGGACGACGCGCACTGATCCCACCCGCAGGGCTCGCATGCTGGAGTCGGGCAATTCGCCGATGCGCACGCCGACGTCCACCCCCTCCTCGAGCAAATTGACGATTCGGTCTAGGAACAGGGCGGACACTTCCGTGCGTGGATAACGTTGCAGGTATTCGACAATGCCGGGCATCACGTACATGCGCCCGAACAATACGGGCGCGGTGACGGTCAGTTGCCCACGCGGCTCGGCATTGACACCCGCGGCGGCTTCATCGGCCGCGTCCACGTCGGCGAGGATGCGCCGCGCATCTTCCAGGTAGCGTTGCCCCGCCTCGGTAGTACGCACGTAGCGTGTGGTGCGGTTGAAGAGTTTGACGCCGAGCCGTTCCTCGAGCGCCGCCACCGCTCGGGTCACCGCCGGCGGTGATAGGTTCAGCCGCCGCGCGCCGGCGGCGAAGCCCTCCTTCTCGGCTACGGCCACGAACACGCTCATCAAGTGCAATCGATCCATCAATTATTCCATTAATAAGAATAAATAATTGTGTTTTGTGGTTATTCTTGTTGCAAGTGGAATTTGGCACAGTGTCCTCACCCCGATGCATGGGGCGCTGCGGAGCAGCTTGAACCCACAACAGGAGACTGGACATGAGCCGCATCAACGTCGTAACCCCCGAGAATGCCAATGCCGAGCAGAAGGCATTGCTTGATGCCATCCACTCGCAGCTCGGCATGGTGCCGAACTTCCTCAAGGTCTTCGCCAATTCACCGGCCGCCTTGCGCGCTTTTCTGGGCCTACACGGCATCGCCGGTGAAGGCAGCTTGGAGGCGCAGACCCGCGAGCGCATTGCCTTGGCGTTGGCGCAGCAGAACGCCTGCCAGTACTGCGTGTCGGCCCACACCGCCATCGGCCGCAAGGCGGGCCTCGATGGCGCCGAGATTGCGGCGAACCGCGCCGGCACCAGCCAGGACACCAAGGCCGCCGCCGCGGTGAAGTTCGCCCGTGCACTGGCCGAACACAGCGGTGAGGTCACCACGGCGGAGATCCTCGAGGTCCGCAAGGCCGGTTACGGCGATGCGGAGATCGTGGAGATCATTACCCACGTGGGGCTAAACATCCTCAGCAACATTGTGGGTAAGGCCAGCCGGGTGGAGATCGACTTCCCCAAGGTCGAGCTCAAGCCCGCCGCGTAGGACCGGAAGGTACGGAGGCTGCCGGTTGCATTGCCGCCGGCAGTCTTTCGGCCTCGATGAATGAAGTTTGCCGAAACACGGCACAGTCGAACGGGAGCAGGATCATGGGACATAGATTTGTAGAGATCGCGTTCACCGATTCGGTCCGCGCGCTCCAAGAGGCGCTCGGCAGCCGGGCTGGCTACGCGGCCATGGACGAGGGTGAGGACTCCAATCACATGCTGAGCGTGCGCGAGGCCGATTTCATCCAAGCACGCGAT
Source organism: Gammaproteobacteria bacterium (assembly GCA_030433275.1). Taxonomy (GTDB): domain Bacteria; phylum Pseudomonadota; class Gammaproteobacteria; order Nitrococcales; family Nitrococcaceae; genus Nitrococcus. The sequence goes on from JAUILK010000017.1 coordinate 56,595, forward strand.
AGCTTTTATATGGCCAGCGTCAGCGAAACCGGTTGGCCCTACGTCCAGCATCGTGGCGGGCCCCCAGGCTTTGTGCGGGTTCTCGATGAGCAGACCCTCGGCTTTGCCGACTTCCGCGGCAACAGCCAGTACGTGAGCGTCGGTAATTTGCGAAAAGACGAGCGCGTTGCGCTGTTCTTCATGGACTATCCGAGCCGGACCCGCCTCAAGTTGCTCGGCCGTGTACGGCTGGTCGGTCCGGAGGAGCTCGAATTGATGGCCGAGCTGGAGGTGGCCGACTATCGGGCACCGGTCGAGCGCGGTTTCCTGATCCATATCGAGGCCTTCGACTGGAACTGCCCGCAACACATCACGCCGCGTTACACGAAGCCCGAGATCGAGGCGCTCACGGCGCCGTTGATCGAGGAGAACCGGGCGCTGAAGGCCGCCCGAATCGATGTCCACGCTGCGCGGCCAAAGGTGCTCGGTGACGGCCCGCTGGAGTTGGTTGTCTCAGGCGTACGCCAGCTTACACCACGGATCCGCGCCTACGAGCTGCGCGATCCGAGCGGCGGCACATTGCCTGCAGTTGAGGCGGGTGCCCACCTCCAAGTGCCGGTCCGGCTGGCCGACGGCAAGAGTGCAATTCGCCACTATTCGATCTGCTCGAACTCCGCACGCCGTGATGCCTACGAGATCGCGGTGTTGCGCGAGGACGAGGGGGCGGGCGGTTCGCGCGCTGTGCACGAGCTGTTCGCTATCGGTCTGCGCCTGCGTTGCGGGTTACCGCAGAACCATTTCCGCCTGCATACCGCCGCGCGGTCGGCCGTGCTGATTGCCGGCGGCATCGGCATCACCCCGATCAAGGCCATGGCTCAAGCGCTTGGAGCCCGTGGCAACGCGATGCAACTGCATTACGCAGGCCGTAGTGGATCGGAGATGGCCTTTCGGGATCGGCTGCTGCGTGAGTTCGCCGACGACGTGAGGATCTACCGTTCCGCTGAGGGCGAGCGCATGGACGTCGAACGGATTCTGTCGGCCGCGCCGGACGACGCAGTCTTCTACGTCTGCGGGCCGGGCCGGTTGATCGATGCCGTTACCCGTGCCGCGACGGCATTGAACATCGATCCAGAACGAGTCCATGTTGAGCGTTTCGCGGCGAACGTCAGTCCCGACGCGAGACCCGTCGAGGTCGAGCTGCGCCGCTCCGGCCAGCAGCTGCGGGTTTCCGCCCACCAGAGCATCCTCGATGCCATGCTCGAAGCGGGCGTCGATGTGCCTTTCAGCTGCGGAGTCGGGAACTGCAAGAGCTGCGCGGTGAAGGTGCTGGGCGGTGAGCCCGAGCACCGGGACTCGGTTCTGTCGGCAACCGAGCGAGAGGATTACCGGCTTATGTGTCCGTGTGTTTCCCGCGCCACGAGCGCTCATCTGGTGCTCGACATTTAGACATCATGGCTACGCGTTTAATCCGTATGCCCGGTGGTGTCGGAGGGACGGCGCCGTGAGGCGCCCCTCTATCCGGATTGAATTTTTGTTCTAAATAATGCCTGAATTAAGTCAACTCGTGAGGTGGGTTCGGCTTGAATAAATTGCTAGGCCGCAAGCTCGATTCTCTTCTTGAGCAATTCAACATCACGTCCGTCCTGTGTGGATAATGTACCGTGGGCGATGAACCCCAGGTGCTTGTGAAATGCCAAGGAGCTTGGGTTTGGCGGTTTTGTGTTCACTTCACAGCACAGGGTCCTGGCCCCAATATGAGCTCCGGAGCGTTCGAGAGCTTCGTACAGCCGCCGCCCAATACCCGTTCCTCTGGCCTCGTGGTATACAGCTATTTGGTCGATATACACGAACGGTTCTCTGATTGCGGAACGAAACGCGAGAAATTCTTCGCCGTCGTAGTTATCGCTGTTCTGGAATGCCAGAACATACCCGAGAACAACAGCTCCATTTGCAGCTATAATGTGCATTCTAGAAAGGTTGATGAGTCTTGAAAGCTCTTTCTGATCGAGCACTGCGACAGCCGGGATCGCAGTCGAATTAATGCCTAACACCTGATCCGTATCACTAAAAATCAGCGCCCGAACGATGGTCATTTGCGGTCTAATGCCTCGCTTCACCGGGGAAAAAGCAGAGCGAGGAAGGAACGGTGCTTTTTGCCGTCCCCCTGTTACTCCGTCCGATGGGGTGCCGAGTTAGGCAAAATAGCTAGCTACAACTACTCACACACCAATATCTTCGTTCTATAACTCGGGAGAAGCCTTAATAAAACTTGACATCAGGTCGATGCATGTGAGGTTCTGGAGGACTTCAACCGTTACCCCTCTTGAACGAAGAAGCTCTTCTTCTCCCATAAAAGTCTTGTTCTCCCCGACTACCACTTTGGGGATTCCGTAGAGCAGGATTGCTCCTGTACACATTGGGCATGGTGATAGCGTGGTGTATAGAGTGCATTCTCGGTAAATAGTTGCCGGTTGACGTCCCGCGTTTTCCAGCGCGTCCATTTCCCCGTGGAGCACTACACTGCCTGTTTGTACGCGCCGATTATGCCCGCGGCCTATAATTCTGGCCTGGTGAACCAGGGCAGACCCAATTGGGATGCCCCCTTCTTTCAGTCCTTTTTCCGCTTCCTCAATGGCTGCTTTCATGAATTTATCCATTATAATTCGTCCCAAAGTGAGGATAGGGTAAGGTTTTTTCCACATTCTGCGCCGGACGATCCTTGCGCAGGCCATCTTCGATGGCAGCGTTGAGCTAGCCGGCCTCGCGAGCAACGTGCGTGCCATCATGTGATACAGCATGCCGCAAGACTCGATGCGCAGAGGATGAGACTGGGTGTCAGGCTTACCACGCACAGCATGTTGAAACAAAATCCGACAATTTAACAACAACCGCAGATTCGGCTGAATGCCAAGCCTTTGCGCCCTCTGGTGTGAGCAACCAAACAAATGCAGCGCAATTCAGTAGTACAGTAGCCCAGAAAATAACTCGGAAGGGCTGCTTTTTCGATTTATGGCGCAGCCTATTTTGCGCGATCAAAGCGCCAGGCCAACCACCAGCCAGCGATAATAAATGAAGGGTGCTTTCGCTCGTGCGCCAAGTTCCCTTTTTCGCCGCCGATTTGTCGAAAACATAGACCGTGAATGTGGCAGCACTGATAACGAGGTAGATGGGTAGGATTAGCATTGGAATTGCCGATACCAGAATTGCACTCCCGACAACCATAAGAAACCCTATTGCTATAAAAATAGGAAGCGCGTTGAATGGCAGCTCAAGTTTTGGGAGTTTCCGAACGTTAGTAATCGCAACATCTTCGGCGCGGGTTCTGCCTTGTGCATCAGCGGAAACAGAATAGGTGACGAAGTCACCGACTGCCGGACGGCGTCCTCTATTAGCTAAACTTTTGATGTGCATAAATAGGCGGTCACCGCCGGCTATAGGGGAAATGAAACCGTATCCTTTTTCATCGTTTCAGGCTGTAATTTTTCCCTTTGATTTAATCATTTTCAAGCATTCCCGCTCAAGAGTTTCCTGGCCAGCAGCATTCCCGAATTGGGCGAGGCACCGCCTCCCGGCCAGGTGGAGGCGCCGCACATGTAGAGGCCCGGGATCGGTATTTCGTGGTCGGCGTAGCCCGCAAAGGGCCGGTTTCCGTAAAACTGTGAAAGATGAAGGCTGCCGGCGTTCAAATCGCCATTCACCAGATTCGGGTTCAATTCCTGGAGATCCAACGGGGTGTGGATGGCCATCCCGAGGACCGCGTCGGGGAGACCCGGTGCATGCCGTGATAGCTGACGAATGACGCGATCCGCAAACTTCTTGGCTGCTTCGGGCGTCCAGCTGCGGTCTTCGATCGTGCCGGCGGCATCTCCGCGAATCTCGGCAGGCACCGCGCGCACCATGATCCACAGGACATGTTTGCCGGCAGGAGCGCGGGACGGGTCGTAGATCGTGGGTTGACCGACCACGAGGAAAGGGTGGTTTGCAAACATGCCGGCCATGCCTTCCTGGTAAGCGGCCGCGATGTAGTCCAATGATGGGCCGACGTGCACGTAGAAGCTGCGTCGCGCCGCTTCATCCTCCCAGTCGGGCAGCCTGGACAACGCAAGATGAATCACCAGCGTGCCTGGGCCGTAGCGGTAGTTGCTTGCTTTTTCAACTACCGCCTCCGGCAAATGACCCTCGGTCAGTTTCACCAACGCCTGGGGCGTGACGCTGGCGACGCGACGACTCCGCAAGAGCTTCGCAGTTCACGCCCACCGGCCAGGCGAACATCGGCGGCCCTCCCCTTATCGAAAAGGATCTGTTCCACCGTTTGGTTGTTGACGACGCTTCCCCCGTGTTCCCGGACGAGTTCCACGATCGCCCGAATCATGTTGCCGGAACCGCCGCGGGCAATGGGAATGCCGTTGCGCTCGTCGCCGTTGGTTTCGAGGAAGGGCATCCAGCATCCCCCGGGGACGTCGGGGGCATAATCGAGATGCATGGCCCAGGCGGCAATCAGGGCCTGGACGACGTCACTCTGGAAACGCCGGCCGAGATTCGCGCGGAGGGAGTCGAGCAGGATCCCGCGAAGCGGAGTTGCTACATTCGGGGGCAGATCCCCGTTCCGGCCGAAGACGAGTTCCAGAGGGCCGGAACGAACCGCCGGCGATCCCAGGATCTGGAACAAGACGGAGCTGCACCGGTCATAGTCCGTACGCCACGCCTTCCAGGCCTTCGCGTCCGCTTTCGAGAAACGCGCAATGGCTCTCAGGTTGGCCTCCAGATCCGTGCCGATCCCCAAAAAACGGCCATCGGCAGCAAGCGAACCGAACGAATGCTCCGCCACGACGAGGTCCAGACCCTTCTCCGCCAGCGCTTCGCGGTGTTCGGCGTAGAACGGTGAGCCGGCGAATAGACTCAGATTCATCGCTTCGATGTCATGCCGGAAGCCGGGCAACGTGAGTTCCATCGTTCGCACCGCACCGCCCGGAGTGCGGTTTCGATCGAAGACCAGCACTCGCCAGCCCTCCTTGGCCACAGCGAGTGCGGCGCCGAGAGAGTTGATGCCGGCACCGATGAAAATGATCTCCGGCTCTTCCATGTCTTCGCGTAACGACTCGCTCATGGTGGTGTTTCCCGTCAGGTGTTCGCCGGAATCCAGACGATTGGACACCATCCGGTATTCCCCAGTCAGAACCCTCCCGCTACGAGTGGTGCGGTTTGCTTGATGACGCTGCGTCCGGAAACGAGATGCCTTCTCATGTGGCTGTCCCCGAGTTTCAATGGTCTTTCACCGAGCCCGAGGAGCAGGATTGGGACGATCTTCAGGAACGCCGAGCTCATTGGTATTGAGGGAACCGCTGCCGCATGACCTGCTCCTCAAGCTTGATGCGTTGAAAGAGCGCAAACAAATAGCTTGGGAAAAGAATTGCAAGGGCGAGCCATGCTTTCGTGACTAGCGCCACTCCAAGCAGCTCCGGAAGAATATTCAAATAGTAGTTTGGATGGCGCACTGTGCGAAAAAGCCAACTCTGTTTGAGCGTGTGACCCGAAGCCAGTAGGAGCTTCACAGACCAAAGGTTGCCCAGTTCGTGAATGACATAGGCCAAGACGAACATGGAGCAGGTGTAGAGCACAACGCCGAGCCAAGTAAGCGTATCAACCGGAGCGTTCCGCCACAGCCCCTCTATCAGGGCTGCAGCATAGAGCGTCACATGCAGCACCGCTATTACGCGACTGTTTCCAGCGCCAAATTCCTCCGCGCCTTCCGCGCGCAGCCGCGCCTCGTTACGCTTCGAGATAAACAGGCTGCAAAAGCGCAGAGCAACGGCAACGACGAAGAAGGCAACAAGAAACTCGGTCGTGGTCATGGTTACCTTCCGTGTAAGAGCCTGTTCATAATCTCCGGAGCAACAGTGTCAAGAACGCCAGATGGACGAACTGCAGACTGGTATTAATCTTACGCTCGCAGTTCTTCCATAAGCGGCGGCATTTTTCCAGCCAGCCGAAGGAGCGTTCCACG
>JAUILK010000018.1 GCA_030433275.1 Gammaproteobacteria bacterium
GGGGATCCTGCCGCTCGAACGCGGCGCGCGCGCCGAATTCGACCAGAAGCAGCCGAGCACCACGCTCTACCGGAACCGCAAGGCGGTGCTCGGCCTGGTCGGCGGACGCTGCACCAAGACCGGGACGAGCGCGAATTCAAGGCACCGATCGTATCCGTCTCACTTGGGTTACCGGCTGTGTTCCTGTTCGGCGGTTTGCGCCGCCGCGATCGGCCGCGCCGCATCCGCATGGAGAGCGGAGACGTCGCCGTATGGGGCGGCCCGGCCCGGCTTGCCTACCATGGCATAGCCCCGCTCGCCGGCGGCGACCACCCGCTGACCGGCCGCTGCCGCATCAATCTAACGCTGCGCAAAGCGTTCTGATTCTTACCCCATACCAGCCGGCTCGAATCATCCGACGATCTTTGCTTACATCGTTGACAGCACATTGTTGCCCAGCGCTGCCTGTCTCGCGTTGAACGGCACCGCCGTAGCATTTTCTTGCGAACCCACATTAGGCTGGTTCACACGCTTCTCCGGCCCATCAACATCCCGTGTGCTTGCTTATCGCTCTGTGCTGCCATAAAACAACGGTAGACGCTGCGGGCTTCGGTAACCAGATGACGGATTGGCAACGATTTTGATTGCTGCGTCGTCAAGATACCCAGAAAATGCACTTGGCAGTAACTCTGGGGATAGTCAGGCAAGGCGGACGCTTAATCGGTGCGCTGCAACAGCGGGTAGCTGCGGCCGTACGAGGCGTCACGCACGCCGAGCGCCATTCCCGGGTCGCACTACTGGAATGGTTGGACCCGGTATACTGCGCCGGCCATTGGACGCCGGAGCTGATCACCATCGCCGGCGGCGTTAACCTATTGGGCACGGTGGGTGAACCTTCTGTGCGGGTGGATTGGCAGACGGTGCGGGAGGCCCAACCCGAGGCGTTGGTGGTCGCCTGTTGCCGGCAAATGGCCGAGCGCGCTGCGCGCGGTTGGGCCCGTCTAGCCGCACAAGACCCGATTCGGACACTCGATGCGGTACACAACGAGCAAGTCTATTTGGTCGACGGCAACGCTTACTTCAACCGACCGGGGCCACGCCTAATCGATAGCATGGAGATCCTGGCCGGAATTCTGCACCCGGAATTGTTCCCGTACCCCAGTGCCGGGAAAGACGTGGTGCCGGCGAGCCCGTATAATTGAACAATGCTTAGCAAAGACAACAAACAATTGAGGTGCTATGCGATGTTTCGCCGAACAACGCTCCTGCTGACCGGCATTATGCTGACCGCCCTGGCGGCACGCCTGATGCCCCATCCGCCTAACTTCACGCCGATCGAGTCGGTGGCTCTCTTCGGCGGCGCTTACGCGGCGGACCGGCGTCTGGCGTTCCTGCTGCCCTTGCTGGCGCTGCTGCTCAGCGATCTCGTGCTGGGGTTCGTCGTCTACGGCTACGGGCTTTTCTATGGCGGGATGGCCTTCGTCTACGTGGGCGTGGCATTGATCACCGCCTTGGGAATGGGCTGCCTGCGCCGACGCGTGACGGTATTCCGCGTTGCCGGCTGCGCGGTCGCAGCTGCAAGCCTGTTTTTTATCGTGACCAACTTCGGCACCTGGCTCATGAGCGGGCTGTATCCTTATAGCTCAAGCGGGCTGCTCGCCTGCTATCTGGCAGGACTGCCTTTTTTCCACTACACGCTTGCCGGCGCGCTCGGATATACGGCGTTGCTCTTCGGTGGGTTGGCACTGGTTCGACGCCGTGCTCGCATGCAGCCGCTCCCAGAACGATCTCTGACTGCCTAGCACAATAGGGAATGGACTTCAGCGAAAAGGTGGAGCCGTGTCTAGGGCTTCGAGAATGCTGCAATGTCCCGAAAGCCCTATCCCACAGATGTCAGCAATGAAGAACTGAACTTCGCGGCGCCGTATCCGAGCCCTATGAACGCATCCGCGCCGCAATGCCGGCGCGAGACCTTCAATGCGGGCGGGTGCACTGCGGCGACTGATAGCCACCGATTTTCCAGCCTGGGAGGGGCTCTACCATAAAGCCGGCGTTGTCGGGTGAATTCGGCTGCTTCTCGAGACCATGGTCTCGGACCTGCGCTCGATCATCCGCGTGGCACAAGGACGCCAGAGCCAGCCCAGCGCCGTAGTGTAATGAATGGCCACACGCTGCAATCCAGCTGCGATCGCGCCGCGCGCGGGTGCGGCTGTTTGCAAGGCCGTGCAAAACATTCACGGGCGGCGCGGTCAATCTGACCTGGGTGGGTAAGCTACACAGGACAGCACTTTGGCCGCCGTCAGCGCCGGCCGGCGAACACCGTATTGCCCTTGGCCCACCGCCGAGGGCTACGGGGCAGCCTCACGGTCGGCGACTCGGCAGGCAACTACTTGCTCAAGGGCGTCCACCGCGCGTGTAAGAACATCCACCTCATCCTCACCGAAGATCGCCGCTTCCAGGAAGTCCGGGAAAATCACCAGAACAGTGTTATTGATATCTGCGCTCAGCAACGGGCTTGGCAGACTACCACTCTCTGCTCAACGCACTGGGCGTTCCGACAGACGACATAGTGCAACAGATACAAACGGCGATGCAGACCACAGGGCCGCTGGCACCCATCGCACCGGATATCGAGCGGTTGCTAGGACCAACTCAGCCGGTGCCGGTGGTGCTCGCGGCGCTGGACGAACAATACCGGCTGGAAAACAAATCGGCCGTTTGGTTTCTGCCGCTCGACGAACCCCATCACGCCCCACCTGGAAGCGATCCTTGGTCCCTCCCAACTCGGCGTACCCCTGGATCAGCCAGGGTTTTCACATCTGGAAAAACTCCGCGGCCCGGCCCCGTCAACGCAAGACGTGCTCGACACCCTGGATCGGCAGTATCGCGAGCAAGGGAAACCCGCCGTCTGGTTCCTACCGCTCGATGAGCCTATTTCCCCTCACCTCGACGAACAGCTGAAAACCGATCAGTAGCAAGCAATCGAGCCCGACTCCAGGGCTTGCCATTGCTCCGCCCTGAATTGCGGACATCGATTTCGAGCCGGCGCGCCTGCGCGATAATCTTTATCAGCCGGCGGATTTGTCCTTCGATGGTGTTCTGCCTGCAGAACACCATCGGGCGCGCTCGCATGCACTATTCGCACTATTCCGAGCACGGCCAACAGGCGTCTATCGGATCATCACCACTCCCCACGTTCTTTGCACCTTGCCCAGCAGGCAACAACCCCGCGTCTGCTTCCATGCCGGCCGCGTTCACGATTATAATAATCGAAAACCGATATCGAATTTCGATTCGAATTCCGCTGTCTACGCATCAACGTTTGGGAGTTCGCCATGCCCAGCAAGGCAGAACACGTAAGCAACGCCTTAGCGCGCCAGGGGGCAATTACGGTCTTTCTAGCCTTTCTGCGCCTCGGGTTGACCTCGTTCGGCGGACCCATCGCCCACCTCGGGTATTTCCGCGACGCATTCGTAGTGCGCCGCCGCTGGCTGGACGAGACAGCCTACGCAGATCTCGTCGCGCTCTGCCAATTCCTGCCCGGCCCGGCTTCCAGCCAGGTCGGTATCGGTATCGGCCTTGCAAAAGCCGGTCTGCCCGGTGCGATCGCTGCTTGGATCGGCTTCACTTTGCCCTCGGCGCTGGCGCTGACCGCGTTCGGCTACGGTATGGTGGCCCTGGCCGGAAATACTCCCCATGGTTCGCTCCAGGGCCTCAAAGTGGCGGCCGTAGCCATCGTGACGCAAGCCCTATGGGGCATGGGGCGCACACTGTGTCCCGACACGCCGCGCATCACATTGGCGGTTGCTGCCGCCATCGTCGTGTTGGCGCTGCCCTCGCCGTTAACCCAAGCCAGCGTGATCATGGCCGGCGGGTTGATCGGGCTTGTCGGGCTGCGCGCCGATCCACAACAAGGCTTTGCTTCGTTCGACGTCCCGTTGCCCACATCAGCAGCGTTTGCGGCCCTGGTTGCGTTCGTGGTTCTGCTCATCGGCCTGCCGCTCGCCGCGGCCGCTTGGCCGGTGCAGAGTCTGGTGCTCGTGGACAGCTTCTATCGCGCGGGGGCGCTCGTGTTCGGCGGGGGACATGTGGTGCTGCCCCTGCTACAGGCCGAGGTGGTGCCGCCCGGCTGGGTGAGCAACGATGCATTCCTCGCCGGCTACGGCGCGGCCCAGGCGGTCCCGGGCCCGCTGTTCACGTTCGCGGCCTACCTCGGCACCGTGATGAGCGAGCTACCGAACGGCTGGCTCGGCGCGTTGATCTGTTTGCTGGCAATTTTCCTGCCTTCATTCCTGTTGGTGATCGGCGTGCTGCCGTTCTGGAGCCGGCTGCGTCAGATCGACACCGTGCGTCGCGCGCTGCTCGGAGTAAACGCGGCCGTCGTGGGCCTGCTCTTAGCCGCTCTCTACAACCCCGTGTGGACCAGCGCCATCCGCTCCGCCGCTGACTTCGCGCTTGCCATCGGCGCATTCACGCTGCTTACCTTCTGGCGCACGCCGCCCTGGTTGGTGGTGGCGCTGGCGGCGGCCGGCGGGTGGGGCATAGAACTCGCGCAGCTGACATGACCGAAGCCGACAAGGACTTGTACTCCGGCTTGATCCGATTGCACCTGCTGCATCACGCCGCACAGCAGCCGATCTACGGCAGTTGGATGATCGATGAACTGCGCCAGCACGGCTACGTGATCAGCCCCGGAACCCTCTATCCGATGCTGCATGGCCTGGCGAAGAAAGGGTATCTCGAGATGCAACCCGAGGGCCCAAGCCGCCGCGCGCGGCGCATGTATCGCACCACCGCGCAGGGTCGCGTCGCGCTCGCTGAGGCCAAGGACAAGGTACGCGAACTGTTCGGTGAATTGTTCGAAGATGAACCGTGAGCCATTTTCTTGCAAGGATGACCACCGAGTGTGGCCCATACAGCCCAACTCCATCATCTTGGTCAGGACGCCCGTGGAGGCGATGTATCTGACGGCGTCCATGAGCTGGGCTCCGAGCGGCGCTGCACGCCGCAATGGCACTGCAGCAGTGCGCGGCGCGGGCCGCTTGTGCGATCATGGCGGCTTGCCTCATACGCACCGCCGAAACGCTGATGGATTCGCCGTTCCGAACGATGGACCATGATTATCTTCAGACGCTGCGCCGCCTCCATCCGGCCTGGCGCCTGCTGGCCGCGGACCATGGGCCGCTGGTCATCGGCTTCCTGCACCGCTGCTTTATCGAGCCGAACGTGCGCACCCTACCCGAAGAGGAGGCGGCCGCGCGCCTGGAGGATTATCTTTTCCAGCTGCGCGAGCGGTTCGGCGAGGAGGCTTTCCCCAAGCGCGCACTCGACTACCTCAACGACTGGGCCAACGACCAGCGCGGCTGGCTGCGCAAATACTACCGCGAGACGCGCGACGAGCCTTGCTTCGATATCACGCCGGCCACCGAGCAGGCCATCGAGTGGCTGGCGGGACTGGAGCAGCAGCAATTCGTCGGCACCGAATCGCGGCTGCTCACCGTCTTCGACCTGCTGCGCCAGATCGTCCAGGGCACCGAAACCGATCCCGAGACCCGGATCGCCGAGCTGGAGCGGCGCAAAGCCGCCATCGACGAGGAGATCGCCCGGATCCGTGCGGGACGGCTGGAGTTCATGGACGAGACCCAGCTCAAAGAACGCTTCCTGCAGATGACCGGCATCGCCCGCGCGCTGCTGGCCGATTTCCGCCAGGTGGAGCAGAACTTCCGCGACCTCGACCGGGATGTGCGTATGCGCATCGCCACTTGGGAAGGGACCAAAGGTGAGTTGCTGGAGGATGTCTTCGGCGAACGCGATGTGATTGCCGACTCGGATCAGGGCAAAAGCTTCCGGGCCTTCTGGGACTTCCTGATGGCGCCGGCCCGCCAGGAGGAGCTGACCACTTTACTGGAGCGCATTTTGGCACTGGACCCCATCGCCGCGCTGGGCCCGGACCGGCGCCTCGCCCGCATCCACTACGACTGGCTGGAGGCCGGCGAGACGGCGCAGCGCACCGTGGCCCGACTCTCCGAGCAACTGCGTCGCTACCTCGACGAGCAGGCCTGGCTGGAGAACCGCCGCATCATGACGCTGCTGCGCGGGATCGAACAGCGGGCGCTGGCGGTCCGCGCCACACCGCCACCCGCCGCGTTCATGCAACTGGACGAGCCGGCGCCGCGGATCGAGCTGCCCATGGAGCGGCCGCTGTACAGCCCGCCGATCAAGCCGCGGATCGCGCAGCAGGTGCTCGTGGAGGGCGACGAGGACATCGCCGCCGATGCGCTGTTCGAGCAGGTCTACGTAGACCGGGAGCGGCTCCGCGCCCACATCCGCCGTGCCCTGCAGACCCGGGAGCAGGTCGCGCTGACCACTTTATTGGCGGAGCATCCGCTGCAGCAGGGGCTAGCGGAACTGGTCGCCTACTTGAGCCTGGCCGCCGCCGACCGCAAGGCGGTCATCGACGAGCAGACGCCTCAGAGCGTAGCCTGGACGGACGAGACCGGCCGAATTCGACGGGCACGGCTACCGGCCGTCGTGTACACTCGCTGACCAGCATCGCAACGATCCCATGAACGACACCCACGTCCCCAATCAGCTTCCGCCCCTGCTCGTCGCCCTGTTCAAGGGCGTGCTCTACAAGGACCAGAGCTCGGAGCTCTGGCAGGGCCTGCTCGAGTTGCAGGCCCGGGTGCGCGACTACGTGGCGGTGCTGGGACTGGAGCTGATGCTGGATGAGGCCGAAGGGTATGCCTATCTGCGCCAGCGACCCCAGGACGAGGCCGAGGCGGCGCTGCCGCGGCTGGTTCCGCGCCGGCCGCTCAGCTACCCGGTCAGCTTGCTGCTGGCACTGCTGCGCAAGAAGCTCGCCGAGCACGACGCCGGCGGGGGCGAGCCGCGGCTGATCCTATCCCGGGAGCAGATCGTCGACATGATTCGCGTGTTCCTGCCGGACACGGCCAACGAGGCTCGCCTGGTGGACCGCATCGATACCCACATCAACAAGATCGTGGAGTTGGGCTTCCTGCGCCGGCTGCGCAACCGCGGCGATCACCTCGAAGTCCGGCGTATCCTGAAGGCTTACGTCGACGCGCAGTGGCTGGCGGAGTTCGACCGCCGGCTGGCGGAATACCGCGACCAGGCCGGCGAGCCGACGGAGAACCGCGTATGACGTCACAAGGCGAGCTGCTCGATTTCGCCGAGACCAACGAGCGCGCCGGTTTCCGCCTGCACCGCTTCGAGGTCTACAACTGGGGCACCTTCCACGACCGGGTGTGGAGCCTGCCGCCGTGCGGCGAGAACACATTGCTCACCGGCGACATCGGCTCCGGCAAATCCACCCTGGTCGACGCCCTTACCACCTTGCTGGTGCCCGCCCAGCGCATCACCTACAACAAGGCCGCCGGCGCCGAGGCCCGGGAACGCTCGCTGCGCTCCTACGTGCTCGGCTACTACAAGTCGGCACGCGACGAGACGGGGCTCGCCGCACGGGCGATTGCCCTGCGCGATCACAACAGCTACTCGGTCATCCTTGGCCACTTTTTCAACGAGGGCTTCGACCGGCACGTCACCCTGGCCCAAGTGTTCTGGCACAAAGACGCCCAGGGGCAGCCGGCGCGCTGCTATCTGGTGGCCGACCGGCCGCTGAACATCACCGAGCACTTCGCCGGCTTCGGCAACGACATCAATGACCTGCGCAAACGCCTACGCGGCCTGACCGATGTGGAGCTGCACGAGACGTTTCCACCCTATGGGGCCGCCTTCCGGCGCCGGTTCGGCCTGGGCCACGAACAAGCCCTGGAACTGTTCAACCAGACCGTCTCGATGAAATCCGTAGGCAACCTCACCGACTTCGTCCGCGGCCACATGCTGGAGGCCTTTCCGGTCGAGCCCCGCATCGAAGCGCTGATCGGCCACTTCGACGACCTCACCCGCGCCCACGCGGCGGTGATCAAGGCCAAGGCGCAGGTCGAGGCGCTGGAGCCGCTGGTAGCGGATGCGCGGCGTCACGCCGAACTCGCCGGCGAGATCGAGATCCTGCGCGCTTGCCGCGATGCCCTGCGCCCTTATTTCGCCGCACTCAAGGGTGAGCTGCTCGAGCGGCGCCTGGACAACCTGGATCAGGAACTGAACCGGTGCGGCAATCGTATCATCGAGTTGCAGGATACGCGACGCGGCGAGCAAAGCCGCCGCGACGAGCTCAAGCGCGCCATCGCCGAGAACGGCGGCGACCGCTTGGAGCGTATCAAGGCCGAGACCGCCGAACGGCAGCGGGAACGGGACGCACGCCGCAAGCGCGCCGAACAATACAACACCCTCGCCCGGGAGCTGGAGCTGCCCGAGCCGGCCGGGGCCGAAGCGTTCCTCGCCAACCACCGCGCGCTGGAGACCGAGCGCGCGGCCTGCGAGCCGCACCTGGAGCAGGTGCAGAACCGGCTCACCGAGGCCAATGTGGAGTTCCACGGTTTCAAGACCGAGCACGGCGGGCTCCAGACCGAGCTGGAGTCCCTGCGCCAACGCCGCTCCAACATCCCCGCCCGGATGCTCGCCATCCGCGAGCGGCTCTGTGAAGCTCTGGAGCTCAACGAGGACGCGGCACCCTTCGCCGGCGAGCTGATCCAGGTGCGCGCGGAAGCCCGGGACTGGGAGGGTGCCGCGGAGCGCTTGCTGCACGGTTTCGGACTGTCGCTGCTGGTGCCCGACGCTCAATACGCCCGAGTCGCGGAGTGGGTGGACGCCACCCACCTCAGCGGCCGGTTGGTCTATTTCCGGGTCCTCGGGCGGCGTGCGGCGGAACCCACCGAACTGCACCCGCAATCGCTGATGCGCAAGCTCGCCATCCGCCCCGACTCCGCCTTCTATCCCTGGCTGGAGGCGGAGCTGGCGCGGCGCTTCGACTACGCCTGCTGCGAGGACATGGCGCGCTTCCGGCGCGAGCAGCGGGCGATTACCCAGGCCGGCCAGATCAAAGCCGGCGGCGATCGCCATGAAAAAGACGACCGCCACCGCCTCGACGACCGTTCCCGCTACATTCTCGGTTGGACGAACGAGGCCAAGATCGCCGCGCTGGAACAGCAAGCCCGCCACCTGGAGCAGCGCATGCAGGCCGTGGGCCGCGAGATCGCCACGCAGCAAGCCGCGCAAAAGCGCTTGCAAACGCGGCTGCAAAAGCTCGGTAACCTCGCCATGTTCAGCGACTTCCGCGAGCTGGACTGGCGTCCGGTGGTGACCGAGATCGAACGCCTGGAGGAAGAACGCCGCCGCCTGGAGGCCGAGTCGGACATTCTGCGCGCGCTGGAGGAGCAGCTTCAGAGCTTGGAGGCGGCGATCGAGCGTACCGAGGAGGCGCTTACCCGGGCACAGCGCGAGCAAGCCGCCGCCGAGAGCAAGCACGAGGCGGCCCAACTGGCGTTGGAAGAGACCCGGCAGCCGCTCGCCGCGACGCCGCAAGCGCTGCGCACGCGCTATTTTCCCCGGCTCGAGGCCCTGCAAGCGGAGGCCCTCGGCGAGCATCGACTGACCGTCGAGTCCTGCGACAATCGTCAGAGCGAGCTGCGCGAGTGGCTACAAAAACGCATCGACGCCGAGCAGAAGCGGCTCGACCGTTTGCGCGACAGCGTCATCGACGCCATGCGCTCCTACCAGAACGCCTACCCGCTGGAGACCCAGGAGGTGGATGTCAGCATCGACTCCGCCGCCGAGTACGCGGGCATGCTGGAGCGGCTGCGCGCCGACGACCTGCCACGCTTCGAGGCCCGCTTCAAAGCCTTGCTCAACGAGAACACCATTCGTGAAGTAGCAAGCTTTCAGGCCCAGCTCAACCGCGAGCGCGAGGCGATCAAGGAGCGCATCGAAACCATCAACCGCTCCCTGCACGAGATCGACTACAATCCCGGCCGCTATATCACGCTGCTCGCCGAGACCGCCGCCGACCCCGAGATCCGCGACTTCCAGCAGGAACTGCGCGCTTGCACCGAGGGTGCGCTTACCGGCTCGGAGGAAGCGCAGTACTCCGAGGCCAAGTTCCTGCAGGTCAAACGCATCATCGAGCGGTTCCGGGGACGGGAAGGCAGCACCGAGCTCGATCGCCGCTGGACCCGCAAGGTCACCGACGTGCGCAACTGGTTCGGTTTCTCCGCCTCCGAGCGCTGGCGCGAGGACGGCGCCGAATACGAACACTACTCCAACTCTGGCGGCAAATCCGGCGGCCAGAAAGAAAAACTCGCCTACACCGTGCTCGCCGCCAGCCTGGCCTATCAGTTCGGCCTGGAATGGGGCGAGACTCGCTCGCGCTCGTTTCGCTTCGTGGTCATCGACGAGGCCTTCGGGCGCGGCTCGGACGAGTCGGCGCGCTACGGATTGGAGCTGTTCAGGCGGCTCAACCTGCAGCTGCTCGTCGTCACGCCGCTGCAGAAGATCCACATCATCGAGCCGTACGTGGCGAGCGTCGGCTTCGTCCATAACGCCGAGGGCCGCGAGTCCATGCTGCGCAACCTCACCATCGAGGAATACCGAACCGAAAAAGCCGCCCGGGGCGGTGTCGCGGCCACCGCGGAGCAAAGTGCAGCCCTCTCCTCGGCCGGCCGATGAGCTGGACCACTCCGGCTGAGCTGCGAGCCCAGGTGGCACGGCTTTGGGAGCGGGGGGAGATCCTGCGCGCCCGCCTCACCGGCGAACCCCTCTTTCCCCTGCGATTGCGCCTGAGGCGGCCCTCCGCACGCGAAATCGCCGATCGTTTCGGCGAGGTCGGCGACTGGATCAGGCATCTGCAGGCCGGCAGCCGCGAGCAGCGCGGCACCGGCTACGCCATCGAGTGGCGCCAGATCAATCACCGGGTGCATGGCGCAAACCACCTGCCGGACAGCATTATCGTCCCCAGCGAGCGTGACGCGCTCACGCTCATCAGCCGGACCGCGCAGGCTGAGCGGTTTCAGGCGTTGGCTGCGGCCACCCTGGAACGCTTCCCAACGCTCGGGCCGTGGCTTGCGCAGCACCCCTTGACGGCGCTCGAACAAGCCCGGCACTGGGAAGCCGTGTTGGCTGTGCTGAGCTACTTCGCCGCGCATCCGCGCCCCGGATGCTACCTGCGCGCGCTCGACATCCGCGGGGTCGACACCAAGTTCATCGAGAGTCACCGCAAGCTGCTCGCCGAGCTACTGGACCGGGTACTGCCCGAGGAAGCAATCGATTGGGCGGCCTCCGGTACCAGAGGCTTCGAGCGTCGCTACGGCCTCCTCGCCAAGCCCGCCCTTATCCGCTTGCGTATCCTCGACGAGCGGCTCTACCTCAGCGGCCTCAACGATCTCTCCGTGCCGCCCGAGCAACTCGACCGGCTGCGTCTGCCGGTGCATCGGGTTTTCATCACCGAGAACGAAATCAACGGCCTCGCCTTCCCGGACGCCCCGGTCAGCGCGGTAATTTTCGGGCTCGGCTACGGGTTGGATCGCTTGGCGGAAATCCGCTGGCTGCACGAGGTAAACGTCCACTACTGGGGCGACATCGACACCCACGGCTTCGCCATTCTCGACCGCCTGCGCGGTACTTTCCCTCAGACCCGCTCCTTGCTCATGGACCGCGCCACCCTGGCCCAGCATCAACACCTGTGGGTAAAGGAGCCGCGCGAGAGCCGCTTCGAAGGCCGCCTGAGCCGCCTTGCCGAACCCGAACAGGCCCTATTCGATGATCTGCAGGCCAACCGACTGGGAGACGGAGTGCGCCTGGAGCAGGAACGCATCGCCTACGGCTGGCTGGAGCAGGCACTGCGCCAGTTCGAACCGTAACCGCCAGACGCCCGCCTACCCCGCCGCTCGAGCCAGGCGAGCCCCGCCACGACCGCGCTTGCCAGGAGCAGCAGCGGACGCAGCACCAAGCGAAGCAGGAACACCCCGATATAGAGCAGCGGCAGGAGCAGTACCGACCAGACAGTGAGCTGCACGGGCCACGCGGGCAGTCCTGCGAGGCGGGCCACCTCCCCGACCAGACTGGTAATGAGGCTCGGATGCCGCAGCACGATATAGGCCGTGGCGGCAACCGCGCCGTATTTCACGATCCACCCCCCGAGCCCGCCGGCCCGGATCAGAGCCGGCGCCAGCACCGCGGTGCGGCGCATCAGCGAAGCCGACTCCGCGGCGCGCGCCCCGCGGCCGCCCGCCGCAACGATCTCGGGTCCGGCACCGGCCGTAGCCGCGCCGGTCCGGCTGACCCGCAGCGCCTTGACCGCCGCCGCGGTGGCGAGCACGTCCACACCGGCCCACAGATAGTCAGCGATACCCACATCCTCGTCCGTGCGGTATTTCGTCTCCAGCGTGCGGATACCGCCGGCAAAGAACGAACTAATACCCTGCAGCACCCGTTCGCTCTGAACCCAATGCACCTCCCCCGCCGCATCCACCACGAACTGGCCGAGGAAGGCGTGACCTTCCTTTTGGATGAAGGCGATCGCGTACCGCCCCCGCTCGGGCGCCACCAATGTGCCGTCGTTGTCGGCAGCTATCCGCTCAGCCGGCGTCGAAGCGTCGCCTTTCCAGAATCGGCTGGCGGCCGTTACGGCCTCCTCCGCGAACTTCATCACCTTCAGGGTGCCGATATCATGATCCAGAAAATAATCGATGGGTGGAATGACGCTCGGCCCATAGGCGGCCAGTGCCTCTTGAAAGGCCGAATCCGTGCCGTAAAGCGAGAGAATGCGCCGCGTCTTGACCGGATACCGCAACAACGCGAGCCGGGCGTTGAGGACCAAGGCCTCGTCTCCCGCGTAGTGCAAAAAAACGGCCTTCACCGTCGCCGATTCATGGGCGAGCACACCGGCCAGCTGCGGCAGCATTTCTTGGAGCGCGACCCGCTGCAGCCGGTGTTCGTAGGGCTCCGGATGTGCAGTCAGGCTGATCAGCGTCGCCGCCAAGATGGACAGGACCAGCAATACCGAGAGTTTACGCACGGGTGATTCCTCCGCATCACGAGCGCTAGACACTATCTACCCACCGGATGGAACCCGCCAATAGCACTTGCTCCCCTTTCGGCTATTTTGGGAATAAATAGAGGCAAGAATTGGTGGCACAGGAATGTACCAGCCGTGCCGCGCCCCATTCACCTTGCTGATCCAAGGATCTCACCGCACCGCGGCCCTCGGGAGTGAACAGGTTGTTATAAATCATCCTCGTGCTTACGCCCTTGTGCCCCTGAAACGTCCGTACCGTGCGTACCTCACAACCATCTTTATGCGGCCGCATCACAACCAAGCGTTGTAGCTTTTTCGCCGGCTTTCCCCCACCCAGCCAGGGCCGATCGATAAATCGTGGGGCTCGTCCAGGACAGGATTTTTATTTCTGATGATGCGGCGCACAACTCGGCTGTAGCGTATCAAACACTTTCACGGTCGGCCTTATCCCGTGTATTACAAGACGCTGGATTTGGGGCCGGCCATGACAATTTAACTAACCCCCTGAGGATATGAGGTTTACACAATGAAAACACACCCAATCCAAATGCTCTCTCAACATGCTGCCGCTGTTCTTCATATTTTATGCCTATCAACTTAACGCAGCCCGAGTTGAAATTGGGGTATGAGCGACGGCAGTCTCGAATAGGAGTTAAGGCAGCTGAGCTTCCCTGTATCGACGGTTGAAGCAATAAACAAACTCATCATCAGTGTAGTCTTGCAAATGTGGTCCGGAGACGCCGCGGAAAGTACCCAGCACAAGGCGCTTGAGATTGGCGATGATCAGGTGGATTTTCGGCGACCACTGCTTGGCTTGCTCGGACGACATGATCCGTGGCTCATGAACATGATGCTCGCCGAGACTGGCCAGCGTAGGCCGCGCGTCACTGGGCAACCGCGGCCTGCGCGCCGCGGAAGTGGCTACTACCCGAGATATTGCTCTGGGTCACCGAGCAAGGATCGCGCTTGGTTCGGTGGATTGACGTATAGCGCCCAGACCCGCTTCGTAATAATTTCGTCATTTTATCTTCACTGTGCCGCAACAAATCTCTGCCACGATCTCGCCATCATAGATTTATGGAAATATTGAATAATTTTCAGACCCCCGTTATTTCAGAACAGATCGTAATCCATCCTCTTTTTTAAACAGGAAAATGGATACGATGCGGCACCTGTTTTTAGAACACCCTACAATAAAAATCGATCACTTTTATTAATTAAATAAGGAGGTTGCATGTCGATCCCTTCGAGACCATTCTTTAATGGGATGGCACCAATCCTAGGGGGATTACTTGTCTTTTTTTCCGCATATTCCGAAGCGGCCTCTGTGGAAGATACCTTGCTCAAGAAGGGGATTTTGAACAAAGACGAATGGACCGAAATTAAAACAACACAGGGGCAGGCGCAAGAGGATAAAAAAGAAGATCACGCCACCCAGGAAGATTTTCCAGTCAAAGTCGAATACAAACGCCCAGGATTTAGCATCTCCACCAAAGACGGGAATTGGGAGACGACCATCAAATGGCGTTTTCAATTTAGGGCCTCTTATCCACGAGATGGCGACCCACGATCACCCAGCGATTTTTCAGATGAAGACGAATCCACCTTCAGGATTCGCCGAGCTCGAATAAAAGTCGGCGGACATGGGTATAGGCCATGGCTTAAATACTATTTCGAATACGATTGGCCTAGCAATAGTTTGTTGGACTGGCGTGCCATGCTCGAACGTTTCGAGTGGCTGCAGCTCAAAGTCGGTCAGTGGAAAATCGATTACAACCGCGAGCGAGTTGATTCCTCAGGTAAGCAGCAATTTGTCGAACGATCCATCGTCAACCGAGAATTTACGATCGACCGGCAACAAGGCGTCATGCTTTATGGGCATCTGTTCCCGGGAACCTTCGTCGACAGCCGGTATTATGTCGGTGCATTTACCGGCATGGGCCGAGGGGCAACGAGCAACGATGACGATAATCTAATGTACATGGCTCGGCTGCAATGGAATTTCCTAGGCCGCGATTTGAAATGGCAACAAAGCGACGTCGAATATCACAGCAAGCCTGCGGGCAGTATAGCCGTCGCCGCGGTGACGAACAAAAGCCGCTGCACGCGATGGTCTTCCGGTGGCTGCGGGAATTTAGATGGATTCCCGGACCCGGATGCCGCCCAGGCTGGACAATTTCGAGTCAATCAAGCAGTGGAAGAGTTTGCCTTTAAGTACCGCGGACTTTCCATTCAGCACGAATTTCATTGGAAGAAGATCAAGGACAAGGTCAACGATACGGAAACCGACATGCGAGGCGGTTATGCCCAGGCGGGTTATTTCCCCCATTATTTAATTCAGGCCATCCCCAAGCCTTTAGAGGTGGCTTTCCGCTACGCCTTCGTGGATCCGAATACGGATCAATCCAATGATATTCGCCGCGAACTTACCGCAGCCGTCAACTGGTTTTTCTCGGGCCATAACAACAAGCTAACGCTTGATGCATCCCGGTTGACCATGCAACGGGCCGGCAGTGGCGATTTCGATGACAATCGCGCGCGCCTGCAGTGGGACGTTACCTTCTAAGCTCTCTCCGCGACCTCTAGGTCACAAACGGCCGGTTGGGGAAGGGGTAACAGCCCCTGCCCGCAACCGGCCAGCGCCGAATCATAAGATACTTAACCGCGGGATTGGCAGGCGATGAGCGCTATGATGGCCGACCGCTGGTAGCAGTCATCCTTATTCCCGGCTAAATTCATCCATCGAACCGATACCATGCATCGCGATGGTCTGCATGAAAGGCACACCGTAGGCCGCCAACTTTTTTTGGCCAACGCCACTGAGCGCTAGAAACTCGGCATCGCTGGCCGGGCGGCGGGCGACCATCTCCAACAAGGTCGTATCGGGGAAAATGACGTACCCCGGGACGCCCTGTTCCGCAGCGAATTGTTTGCGTAACGCGCGCAGCGCCTCCCACAGCGGTGCGTCCGCAGCCGCCAGGCCGGCGCGGTGCGCGCTGCGTTTGCTGGATCGTCGTGCTTTACGAACGCTGCGCAAGTGCAAAACTTGCTCGCCACGCAACAAAGGCCGTGCCCGCCGGTCGAGACGCAGGGCGCCATAGCCAGCCAAATCCACGTCGAGATAGCCATAAGCCACCAACTGCCGGATCAGCGAGCCCCATTGTCGGCGGCTAAAATCCGCACCGATACCGAACGTCGATAACCGTGCATGGCCGAACCGCACAGCCCGCGCGTCGCGCTCGCCGCGCAGATGCGCGATTAGGTATTGAGCGCCGAAACACTGACCGGTCCGATAGACCGCGGACAAGAGCTTACGCGCCGCTTCCGTGGCATCCCAGGTCTCAGGCGGCGCGCGACAGGTATCGCAGTTACCGCAGTCCGACTGCGGCTGTTCGCCAAAGTAACGCAACAGATGGACGCGACGGCAACTAGAGATTTCACAATACGCCAGCATCGCATCCAGCTTGTGCCGTTCGATGCGTTTGCGCGCCTCGCTCGATTCGGATTGCTCGATCATCCGACGACGCTGGACCACGTCGGCAAGGCCATAGAGCATCCACGCATGCGCCGGTCGACCATCGCGCCCGGCACGGCCGGTTTCCTGATAATAGCTTTCGATGCTCGCCGGCAAGTCCAAATGCGCGACAAAACGCACGTCAGGTTTGTCGATGCCCATACCGAAGGCAACCGTTGCGACAACCACCAGATCGTCTTCGCGTGCGAAACGACGCTGGTGCGCGCTACGCGCCGCGTGGTCGAGCCCAGCATGATACGGCAGCGCGGCGATACCTTGTCGGTCCAACCAGGCCGCCGTGTGCTCGACCTTGTTACGCGACAGGCAGTACACGATGCCCGCCTCATTGGCGTGTTCCTCAGTTATGAAGCGCAGCAGTTGCGCACGGCTATCGCTACGCTCGGCGACGCGATAACAGATATTGGGCCTGTCGAAGCTGTGAATGAACTGCCGCGACTCGTGCAAACGCAGACGCTCGACAATTTCACGCCGTGTCGGCTCATCGGCAGTTGCCGTCAATGCAATGCGCGGCGTATCCGAAAAACGTTCCGCCAGCACCGCCAGCTGCAGGTATTCCGGCCGAAAATCGTGGCCCCATTGCGAGACGCAATGGGCTTCGTCGATTGCAAACAGCGCGATTTTGCAACGGCCGAGCAAGTCAAGACAGCGCGGCTGCAGCAGCCGTTCTGGGGCGATGTATACCAGATCCAGCATCCCGGCGAGCATTTGCTGTTCGACAGCGCGCTGCTCAGCCGCACCGAGGCTGGAGTTCAGGTAAGCGGCGGCGACCCCCGCCTGGCGCAGCGCCGCGACCTGGTCGGTCATCAACGCAATCAGCGGCGAAACGACCACGCCGCAGCCTGGACGCAGCAGGGCTGGAATCTGGTAACACAGCGATTTGCCCCCACCGGTCGGCATCAGTACCAGCGCATCGGTGCCGCATGTGAGCGTTTCAATAATGGTTCGTTGCTGGCCACGAAACGCATCGAAGCCGAATGTCGCCCGTAGAATCGACTCGGGTGTCATACCGTTGTTGTGTTCGAAATAAGGCAACTGAATAGCAGCTCTCTAGGAAGAAACGCCATAAATTCAAGCTCAAGGCCTGCTTGCAAGCCTTGAGCGGGGCGCCGGCTGCCAGCCCTCTGACACGATCGTGTTACGGCCGATCCGCTTGGCCCAGTACAGCCGATCGTCGGCTAGCTTGATGAGTTCAAAACAGCTGCTGTTGTGCTCGCTGACACCGCCCCGCTCGCTCAACGCGCGACGGGCTTCGCGCAGGTCGGCCACACCCATCGATAGGGTTACCGGGATGGTCGCACCGTCGAACTCGAAGAGCTCGGAGTCGACAAGCTTCCGCAACATCTCCGCTACAGCCATCGCTGTATGCTTGCCGCGCTTCGGCAGTAGCGCTACGAACTCCTCACCACCGTAACGGGCAAAAATATCATCGGGCTGGGTGTGGCGCTGGATGTACTGTGCAACTTGCTTGAGGACATAGTCACCGGCCAGATGGCCATAGCTGTCATTGATCAGCTTGAAGTAATCAATATCACACAAGATCAATGACAGGTCGCGATCGTAGCGCACCGATCGACCCACCGCGCGCGCCATCTCCTTGAGAAAATAATACTTATTATAGACTTGGGTCAGCCCATCAATTGTCGTCAGCCGATAAATTTCCTCATGGTAGCTTGCTTCGATGTTGCTACCGGTCAAGAACTTGAGAATTGTCCGACCAATTTTGATCTGATCACCTTCACCAAGCGAGTGCTCATGCACGGTCTGGTCGTTGACATAAGTCCCATTGGTCGACCCGAGGTCGCGTATTACGAAACGATCCCTATGGCCCTCGATGATCGCGTGCTTGCGGGAAATCGCTTCTTCGTCGATCTGGATGTCGGCCTCGCTGGAGCGGCCAACAAGTATCGAGGCCTGAGCCAGACTGTACTTTTTACCCAAATCGATTCCGTTGATCACAACGAGGCAGGCATCTCGCGATAAGGGAACACCCGGCGACACCTTCCCGGTGACCGTAACCACCGTGCGTTCACCACCCAACTCGCGTTCGAAGCTATCCGGTCCAACTGGACCGTCAGGAGGGCGTGGCACGTGTAGTACCCCTATCACGAAGTAGGATCTTGTCCCTGGACGAGACGGCAAACTCCAAGGAACCGACCATGGGCGATTAAAGCAGACAATGGGTCAAAATGCCAACTGTGTATCAACACAATACGGCCAGCGGTTGCCTGAGCCGCAGCTTCGCGGAAAGGACAAGATGAAATAAGCGTTCGCGGGACTTCCAAAAAACCCCAGGCTGTTATTTGTGCTTGCATCTTGGCTACTCTTTCAAGAGTGCCCCTGCAGCGTTCTCCTCGAATATCCCCGCCTCTTCGATATACTCCTGCACCGTCGCGTCATGCCGCCAACCACCTTGTCGTTTGATGGCACGGAACTCGGCACCGGCACGATAGGCGCTAGTCGCCAAACCACGCCGCAGGCTGTGACTACTCAGCTTGGTGGCATCGGGCAAACCCGCCTCGACGGCCCGAGCCGCAAGAATGGTGTTGACACTGCCCGCTGTCAAAGCCGCCAGGCCGACTTCACCCCAACGGTTGATGCGCCGGAACAGCGGACCGCACTCGATCGCGGCGGCTATGAGCCAACGCTGCAGAGCCGTGGCCGGGCAACAAAGCCCCCTGCCATAAGGGATTGCCTTCGAAAAACCTTGGCCGCTCGGATCGGTCTTGGAACGCGGCAGCGTGATCAGTAGACCTTCGCGTTCCCAGGACAAATTCGAGACCGTGAGCCCCACCAACTCCCGGCGGCGAAACGCGCCGAAGTACCCCGTCTGCAATAAAGCACTATCGCGCAGCGCGGCCTGCGTCCCGAGCTCGGCAAGCCGCACGACGATGCGTTGCAGCTCCTCCAGGGACAGCGCCTTGGCTTGTTGGCGGGGCCGCCCGTGCACACGCGCGATGCCGCGGAGAGTCTTACGCACGGTCGGGGCCGCAGCCGGGTCGGCAAAGCCCTGAAAGCGATGCCACTGTGATAGCGCCGTCAAACGCAGCCCAAGTGTACGCGGGTTTAACTGCTCGGCAAAAGTGAGCAGGTAGCGCACCACCGTCGCCGCATCGCAGGGCAATACCCCTCCCCAGGCCAGGAAATGACGAATCGCCGAGCGGTAGACGCGCCGGGTGTTGTCGGCGGTCGCGGCGGCGAGAAACCGCTGGTGCTGCTGCGCCAGTTGTACCGGGGTTACAGGCGTACCGCCGATACGGCTGGACAACGCACCGAACCCGACCAAAACGGTAGCGTTCTCCCCTTTCTTACTTTTTGCCATCGGCAATCGCTCCTTGGGGCGCGTCTATACCCAAGATTACAGCTTTTCTCATGAACGTCGCAGCATAACATACGATAATATTATTTATCGAAAGTTAAATTTAGAAAAATTTTCTACTTACCAAAGCACAATAATTACATTAAATTACGTATTACATATTACGTAACAAAATTATTGGAGACCCACGATGGCGCGTTCCGGCATCACGTATTTCCACGTCGCCCAGGCCGCCGCCGGCCTGGTCGACGCCGGCAAGAACCCGACGGTCGACGGCATCCGGGCCGCACTCGGCGGGACCGGCAGCAAAAGCACCATCGCTCCGCTGCTCAAGCGCTGGAAGACCGAATACGCCGAAACGGTGGCGGAAGCGGATACAGGGCTGCCGGCTGAACTCGTGCAGGCCGTAAAAGGGGTATACGAGAAAGTACAAGCGGAGGCAGCGCAGCTACGGGAGCAGCAACAGCACGCGCATGAGGCCGAATTACAGGCCCTTCAGGAGCAACTGCGTTCGTTACAGACTGAGCACGCGGCACTGCAGGAGAAACATCAGGCGCAGCTGCGGTCCCTAGAGGCGGCAACGGTGCAGATTCAGCAGCTGGAGGATGCACGACATGAACAGGCGGTCACCCTAGCTGGGTTGCGCAGTGAGAACGCCGGCCTCGAGCAACGGCTAAGTGATCGCACCGCCGCGACTGCGGCACTCACCGAGCAGCTGAACCAGGCACGAGCCCAGTTTGAGCATTATCAAGAAGCCGTAGCCCGACAACGGGCCGAAGAGCGCGAGACTGCGGAAGGGCGCCAGAATCGCTTGGAACAGGAGTTGGCTGAAGCCCGGCAGCAGGTACTGGCGCAACAAGCCCTCTCAAGCGAAGCGCAGGCACACGCTCAGCATCAGGCGAAAGAAAATGCGCGCCTGCAAAAGCGCTTACAAGCAACCGATGAGGCCCTCGCACGCGTGCGCGCCACGCACGACCAAACCGCCTACCAAGTAACGCAGCTTACCCGGCGCCATCAAGCGCTCGAACAACGTCATCTGGCCGCCACCGAAGCACTGGCGGAATACCGCACTGGCCTGGCGGCAGCGGACAAGGAATGCGCTTTGCTGCGCGAACGGCTGGCGCAGACGGAAGAGCAACTGGCGGCGCTGGCTCAGAAAAGAATCGACTTGCTGCAAGAGAAAGCGGTGCTCCGCGACCAATTGCGGCAACACCGGGACGCTAGCAACAACTAGACTCGAACTAGCGTAACGCTGCCGAAGCGCGACTTCAGTAGATATCGAGGTGACAGCGGCCAGCCGCAAACAACCGCTCAACCCCCTCGGGGCCAACCACCTCATCCAGCACGGATCTTACGCCGGGCCATAAGGTATTAGCCCCACCGCAAATATAGAAATGGGCCCCCCTCGCCCACCATGCTCGCAGTTGCTCACACTTTGCCCATAACCGATGCTGAACATAAGGCTGCTGCGGATCGGCCGTGGAAACCACCCAATCGAGGCAGCTGAGATTCCCCCGCTTTTGCCATGCCGCCAAACGAGCGGCGGTTTCGGTATCCGGCGGCTGGCGCTCGCCGTGCAGCCACCAGATCGGGCCTTCATACCCGCTTTCGAGGAAGGAGAGAAACGGCGCGAGTCCGGTCCCGTTGCTGATCAGCACCAGGAGGGTGGTGCGGCGCGGCAAACGGAAACCAGGGTGCGGCAAATGGCGCACCCGCAGCCAGTCCCCCGCACGCAGCGCACCGAGGTAGTTGGAACACAAACCCCACGGAACGCGCCGCACCCACAGGCAAATCTCTTGCCCCGGCGCATTGGCTACCGAATAGCGCCGTGGCGTCATACGAGGCAGCCGCTCGACCCAAGTTTGCGGTACGCTACCGCTCGGCGGATCCCGCCACTCCCGATGCTCGGTAAGTGCACACAGCAGCGTTGTGACACCCTCCGGCAGCGCCAAAACCGCCTCCGGGTCCCACTCCGCCTGCCGCAGTCTGATCGCCATGGCGGTTGGGTCAACCTCGGGTTGGACTTCCACCAGATCGCCCGGCTGCAAATCCTGAGGCTGCCAGTTCAGCCGCAGCCGCCACAGCGCCCGCTCGGGATCCTGGGGGTTGACCAACACAGGCGCTTGCACCGTCACGCGTGTCCACGGCGGCGCGATCGCCGCCGGCGGCTGCAGCTGGAGGTAGTCCGCCAGCTCCCGCCACCAGGCGGCCAACGCCTGGGGATCGCCACGATCGACTTCACCGACGGCAACGGTGCGCGCACCGCTGGCTTCAAAACGGGCACGCAGGAAACGGCCGAAGGCGCAAAAGTGTTGGTGCGTGCTGTCACCGAAGCTCAGGATGGCGGCTTCCCTACCACCCAGAGGCGGCGGCCGATGCGCCAGTTCCGCCGCAAAGCGGCGCGCCGACTCCGGAGGTTTACCGTCACCGTAGGTCGCGTTGACCACGATCAACCGATGAAACTGCGCCAAAGTGGCTGGCCGGATATTCTGCATGGCGGTCAACCGGATGCGCCGACCTTGCTCTTGCAACCACACCGCCGTGCGCTCGGCTTGCCGCGCTGCCGTCCCCGACTGACTGGCATAGAGAACCAGCGTATCCGCGTCGGGGTCCGTCACCAGCTCACCACGGCGCGGCCGCCAGCCTTGCAGGTACAGATAAACGCCGGTGGCAGCAAAGCCGATCAGCCCGAGAGAGGCGAGCATCATGATGATGCGCCCGGGCAGCCCGAAGAAAGTGCCTACGTGCAATGCATACATGATGTTCATGTAACGCTCGCGCAGGCTCAGCTCGCTGTAGATGGCCGAGTCCAGAATCCGTCCGGTACTCGGCTCGAGCAGCAATTCGCTGTAGGCGGTAGGGAAAGGCGCGCGGGGCTCCAGATACGTTACTCGCACCGCCTCTCCCGCCTGCGGCTCCACCCAACGGTAGCCGGGCCGTTGCGGCAGATGGTCAGCGAACCCGGCGGCGACCTGGTCGGCGCGCAACGGCCCGGTGCTGACCGGCACGCTCGCCGGCGCATGCGCCTTCCCCGGTAGCCAACTGCGAATGCCCTCGCGGTACCAGTCGCAGGATCCCGTGAGACCCGTCAGGGCCGCCAATAGCACGGGCAGCGCCAGCCAGGTACCGAGCAAGGCATGCCACTGCCACAGGCGAGCGCGGCCGCGAAACCCCCAGCGCCAAAAAAGCCAGCCCTTGAGATCGACGAGTCGGCGCGGCGCACGCCGAATCAACCCGGTCAGCACCAGCAGCACCAATGCCCAGGTGCACAGCCCCGTCACAAACTTGCCTTCAGTGGCCAAAGCCAGGTTAGTGTGGATCTCCTGGATCACCAACATAGTCCAGCCGATGCCGGAGTCCGACCAGCTCTCCCCGCTGTAGGGGTCGAAGAAGCGGATAGAGGTGTCGATCCCGCTACCAAACCAGGCTTCCCCAGCCCTGCCCGGCCTCGCCGGCACCTGAAAATCAGCCAAGGGCAACGCCGCCGGTACCGCCCGTTGCAGCCGTGACCGCAGCACATCCGCCGGCAATGGCACAGCACCGGCCAGCGGCGACTGCACGCGGTTGTCGTTTAGGGCATGGACGATCTCCTGCTCAAAGCTCAGCAACGCCCCGGTCAAGCCCATGATCAGCAGCACCAGCCCGGCACTCAAGCCCAGCCAGCGATGACACCAAACGAGCAGGGTCCGCATCTGTCGTCTCGTTAGAGCGAGATGTTGTCTACAATTGCCCACGCACTGTCAGCATGAAGGCACGCGGTTGGCCGAAGAGGTTGCCGCTGTTCACCGTGTTGATTCGCTGATAATACTTCTTATCGAGAATATTGGTGACATTCAGGCTGACCGCGACATGCTGAGTAATGTCGTAACCAAGGCGGGCATCGACCGTCGTATAGCCCGACTGTGTGAGCCGCTCCCCGTCTTCGAACTCGTTAAAGATCTTGCTGGTGGTGCGGACGCCCGCGCCGAGGCTCCACTGATTCCAGTCGCCCGGCAGCCGGTAATTGGTCCACAGCTTGAAAAGGTGACGCGGCGCGATGCTGGAGAAAGCCGCCCCCCCATCGGGCCCCCCTCCGCCCAGAGTCGGGTTATCGGTATTGGTGTAGGTGTAACCGGCGAACGCATCCCAGCCCGGCCGCAGTTGCCCGGAAATTTCGGCTTCGATCCCTTTGTTGCGCACCTCGCCGCGGGCTACGAAGACCTGTGGATCCGGGTTGTTCGCAGGCCGCTGGGCGCGGTTGGTCTCGGTGATGTGAAAGGCAGCCCGGTGGCATCGAGCGTGCCACGGTAGTTGTCCCACGATCCCGCGCTCAGCTTGCCCGTGACGGCCGTCTGACCCCGCGGGCGCTTGCGCACCAGGTTGACGGCAACGCCGGCGCCTCTGGAACCGGTTAGCAATCCGGCCGCACCTGCACGCTTTCGTGCATCGACAGATCGGGGGAGAGGAAAACCCGGCTGTCCATGGTCGTGGTCAGCCCGTCGACCTGCAGTTTCTGGATCTGGAAGACGCGGCTGTAGAAGTTGACACGGTTCGCATCGATGCGCTCGACCCGCACGCCGCTACGATTACGCTCAATGCCTTATTGCAGCACGGGTTCTCTCCTTCCAGCCGCGGCCTCGAGAACCACACCAACCTCCTGTGTCGAGCCGCTGGGTTTATATTCCTGCAACACGCCGCTCTCGCACTTGAGCACGCGGTCCGCGATGCCGAAGTAGCGGTCGTCGTGGCTGATTGCGATGATCGTCTTGCCACACCGCTTCAGCTCGGGCAGCAACTCGAAATAGAAAAAAGACCGGAAGGCCGGGTCCTGGTCCGCGGCCCACTCGTCGAGCAGCAGAATCGGCCGCTGTTCGACATGGGCCGCCAACAACGCCAGGCGCTTGCGTTGACCTTGTGACAAGCGGGTCGTCGACAGGCAATCGCCGTCGATTATGACCTTGTGTTCCCTCCGCAGCCGCTCCAGAAAGCCTTTCGCTGCTATCGGCAGTGCAAAAATGACCCACCCTTCACTAACCTTGGTTCCCTCGCTTGGCTGGGGGACCGAGATGATCACGAAGGAAGGGGCTATGGAGATCAAGATCTTGCAGCGCCAGGGGGCAGCATCCGCAGAATCGTTCGGCAGATGGGCGTCTCGCGCAACACACGGTGCGCAAATACCTGCAAAGCCCGCGCGAGCCGGGCTATGCAAGGCGCCCGGCTCGCCCCGGCAAGTTGGGGATCTGTTCAAGGCCTATATCGAGGCGCGCATCGAGGCTGCCCGGCCGCACTGGATACCGGTCCCGGTGATCGGGCGCGAGACGCCGCGCCCGTCCGGACCTGGGCAACTGCAACGCTTACGACTACGAGTATGAGCGGTGCGGCATGTGCAACGTGTTCATGGCCACTGAACCCTTGGCCGGAACCTGGATGACCAAGGTGACCAATCACAAGATGAAGATCGGCTGGGCGCAGTTCCTTCAGAACATTTCCGAACGTTACGCCGATGCTGAGCGGATCATACTGGATTAGAGGCCTTCACACAGCAGGCACCGATCCGCCTCGAATTCAGGAACTAACCGACACGCCAGCAAAATCTCGAGTCCGAACCCGCTCTTACCCGCGACTCATTCCGTTGGCCCTGGAATAAAAGTGCCCTTGGGGAGACCGGCCCAGAGGCTTCGAAAACAGGCGCCGCGCCGACGTCCAGCGATGTTGTTTTACGATAAGCTACCGCTTGTCATGGCGTTCTCCGTTGATTTTGATGTGTAGGCCA
This sequence comes from Gammaproteobacteria bacterium, assembly GCA_030433275.1. Lineage (GTDB taxonomy): Bacteria > Pseudomonadota > Gammaproteobacteria > Nitrococcales > Nitrococcaceae > Nitrococcus. Next base: position 25,514 of record JAUILK010000018.1, read on the forward strand.
TCACGCAAAATTGTTCATATTGACATGGATGCATACTACGCATCCGTCGAGCAGCGGGATGACCCGAGGCTTCGCGGGAAACCGATTATCGTCGCCTGGCACGGGGCGCGCTCGGTCGTGTGTGCGGCCAGTTATGAGGCACGCAAGTTCGGAGTACGATCCGCGATGCCGGCGACTCGAGCCAATCGACTGTGCCCACAAGCCATTTTCATTGCACCGGATTTCGCCCGATACAAAGCCGTATCACGGCAGATTCGAGCAATCTTCTCGCGCCACACCGAGTTGATAGAACCCCTCTCGCTCGATGAGGCGTATCTGGATGTCACCGTAAACAAGCAGGGACTTCGAAGTGCGACCGAGGTGGCCGAATCGATTCGAACCGCCATTAGCAAGGAGCTTTCCCTCACGGCCTCCGCTGGAGTAGCCGCCAACAAATTTCTAGCGAAAATCGCCTCGGATTGGCGCAAGCCAAACGGCTTATACGTCGTTCGACCGCAGCACGCGGCGGCGTTTCTCACTCCGCTTCCGGTTTGCCATCTACCGGGTATCGGGAAAATCATGGCTAAACGACTAGCCGCCATGGGAATCATCACAGTAGGCGATTTACGCACGACCCCGGCGCCCGCTCTGGAGTGTCGCTTTGGTCAATGGGGACGCCGTCTCCACGAGCTGTCTCTGGGTATCGACGAACGCCCAGTGGTCACGCAGCGTCCGACGCTACAAATATCGACAGAAAATACATTTGAGAGTGACCTTCGGCTGGATGAGATCGAGCCGCATATTCGCCGGCTCTCCGAAAAAACATGGCGTTCCTATCAGAACCAACTCGCACGGATTGCGCGCACGGTTGTGCTCAAGCTCAAGACCACGCATTTCAAGACACTCACTCGAAGTCTTACGCCGCACGCCCCGCCGGCTACGGCCGCCGAGATCGCGGACATCGCCTGCCGACTGCGTAAACGCGTTGATCTGCCTGCCGGGACACGCTATCGGCTGGTCGGCGTCGGCTTAGCCGGGCTAATCGATGCAGAGCAATTTACCGCCCAGGCTGACCTGTTCGCAGAAAATGAACCGCCATAGGAGAGGAAGTACACCATTTGCCGCAATTACAACGATCTCATTAACATCCGCCCGGGCAGGTTACTTGGGCGCTACCATTCGAACCAGCACGCCAGAATCGATGCCCAAGATACGGCCAGTTGCCGCATCGATTACCAATTCATTGTCGATTCGTTCGGCCGGCACCAGGACGCAGCGGAACTCGCCCCAATGCGTATTGCTGATCAGCCGACGCGGAGCGCTCTCGGCAACCGAACCGATGCGCACATGCAAACGCTCGCTGTGCCGCACGGAACGGATCTGCCCTATCCGAGCCTCCAGCGTGGGCCCTGCGTCAAAGATGTCCACATAACCCTCGTAGTGAAATCCCTCCTCCTGCAGAAAACTCAATGCCGCCCGTGTGTGGTCATGAACGCGGCCGATCACCGCTTGTGCTTCGGCTCTGAGCAAGGGCACGTAGATGGGATTGCGTGGCATCAACTCGGCGATGAAGGTTTTGCCTCGCGTTCCCGTCAGGTAATCAGCGCGGCGGAATTCCATCGAAAAAAAATGCTGCCCCAGGGATTCCCAAAACGGCGAGCGGCCCTGCTCGTCGCTAACCCCGCGCATCTCGGCCACCACCTTGGGGGGAAAGCGCTCGGCGAACTCGGCGAGAAATAGGAACCGAGACTTGGACAACAACCGGCCATTACCGCTATGGCGGTAATCGGGATGCAGATACAGCGAACCGATCTCGGCGCAGCCCGTGTAGTCGTTGGTCAGATAGAGCGTCGGCACCACTTTGTGGACACCGAGATCGCGCGAGGCGTGCACGACGGTGCTGAGGCGATAGCTGTAGTAAGGCTCACTCAGGCCGATACCGGTCTTGATCGCGGTGGTTCCCACGATCCGAGCGGTGGCGTTGTCCTCGAGGACAAAGAAAAACAACCGTTCGTCTGCGCAATCGGCGCTACCCGACGATTGCGCGAAACTTTGCTGTGAATGCTCGAGTCGCTGCCGCAGCGTAGCGCGGTCGCGCGGCAATGATGTCAGCCCGACACCGCTCCCCTCGACCAACGCTTCCAGAGCCTGCAGGTCACCAGGCTCGATGGGTCGAATGCTCATCATGATGATTTACCCCTGAATGCCCCTCCGTCGCACCGGCCGCTAGCAAGGCCAAGCAACAACAGCGCGCTCAGCCGGCTCCGCTCGATCAGGCTGGGAAGCTCTATATACTCATCGACGCTATGGAGGCCGCCGCCGATTACCCCCATCGTATCGATATTCGGCAGGCCCGCAGCGCTGAGATTATTGCCGTCACAGCAGCCCCCCGTATCCCGCCAGGTGATGTCGAGGCCCAAGGTGCGCCCGCAACAACGCAGCCAATCGAAAAGCCGCCGATGCGCCGCATCGAGAATCTTCGGTTTACGGCCGAAATCACCATGCAAGGACAGTGTGATGCCGTCGCGGGCGTTAATCTCCCGGTCGATCGCCGCCAAACACCCCAACACCCAGGCCTCGTCTGCCGGGTCGGACAGCCGGATATTGAATCGAACGACAGCCCGGTCGGGCACCACGTTCACCGGGCCGCCGCCATGAACGAACCCTGGATTGACAGTCACCCCCGGTCGGCGGCCATTGAGCTCATCAACGGCGACCAGGAAATCAGCGGCGGCGCGCAGCGCATTGCGGCCGAGGTGATGCGCACGCCCGGCGTGCGCGGCCCGGCCATACACGACGGCAGTGAAATTACCGCTGCCCTTACGGGCACCCGCAAGGGCACCATCCGCCATGGCGGGCTCATAGACCAGCCCAAAATCGCTGCGTCCCGCCGCTGCGCGCAAATGAGCCGCCGAACCGGGCGATCCCAGCTCCTCGTCCGGGTTCAGCACGACCTCCCAGCCGAGACGCCCCGCCCAAGGGCTGCGTTCCAAGCATTCGAGCGCCTTGAGCATCACCAGCAGCCCGCCCTTGAGGTCGGCAACGCCCGGGCCTTTAAGTTGTGTCGGGCTGAGGCGCTCCACCCGCTGAAACGCATGCTCGGTACCAAAGACCGTATCCATGTGACCAACGAGGAGCACCCGCAACGAGGCGTTAGGGTGCTTAGACAGATGTAGCAGCGGACCGAATTCGTAAAGGCGCGGCTCGCCGTCGTCATCAATCCGAGTGGCCGGCTCAAGCGCAACCCTATGCGCCTGCCCACCCAGAACACCGAACAAGTGGTTCAGTTCGGCCGCCATGCGCTCCAGACCGGCGATGTTATAGCTGCCCGAGTTGATGCCCGCCAAATACACCAGCTTGGCTACCATCTCATCATACTGAGACTCAAGCCAATCAAGATAGGATGCAAGAGCCTTGAGTTCAGCCACAATAGTCCATTCCGCACCAGCCGTTCGCTTGACTGTGGCATGCGGCAGCCTGACCGACCGCGATCCATTTGCCCAGAGCGGGCCGCTGACCAAAATCAAAAGATGCGTACAAATTCACATTTGAACTGCCTATCATTTCTACCACGAACTGCGCCTCAGTTGGCATTTTTCCGCCTTCATCCTCTTTAGCATAGGTCGTGCTATCTCGAATAGCATCGCGCGCAACAATGTCTTTAGAGCTCGCCAGGGAGGCTTGGATGGAGCGTCTGTCCACAGGGGTCGAGGGGCTGGATGAAATTCTGAATGGGGGGCTCATCCCGCAACGCTCGTATTTGATACGAGGCGGGCCCGGGCGGGGCAAAACGACGCTCGGGCTGCATTTTCTCACCGCGATCAACGAAGGCGAGTCCGCTTTGTTCATCGGCTTTCAGGAACCGGAGGCGCAGTTGCACAGCAACGCGGCTGCGCTGGGAATCGACGTCTCGGCGATCACTTTCCTGAGCCTCGCACCCGATGCGCAGTTTTTCACCGAACAGCAAAGCTACGATGTTTTTGCCGCAGCCGATGTCGAACAACAACCGCTTGTCGAAACGATTATACAGGCGGTAGAGTGCCATAATCCCACTCGCGTGTTCGTCGACTCGCTATCCCAGCTGCGCTTTCTCGCCACGGACATTTTCCAGTACCGCAAGCAAGTGCTGTCATTCCTACGCTACCTTACCCAACAAGGCACGACCGTGTTGTTCTCCTCCGAGAGCAGTCAGGAATTGCCCGACGACGACCTGCAATTCATCGCTGATGGTGTGATCAACCTGGAAACGGACGTTTCCGGAGCGACCATTCGAGTATCGAAAATGCGGGGATCGAGTTTCCGCTTCGGAATGCATCACATGCGCGTCGCCGACGGCGGCATGGAGGTATTTCCGCGCATGATCCCAGCAAGCAATCGGCGGATCGAATTCGAATTGCAGCGCTGGGGCACTGGAATTCAAAAAATTGACGATATCCTGCATGGCGGACTGGCTTCAACCACGATTTCCTTGATTACCGGGCCATCCGGTATGGGTAAATCAACTTTGGCGTCCCTGTTCGCTATCGAAGCGGCACGCCAGGGCAAGCGGTCCGCAATCTTTCTGTTCGAGGAAGAAATGGCTTTCTTTCTGCGCCGGGCCAAGGAACTTCGGCTGCCGCTGGAGGAGCCTTTTACCAATGGCGAGATCTTGATTGAACAAGTAGAGCCCATGCGTTATCTGGCCGACGAGTTCACCATGCGGGTGCGTCAACAGATCGAGGAGGCGGGCGTCAAAATGGTGGTGCTCGACAGCGTTACCGGCTTCGAGGTCGCTCTGGGGGGAGAGGCTGTCAGAGAGCGCTTGCACGCCTTCGCCAAGGGTTTAAGCCGACTGGGCGTTACGGTGCTGCTAATCAATGAAATCGAAGCCATGACCGGAGAATTCCGCATCTCGGAGAAGAACATCAGCTATCTCTCGGACAACGTGATCTTTCTGCGCTACATGGAGATCGACGGCATGCTCAAAAAGGCGATCGGCGTTCTCAAGAAGCGACTCAGCGGTTTTGACAACCGACTTCACACATTCGAGGTCGGCCCCGGGGGATTCAAGATCGGCCAACCGATTCATGGCCTACATGGCGTGTTAGGAGGAGCCCCCGTGCCGCAGGACGAATCATGATGGCAGCGGCCACAGCTAAAATCCTGCTGATCATGAAACAACCTGGCAACATACGCGTCATGCAACAGGTACTTTCCGGACTCGGTTACCCAGGCCAGGGAATCCCCAATGTAACGGAGTTGCAGACGGCTCTAGCCAAAGCACCTCACCCACGCTTGGGAATTGTGGATATCACCGACTTCGGTTCTAACAACCGGCAAATACATGCCATATATACCTGCTTGCAGGAGCACAGCATCCCCTTCATCGTGCTCTCGGCACCGCAAGTGTTCAATCTCGGCAACCGCTCTTTAACTTATGGCGCCACCAACATTTTACAAAAACCGATTGCGAAGTCCGCACTGCTCCAGCTTATTCATGGTCTAGCGGCCTAGGACTGTTGACAAATAAGCACGGTTGGTAAGACGTAGCCACGCCACCTTGGCTAAAGGACATATTTTAGTGAGCAATGCCGGCCTCCGTTCCTTGAGATCCAAAACCTGCCTGGACAGGTGATCGACTATGGCCCAGCGCGACACAATCCCCTGGGTTTGTTGGCGCGGTTTGAGCAGTGGCGCGACTTCAACCGAAGAGTCGACCCCGGTGGATGAAAGCAACTCAAAGCGAGTCCTATTACTGGCGCGCTCAGGCGGCAACCGGGAACAATTGTTGGCTCATCTACAGCAGCACTATACGGTTATCGAACCGGATGAGACCACACACTTTTTGGCGTCGTTCGACCTCGCCGTCGTCGAGGCCCCCACCTTCTGGCAATGGCGCCACCATCTCATAGAAGCCAAACGGCGGGAAGAACCTGTCTTTCTGCCCGTAATGCTCGTGCTCTCGCAGCGAGATGTCAGGCGCAGACTCAAAGCCTTTTGGGATGTAGTCGACGAGTTCGTCGTCGCACCGATCAATCGCAGTGAATTTACCGAACGGGCGGCCATGCTGCTGCGCACCCGCCGGCTCGCGCTGACTCAGCGAGCCCATCTGGCCTATTTGGTCAATCACGACCGCGCCACGGATCTGCCCAACAAACACCTGTTTATGGACCGACTCATCAACGCGGTGCGCGATGCCACCGTCCTCGATACAAAGCTGTATATGATGGTGGTCCATATCCCCTTGGCGCGCATCTTGAAATCGTTGGGCCATCATGGACTTGAGCGGGCCGCTCTAGCGTGCTCGGTACGCCTCAAGGCACTGCTCGCCGAAGAGCTTTCCCTCGCCCGGCTGACTACCGAAGAGTGGGGCCTGATTCTACGCCCAGGCACACCGTTGGATACAGTACTCGAACTCTGTCGCCGCATTCAAATGCTAGCCGAAGAGCCACTTATGGTGCTCGGCGAACGCATCCATTTCTCACCCCGTATAGGCATCGGAGTCTATCCGGATGACGCTTCCAACGCAGCGAATACATTGGATTGTGCCATAGCGGCATTGTCCCAAGCCAAATCTGAACAGCCAGTGTTTTATTCGCGTACCGTCCAACATCAAGCGCTTCGACACATCCGCACCGAGGCGCGTCTGCACCAGGCGCTCGATGAGGCGCAATTCGAACTCTGGTATCAACCGCAGGTGCGCCTCAGTGATCGCCAGCAGGTAGGCGTCGAGGCATTGATACGCTGGCGGTTACCCTGCGGATCGCTGGTATCGCCCAAAGATTTCATGGCCGTGGCTGAAAGCACCGGACTTATTCGCGATATCGACCGATGGGTGCTTAAGCATGCCTGTGAGGCCATGCGCCGCTGGCGTAATGGAAATAATCCACCCAAGCGGATCTCGGTCAACGTCTCCGCCGAGGACATCAAGGCAGCCGACTTTGCCGAGGTGGTGGTGCGCATTCTGGATCAGAATCAGCTTCCGCCCCCCACGCTTGAACTCGAGCTAACGGAAACCACACTGTTTGAAATAAGCGCCGAAAACTTGGCCAAACTCAATACCCTGCGAGAATATGGCGTAAGCGTGGCAATTGACGATTTTGGAACCGGCTACTCATCCTTGAGTTATCTGCATCGACTACCGATCACCACTTTGAAAATCGACAAGGCCTTTGTCGACGATGTGACCCACAACCTGACCAATCAAGCCATTACTCGCACAATCGTCTGGTTGGCAAAGAATTTCAACCTGGAAGTCATCGCCGAGGGTATCGAAACTGTGGAGCAGGCTCGTTACTTGAAATCGCTGGAGGTGCACACCGGGCAAGGGTTTTTGTATGGCCACCCAGTCCCCGAAACGCTGTTCCACCAATAATGCCAAGAAATAGGCTGACAAAAAAAGATACAACGATTCAGGCAGGAAATAATTTAGACGCACAGTCACGCTTGGCCAACCAATCCCGCAACGCAACACCACTGCCGTATGGCTATGGGCGAAGTTGTTCCGGCGCCAGCTGACGGATCTCCACCAGTTCAGTGCTCACAGACACTCACTCTAGAACCGCTTTCCACTGCAGCACAAGCTAGACGGGAAACACCCGCCCAGCTCTCTCTAGTAATTAAGCCGCGGCGGCACTGGAGACATACCGCCGAGAGTCGGCCGTCATCGCCCAATCTCAAGCATTTACTCCCTCGTTGATCGCCTTGATGCTCAGCCGAATACGCCCTTGTCTATCTACTTCAAGAACCTTGACCCGGACCCGCTGCCCTTCGGTGAGTTCCTCGGACACACTCTCTACACGACGATTCGAAATCTGAGAGATATGGACCAGTCCGTCTCGACCCGGCAAAATATTGACGAAAGCGCCAAAATCCATCAGTTTGGTCACGCGGCCTTCATAGATTCGGCCGACTTCGACGTCTGCGGTCAGCAGTTCGATGCGCCGTCGAGCTTCCTCACCAGCCGCCTTGTCCACCGAGGCGATGGTCACTATTCCATCGTCGACGATGTCGATCGTGGTTCCCGTCTCCTCGGTAAGTTGGCGGATCGTCGCGCCCCCTTTACCGATTACATCGCGGATTTTCTCCGGGTCGATTTTCATGGTAAGCAAACGCGGCGCATAGGCCGACATTTCCCCCCGCGGTTTGGCAATAACCGCATTCATATTCGACAAGATGTGCAGCCTACCTTGGCGGGCTTGCTCCAAGGCCACTTCCATGATTTGACGGGTAATCCCGTTGATCTTGATATCCATCTGCAGGGCGGTCACGCCCTCCTCGGTACCGGCCACTTTGAAGTCCATATCGCCGAGGTGGTCCTCATCACCCAAGATATCGGTCAGTACCGCGAACTCCGATTCTTCCTTGATCAAACCCATAGCAATACCGGCTACCGGAGCCTTGATCGGCACACCGGCATCCATAAGGGCAAGGCTCGTGCCGCATACTGTCGCCATAGAGCTGGAGCCGTTCGATTCGGTAATCTCGGAGACCACGCGGATCACGTAAGGACACTCTTCCTGGCTTGGCATTACCGCCTGTATACCGCGTTTGGCTAAGCGCCCATGGCCAATCTCGCGCCGCTTGGGTACGCCCATGAAGCCCGTCTCGCCAACACTGTAGGGGGGGAAATTGTAGTGGAGCATAAAGGGCTCTTTACGCTCACCCTCAATAGCATCAATGATCTGGGCATCGCGACCGGTACCCAACGTAGTGACCACGATTGCCTGGGTCTCCCCACGGGTGAAAATAGCCGACCCATGGGTCCGCGGCAATGAGGCAACCTCGATGCTGATGGGGCGTACCGTTTTGTTGTCGCGGCCGTCGATACGCGATTCGCCGCGCAGGATGCTCCCCCGTACGATTTTTTTCTCCAGCTCCTTGAACGCATTGCCGATCTCGCGCTCACTCCAGCCTTCGGGTGTTTCTTCGCCAACCGCTAACCGGCTCACCACCTCATCACGTACAGCGCTCACACGATCAAGACGCTCTTGTTTTTCGGCAATACGATAGGCTTCGCCAAGCGGGCGTTCGGCAATCTCGGCGAGTGCTTGCCCGAGGCGTTCATCCTTCGGCACCGGTGCCCAATCCCAACGCGGTTTACCGGCTTCCTGGGCCAACTCGTTGATGGTTGCGATGACCGTTTGCATCTGCTCATGACCGAAGAGCACCGCATCCAGCATAGTCTGCTCGGACAGACAATTCGCCTCGGACTCGACCATCAAAACGGCATCGGCCGTTCCGGCCACGACCAAATCGAGGTCGGAGTTCTGCAGTTGGCTGAAAGTCGGGTTGAGAATAAACGCGCCCTTATGATAGCCGACACGCCCAGCCCCTAGGGGGCCATCGAAGGGGATCCCGGAGACCGCCAACGCTGCCGACGCTCCGATCATCGCCGGTATATCCGCATCTACTTCGTTGTTCATCGAGATGACAGTGGCGACGATCTGAACTTCGTTCGTGAAGCCCACTGGAAACAGTGGCCGAACCGGTCGGTCTATGAGCCGCGAAACGAGCGTTTCCTTCTCCGAAGGACGTCCCTCGCGTTTGAAGAAACCACCTGGGATTTTGCCGGCGGCATAAGTACGTTCCTGATAATTGACGGTCAACGGCAGAAAATCCCGTGGTTCGCCCTGGTCTTTTTTGCCTACCACGGTAACCAGGACAACCGTATCGGCCATATTGACCAGCACTGCGCCACTGGCCTGCCGCGCGATCCGCCCTGTTTCGAGCGTTACCGTATGATCGCCGTACTGAAAAGCTTTCTTGACGGGAATCACAATCCTTTACACCTTCGATATATGTATGTTTCGCCTACTTCCGCAGTCCGAGCCGTTCGATGATGCGCTGGTAACGTTCCCGCTCCTTACGCTTAAGATAATCCAACAGCTTGCGGCGATGGTTAACCAACTTGAGCAACCCCCGCCTGGAATGATGATCTTGTTTGTGCACGCTGAAGTGTTCAGTAAGATGCTGGATACGCGCCGTGAGCAACGCGATCTGCACTTCCGGGGAACCTGTATCGCCCTGCGTGCGCCGGAAATCCGTGACGATTTCCTGCTTCTGCTCGGCACTAAGAGACATCGATCGCTCCTCGAATAGCTCCATTTTTAGAATAAATGATGCATTGTAGCCACGCCCCCATGGGCTCACAAGCTAACTTACCTTTTGGAAAGGAATTTTCCCGTCGGCTACGCACCAATCTCAGATTTCACTCACCAACCGCTTGGGAGCGACTCGCCCGTCCTGAAGGATGGCCCCCATCCCCAAAAAGCGGTCCTTGCTCGAATAGAGCCGCACCCAACCCTCGGCCGGCGCCTTAGGGATCCACACCGGCTGCCCTTGCCGGACATAAAATGCGACCTCGTTCGATAGATGTACCGCTGGCCAATGCACCAAGGCCGACTCCATCGGCAACAATAGGGCATCCAACGCCTCACGGCCTTGGGCCGCAGTAGTCTCGATGTCCTCCCAAGTATGCATCAGTGGTGCCTCGTCGTACGGGCCCAACCCTACGCGCCGTAGCGCAGAGACGTGCGCCCCTGGTCCGAGAGCTTCACCAATATCCGCCACCAGCGTACGTATGTACGTCCCTTTCGAACACAAGACCTCAAGATCGGCCTCGATACCCCGCACAGCCAGCAAACGCAGTCGGTCAATCCGGATCGTACGTGGTTTACGTTCCACTTCAAGCCCTTGCCGGGCCAACTCATACAAGCGCTGCCCTCGATATTTGAGTGCCGAAAACATTGGCGGAACCTGCTCAAGCACACCAGTATAGCGCTCGAGTATAGCCTGCAAAGCAGTCCCGTCGAGCCTGTCAACCGCTCGTTCAGTCAGCCGAGCACCATCGGCATCGCCCGTATCCGTCACGACTCCGAAACAGGCGGTAATAAGATAATGCTTGTTGGCACCGAGGAGAAAATCGCAGACTTTGGTCGCTTCACCGAAGCAAATGGGTAATAGTCCGGTTGCCAGGGGATCCAAGCTGCCGGTGTGACCAGCCTTGCGTGCGTAATAAATGCGCTTTACCCGTTGCAGGGCGGCGTTGGACGTCATTCCCTGCGGTTTGTCAAGCAGCAGGATACCATTTAGGCGGCGTCCCTTACGGGTCATAACTCCTCGCTTAATTTAACGGCGCAATACTGGAATTATTGCCGTTCTGCGCCCACCGGTTTTGGCTAACGGCACCGATCTATAAAAAACCACTACAGAGGAATGCGCTGTTCCGCAGCCGACGGACAGATAGATACTCAATCCTGATGACGCGCCTTATCCTCGGCAACAGCTGCGTCGATCAAACGTGAGACTCGGGCACTGCGCTCGAAACTGTCATCATAATGAAATCGCAATCTCGGCACCGCACGCAGTCGCAAGCTCTGCCCCAGTAAACTACGCAGATGACGTGCCGCGTGATTGAGCGCGGCCACCGTTTGTTGAGACTCCTCGCACTGAGCCCCAAGACGAGTTATCAATACATCGGCATAAGCCATATCACGGCTAAGCCGCACCTCACTAACGGTTGCCAGGGCAACCCGAGGGTCGCTGAGCTCTCTGCGTATGAGTTGAGCGAGCTCGCGCTGAATTTGTTCGCTCACCCGCCGTTTTCTGGAAAATTCCCGCGGCATGGCGCACCTCACTGCCTAACGCCCGCTTGCAGCGCTTTACCCACTGAGAGTTTGGAGCACGATCCAGCCATCAAAGCGTGCAGCGGGCCGGCGGTGTCGATCATGCTCAGCCTTCAACGGGAACTGCGCCAAGGCCGGTTCACCACATACCCCGAACCGTCCGGTCGAAGGCATGTCCGTATAGCCCCCGCTTGGCAATCCTCCGCCGCAGAGTCTACGAACTAGAGCTCGCGCTTTACTTCAATGCGCTGGTAACACTCAATGTGATCGCCGACCCTAACGTCATTGTAGTTCTTTACACCAATACCGCATTCCGTACCGGAGCGAACCTCGTTGACATCATCCTTGAACCGGCGTAGCGACTCCAACTCACCCTCATAGATCACCACGTTGTTGCGCAGCACACGGATCGGATTATGCCGCCGCACCACTCCATCGACGACCAAGCAACCGGCAATCGCTCCGAGTTTGGAAGAACGGAATACATCTTTTACCTCAGCCAGGCCGATGATCTCCTCGCGTGTCTCCGGCTCCAGCATGCCGCTGATCGCGTTGCGTAGCTGTTCTATGGCATCGTAGATGACACTATAGTAGTGCAGCTCGACCTCGTTCTCCTGCGCCAGCTTGCGCGCTTGGGCATCCGCACGTACATTGAAACCGATCAGCAGTGCTTCCGAAGCGAGCGTCAGATTGACATCGGATTCGTTGATCGCACCGACTCCGCTGGCAATCAGCTTAATCCGAACATCCTCCGTAGAGAGATTCACCAGCGCCTGTTGAAGCGCTTCCACGCTACCCTGGACGTCTCCCTTGACAACAAGGTTTACGCTCTTGGCCTCCTCCTTACCCATCTGAGCGAAAAGCTCATCCATCTTGGCAGCTTTCTGCTGGAGTCGTTTATCACGCGATTTTGCCTTGCGGTATTCAGCCACCTCGCGGGCTTTTTTCTCGTCGCTGAGAACAATCAGCTCGTCACCGGCTTCCGGTAGCCCCGACAGCCCGAGGACTACAACCGGTATTGATGCACCGGCCTCCTTCACACGGTTGCCTGCTTCGTCAAGCAATGCGCGAACGCGTCCGAATTCGGTTCCGGAGAGAACAACATCGCCACGATGCAACACCCCGTGACGTACCAGTACGGTAGCCACTGGCCCACGTCCTTTATCTAGGCTGGATTCGATCACCACGCCGGTAGCCGGGCAGCCGCCAACAGCCGTCAGTTCAAGGAGTTCGGCTTGCAGCAAAATTGCTTCCAGCAACTCATCAACAGCTTGTCCGGTCTTGGCCGAGACATTGACGAACTGTGTATCGCCACCCCAATCTTCAGGGATTACTCCATATTGAGTGAGTTCCTGCTTCACGCGATCCGCATCGGCATCCGGCTTGTCTATTTTGTTGACGGCGACGACGATCGGTACACCGGCAGCGCGAGCGTGCTTGATCGCCTCCTCGGTCTGCGGCATGACGCCATCATCGGCGGCAACCACCAAGATGACCACATCCGTGATCTGCGCGCCGCGTGCCCGCATAGCGGTAAAGGCCTCATGACCGGGCGTATCCAAAAACGTGATCATTCCATGACCTGTCTGGACATGGTAAGCACCGATGTGCTGGGTAATACCGCCCGCCTCGCCCGTAGCTACTTTGGTCCTGCGGATATAGTCCAGCAAGGACGTTTTGCCATGATCCACATGCCCCATGATGGTTACCACCGGCGCCCGGGCAACACGTTCTCCTTCCGGCTCTGCCGTCCCGGCTAGAGCCTCGTCTTCAACGGCACTTTCTTTGACGACTTTGGCCCGGTGCCCCATCTCCTCCACCAGCAACACCGCCGTACTTTGATCAATGGCTTGATTGATGGTGGCCATGATGCCCTGTTTCATCATCTCCTTAATCAGATCGGCGGCTTTGACACTCATGCGCTGCGCCAGTTCGCCTACGGTGATCATTTCAGGAACGGCAACCTCCCGTACAACGGGAGCCGTCGGCTTCTCGAAGACCTGCTGCAGCTGCTCACTGGCTGAACCTTTGCGTACCCGCTTAATGCCGCGCACTACAGTGGTCTTAGCCTCGTCGCGCGAGCGTTTCTTACCCTTGCCTTTGCCACGCTCGGCCTTGCGTGCGGCACGCTCCTCCGCTTCGCGCTCGCGGCGCGCTTCCGCTTCCAAGCGCTTGCGCTCGCGCTCCTCCTCTTTATCTTTCTTGGCCCGGGCGGCCTCGGCTTCCGCTGCTTCGTCGGGAGTCAACGGCTGGGCGGTCGACTCGATCACCGCCTCATTCTGCTCCACCACCGCTTCCTCGACGACTGCTTGCTGCTCGGCTTGCTGCTGAGCTTCCTCCTGCGCACGCTGATGACGTTCCGCGGCCGCGCGGGACTCCGCCTCCCGCAGCTCATCCTGAAGGGCATCCTCGAGCACTCGCGCCTCGCGTTCGTGCTGCTCAGCCTGGACCACGCTGCGTTTGACATAGGTTCGACGCTTGCGCACTTCCACGTTGACGGTTCGGGAATGGCGCACACCTCGGCCTCGGTCGCTGGAGGAAGGCAGCGTAATCTGGCTATGACTCTTGCGCTTGAGCGTAATCTGGCGAGGTCCGGGACCGTCGTCCGATTCTTTTTGACCATGAGCTTGACGCAAATGACCCAGCAAAGCCGATTTATCCGCGTCTGACATAGGCGAGTCGGGCTCCCTATCCTGCAGACCGGCATCACTGAGCTGAGTCAGGAGACGATCGACCGGGATACCGATCACCTCCGCAAATTCTCTTACCGTCGTATCCGCCATAGATTCCTAACCTCCGGTCCCCGATCGGCCATGCTACTCACGCTGGGTCGGGACACTGTCTGCGCCGTCAGGCGAGAACCACGCACCACATCTTCGCTTACGACGACATCAGGCTCTCGGCTCGCCCAAATCGGCGAACCACGGCTCACGCGCCTTCATAATCAGCGCTGCGGCACGTTGCTCGTCCATGCCCTCGATCTCCATAAGCTCATCCACGGACTGATCGGCGAGGTCCTCTACTGTGGCCACCCCGCGAGCGGCAAACTGCCAGGCAAGCGCCTCGTCCATTCCCTCCAACGCCAGCAACTCCGGAGTGGGCTTCGAAGGCACATCTTGTTCGGTTTCGGCAAGTTCGCGAGTGAGCAGCGCATCGCGGGCACGGTTGCGCAGCATTTCTACGATATCCTCATCGAATTCCTCAATTTCGAGAAACTCGGCGACCGGGACATAGGCAATCTCCTCCACGCTGGAGAAACCCTCCCGCACGAGTATCTCGGCAACTTCCTCATCTACATCCAGGCTTTTAACAAACAGATCGATTAGCTCGTCGGCTTCAGCCTCGCTCTTGGCTTCCGCCTCCTCAGCGGTCATCACATTGAGCTCCCAGCCGGTCAGCTCGCCCGCTAGCCGTACATTCTGCCCGCCCCGGCCGATCGCCTGCGAGAGTTGCTCCTGGGAGACCGCGATGTCCATGCTGTGCCGATCCTCATCGACAATGATCGATTCCACCTCTGCCGGAGCCATCGCGTTGATTACATACTGAGCGGGATTCTCGTCCCAGAGAATGATATCGATACGCTCTCCGACGAGCTCATTGGAAACAGCCTGTACCCGCGAGCCACGCATTCCCACGCAAGCTCCCACTGGATCGATGCGAGCGTCTAGGGCACGCACGGCAATTTTCGCCCGCTGCCCCGGATCTCGAGCCGCCCCCATGAGTTGCAGCAAGTCCTGCCCCACCTCCGGCACTTCCAGCTTGAAAAGCTCTAGCAGAAACTCCGGCGCCGTACGGCTAACGACCAGCTGCGGGCCGCGGGCTTCGCCGGATATCTCCCGAAGCCAGCCACGCAGCCGGTCACCCGGGCGCACCGCCTCCCGAGGAATCATTTCCTCGCGCGCGATGAACGCCTCGGCGTTCCCCCCCAGATCCAGGTATACATGGCCGCGTTCGACCCGTTTGACGATGCCCGTCATGAGTTCCCCCTGACGGTCCTTGTACGCCGCGATCACCTTGGCCCGCTCGGCTTCGCGCACCTTTTGCACGATGACTTGTTTTGCCGCCTGAGCGGCAATCCGGCCGAACTCCACGGACTCCATGGGCTGCTCGATATATTGACCTGCTTCGATACTTGGCTCTTGCCCGCGAGCCTCGGCAAGCACGATTTCCCGCTCCGGCGCTTGCACCGACTCCACATCATCCACCACTAACCAACGCCGGAAGGTTTCATACTCACCTGTGGTTCGATTCACCGCCACGCGCGCGTCGATATCCCCAGGGTGGCGTTTGCGTGTCGCCGAGGCGAGCGCCGCCTCGACGGCCTCGAAAATGACTTCTTTACTGACGCCTTTCTCGTTGGAGATGGCATCAACAACCAACAGGACCTCTTTGCTCATGTTCGCATCTCCAGCCTCGCAGGCGTATCACGCTTCCAGCTCCAGATTGGCTTTATCCACCCGGTTTAGCGGCACGCTGATCTCGATCCCGTTTTCAACGACAATGACGCAATCCGCGCGCAGGCCACGCAAAATCCCATGAATTCTACGTCGCCCGTCCAAGGTACCTTGAATACGTATATGAACCAGCTCTCCGGCAAAACGATCATAGTCCGAAGCCTTGAAAATGGGACGCCTCAGTCCCGGTGAAGACACCTCAAGGGTATAGCGACCGCTGAGCGGATCCTCCACGTCGAAGACCCCACTGACCTGATTACTGACCAGCGCGCAATCCTCGACACTGACACCATCTGCCTTATCGATGTATATCCGCACCAGCGCCTGACGTTTGTTGGGACGGTATTCGATGCCAACGAGTTCATAGCCCATGGCTACGACCACCGGTTCCACCACCTTCGTCAATGTGTCGAGCGCCGTCATCGATTCCAAAAACAAAAAATGGGCCTAAGGCCCATACACCGTAATCTCCAGCCCCTTGGGGGCCACCTACAAAAAAAGGCCGCAAGCGGCCTTTTTCAAACGCCTGGTAGCGGGGGCAGGATTTGAACCTGCGACCTTCGGGTTATGAGCCCGACGAGCTGCCAGACTGCTCCACCCCGCAACGATTCGAGCAATATAGTATTGCTGCCGCGCCGGTTACGCAAGAGGCATCGGCAAATAATCTTGCAATCACCACACGCAGAGGCACTGGATGAATAATTCGCACTATTCAGTAGTCAACCGGCCAGCGCCACCTTACAGGCCATAATAAGGGAGTCCGGGAAAATTCCCAAAGCCAGCACCGCCAAGCCATTGGCGGCCAAAACGACACGTAACCCGGCCGGCGCTTCCAACGGCTCGCCGTCGTTACGGCGATCAAAATACACCATACGAACCACTCGCAAGTAGTAAAATGCACCGATCACGGCAAATATTACGGCAACAACCGCCAGCCATACCATATTGACGTCGATGACTGATTTTAGAACCAGCCATTTTGCATAAAAACCTACCGTACCCGGCACGCCAGTCAAAGAAAACATCAGAATCAGCATCACTACGGCAAAACCACTGTGCCGATCGTTTAAGCCTTTCATGTCCTCGATGAGGTCGGCTTCGAAACCGCGTCGCGAGAGCAATATCACGACGCCAAAAGCGCCGGCGGCCATCAAGCCGTAAGTAATGGCATAAAACAATGCAGCCGAGTACCCCTCTTCGGTTCCAGCAATAAAACCGAGGAAAAGAAAGCCGACATGGGCAATAGTCGAATAACCCAGCATGCGTTTGATGTTGGTCTGCACCAAAGCGAATAGATTACCCACGGCAAGCGAACCCACCGCAATGATGGTCGCCATGATCTGCCATTGATCGTGCAATGCTCCAAGGCCGTCGACCAGCAAGCGAACGAATAGCGCCACCGCCGCAATCTTAGGTGCCGTCCCGACATAAACGGTGACCGGCGTCAAGGCTCCTTGGTAGACGTCCGGTATCCACATATGGAAGGGAACCGCGCCGAACTTGAAGGCAACACCCACAAGGATGAAAGTGAGCCCAAAAGCGAGTAACAACCCGCTCTCTCCGCTGGCCGCAATTGCGGCAATCTGCGCTAGATCCAAACTTTGCGCCGCGCCATACACCATGGACATGCCATAGAGCAGCATTCCGGAGGACAATGCGGCGAGCACGAAGTACTTCATAGCAGCCTCGGAGCCCACGCGATTCTCACGATCGTAGGCGACCATGGCGAATAAGCACAATTCGACTAGTTCCAAGCCAAGATAGACGGTGAGCAAGCTGTGGGCGGACGCCATGATCATCATGCCAAGCACACCCAACAGGCCCAGCAGGAAGAAATCGCCGCGCAGCAGTTCACGCTTGCGCAGATAATCGCGGCTATAAGCGAAAACCAAAAAGGTCAGCACGCAGATAGCGACCTTGAGCAGACAAGCAAACTTGTCAGCAACGTAGGTGCCGCTGAATGTGGTGGCCGTCAGTCCCCATTGGGTCTCAATACTAAGCCAAACCGTCGTCAACAACGTGAATTGTACGAGATGGAAGGCGAGTGCGCTTTCACGCCCCCTCGCGAATAAATCCACTACCAATACCACACACGCCATCGAGAGCACCCAGATCTCGGGCAGTGCAAGCGAGAAATCCGGCATCTCGAACGTCATAGCTTTCCTCAGGTTCCGTAAGCCGCTAAATAAATGAGTGGACCAGACTGGGTCTGCCAACATCTCTCATGGCGTTGCGATCACTTGCTGCAAAAGATGCTGCAGCGAAGGCGCCATTACCTCGATCAATGGCGCCGGCCAGATCCCCAATAACAATACAGCGCCTGCAAGCACGCCGAGCACGATGAACTCGCGCGCGTTGAGGTCCGTCAGCGCCGCCACCTGGGCGTTGGCCACCTCGCCGTACACGACTCGCTTGATCAACCAAAGGGTATAGGCCGCACCCAAAATCAAGGTAAGTGCGGCGAGCGCGGCGTACCAGAAATTGCCCTGTAAACTGGCAAGGATCACCATGAACTCGCCAACAAAGCCGGACGTCCCGGGAAGACCAACGTTAGCCATGGCGAACAACACGAAAAAAGCTGCAAATATCGGCATGCGGTTGGCCACACCCCCATAATCCTTGATCAATCTGGAGTGAGCCCGGTCATAGAGAACGCCGACGCAGAGAAACAAAGCCGCCGAGACGAAGCCATGGGAGATCATCTGCACCACGCCTCCTTCAAGCGCCATTACTGCACTGCCACCGCCACTCTCGGTTCCATTCGTGTGCGCGAAAATATCGAAAATCACAAAAAAGCCCAGAGTCACGAAGCCCATATGGGCAACTGAAGAATAAGCGATCAGCTTTTTCATGTCCTCTTGCACAATGGCCACCAAGCCGATATAGACCACGGCGATCAACGAGAGCGCAATAAGCAGCCATGCCAACTCCATACTGGCCGCGGGCGTGATCGGCAAGCTAAACCGCAGGAAGCCATACGCGCCGATCTTCAGCATAATAGCCGCAAGTATCACCGAACCGCCGGTTGGTGCCTCCACGTGGGCGTCCGGAAGCCACGTATGCACGGGCCACATAGGCACCTTCACGGCAAAAGCCACCAGGAAGGCCAAGAAGATCAGTATCTGCTCGCTCAGAGCCAACGCCGTGCCGTGGAAATCGAGGATCCCGAAGCTGTCGGTTTGATAACGCAAGTAAATAAGCGCAACCAGCATGAGCACCGAGCCCATGAAGGTATAGAGGAAGAACTTTATAGTAGCGTAAATCCGATTCGGACCGCCCCAAATGCCGATGATCAGGAACATCGGCACCAGCATCGCCTCCCAGAATACGTAAAATAAAATCGCATCCAAGGCGCTGAAAACGCCCACCATCAAACCTTCCATGATCAGAAAAGCAGCCAAGTACTGAGTCTGCTTGTATTGAATCACCTCCCAGCCGGCAATGATGACCAAGACCGTCGCGAAGGTGGTAAGCAGAATCAATGGCGTGGAAATCCCATCCACACCGAGGTAATAGTAGACATCGAAGGCCGGAACCCAAGCCACGCGCTCCACGAATTGCATGGCCGAGGTACCGATTTCAAATCCGAAATACAGCACCGAGCTCAGCAGAAAAACGACGACACCAGTGCCCAGCGCCAGCCAGCGTGCCGTTGCTCCTTGGGAACGCTCGCCGGCGGCTAACACCAGGGCTCCACCGAGTATCGGTAGCCAAATCAGCAAACTCAGCAAGGGTCAACCTCCAGATATCCGTCGCAGTCCAGCCGCCGCCGAGTTATAGAACCTCATACCGGCCACCGCAACCGTGCTCAAATAAACCACCCGCGCCACCCACCGACAAACCAGGTAAGCAAAACCAGCAAGCCGAGGATCATAACGAAGGCGTAATGGTATAAATAGCCGGTCTGCAACCCTCGGATCACGGCGGCAAAGCGACCGATGGCCCTTGCTGTACCGTTGACCATCACTCCGTCAATGAGCCGAGCGTCGCCCACCTGCCACAGCAGCCGCGCAACCGATTTAGAGGAGGCGGCTATACCGTCGATATAGAGTTCGTCAAAGCCGTATTTACGAAGCAAAATAATGTAAAACACTGCAAAGCGATCACGGATCGACGGCAGCAGTTTGGGGCGGAGCATATAAAAAAACCAAGCAGTCAGGAACCCGGCGAGCGCGATATACAATGCCGGACCTTCGACGGCATGCATCGCGAAACTCCACGATCCATGAAAACTTTGGCCTATTTCATGGAGAACATCGTGTGGTTCGGCTACGAACAGCGCTTGGCCGAAAAAACCTCCGAACACGAGAGGTTCAACCGTAAGATAACCGATCACGACCGAAGGAATAGCCAACAGAATCAACGGCCACTCCATGGCCCTAAGCACATAACGCGGCAAGTGGGCCATATGCTCCTTGGCATGGGGATCGATGCGCTCCTTGCCCCAGAAAACCAAGAAATAGAGTCGGAAGCTGTACAACGCCGTCACATACACACTCAGCAAAACGAGCCAATAGGCGAGAGTGGCACCGGCGCGGTGCGCCTCGTGCGCCGCCTCGATAATGAGATCTTTCGAGTAGTAGCCGGAGAACAGCGGTGCTGCGACCAAAGCCAGTGTCCCCATCAGCATCGTAAAATGCGTAATTGGCAAGTATCGCCGCAGATTACCCATTTTGCGCATATCCTGCTCATGGTGTAGAGCCACGATAACGGCCCCAGCAGCCAGAAACAGCAGCGCCTTGAAAAAAGCATGTGTCATGAGGTGGAAGATGCCTACGGCATAGGCCGAAACCCCCAGCGCGACGAACATGTAACCCAGCTGCGAGAGCGTCGAATAGGCGATGACGCGTTTGATGTCGTTTTGTACAAGGCCGACCAAGCCCATAAAAAACGCCGTCATAGCACCGAATATCAGCACCACCGACAGCGCCGTATCGGAGAGCTCGAACAAGGGTGACATGCGCGCCACCATGAAAATTCCAGCCGTCACCATCGTGGCAGCATGAATCAGGGCTGATATCGGCGTAGGACCTTCCATCGAATCCGGCAACCAGACATGCAACGGAATTTGCGCCGATTTACCCATCGCCCCGATAAAAAGCAAAATACAAGCGAAAGTGATCACAGACCAGTTAAGCCCGGGAAGAACAGTAATCATCTGAGCCGGCTGCGTCTGCGCGGCCGCGAAAACCTGCTGATAGTCCAGGCTGCCGAAATAGGCCAGCAGCAGCGCGATTCCGAGCAAAAAGCCCATATCGCCGATTCGGTTGATTAAAAAAGCCTTCAGATTGGCAAAAATGGCGCTCTCCCGCGTGAACCAAAAACCGATCAAAAGATACGAAACCAAACCCACAGCTTCCCAACCGAAAAACAGCTGTAAGAAATTGTTCGCCATAACCAACATAAGCATGGCGAAGGTAAACAGGTTGATGTAACTAAAGAAGCGCTGATAGCCGGGATCTTCGTGCATGTAGCCAATGGTATAAATGTGGACCATCAGTGAGACGAAAGTAACGACCGCCATCATCAATGCGCTGAGCGGATCGATCAGGAAACCGATCTCCATGTGCAGCCCGCCGGCAACCGCCCATGTATAAACAGTCCCGTTGTAGGGCTCAAGCCCCCCCCAGACGAAACGACTGAGCACGAACAGGGACAGCAGGCAGGAGAGGCTCACCGCTGCGATCGTCACTCGATGCGATCGCTGCCGCCCGAGCCTGTGCCCGAACAGGCCAACGGTGATTGCACCGAGCAGCGGCGCTAGCGTTATGGTGAGGTATACGATTTCCATGCATCAACCCTTCATGCTGTCCAGATCGCCCACATTGATGGTATTGGTGTTACGGAACAAGACGACCAAGATAGCCAGGCCAATGGCCGATTCAGCGGCCGCGACTGTAAGAATGAAAAACACGAATACTTGGCCCTGAATATCCGCCAAATAGTGAGAGAAGGCGATGAAGTTAAAATTCACTGCCAACAAGATGAGTTCGATCGACATCAACAAAATAATGGCGTTTTTCCGATTTAGAAAAATGCCGGCCACCCCAAGGCTGAACAAAATCGCCCCGAGCACGAGATAATTGGAGAGATCCACCATGGCTGTGATCCTAAACTGTCCGAATCGGCTGTTTGATGAGCGGACGGTTGATTATTTGCGCTTCTCCGGCGCCATCGTGACGATTCGCAGCCGCTGTTCCTTGCGCACGCGAACCTGGCGGTCGATATTCTGATGTTTGGTGTCCGGCCGACGACGATGCGTCAGCATAATAGCGGCGACGATGGCCACCAGGAGGACGACCGAGGCGATTTCGAAAGGATAGGCATAGACTGTATACAACACACTACCAAGCGCCTTGGTATTACTCATGCCTAGGCTGGCGCTAGCATTCGCGGCGCCGGCACCACGCATCAGGTCCACATCTTGTGAACCCACCACCAATGCCATCTCCACAACCATTACGCAACCCACCAAAGCACCGATGGGAAGGTAGCGCGCAAAACCCTCGCGCATCGGAGCGAGATTGATATCGAGCATCATTACCACGAATAAAAACAGCACCATGACGGCGCCGACATAAACCAACACAAGCGCAATCCCCAAGAACTCGGCTTCCGCCATCAGCCACAAAGCGGCACTGTTGAAGAAAGCCAGCACCAAGAACAACGCGGAGTGCACTGGATTTTTGGCCGTGATGACCATGGTTGCAGCAAATAACAGAACCGCTGCGAATACATAGAAAAGCAAAAGCTCAATCACCTGCCTAACGCTCCCAGCCGATTGTCCGCATTCATGCCGTGGGTCTTTGGTCTGGTCTCAACGGTAGGGCGCGTCCGCCGCCCGGTCCTTGGCAAGTTGCTGTTCGTACTGATCGCCAAGCGCGAGCAGCTCCTCTTTATGGATGATGTTCTCGCCGCGACGCTCGAAGTGATACTCATAAATTCGGGTCTCTACGATCGAATCCACGGGGCAGGACTCTTCACAAAAACCACAATAGATGCATTTGAACAAATCGATGTCGTAGCGAGTCGTACGGCGCGTGCCATCGGCGCGAGGTTCGGACTCGATGGTGATTGCCAACGCCGGGCAAACTGCTTCACAAAGCTTACAGGCAATACAACGCTCCTCACCGTTTGGGTAGCGACGCAGTGCATGCAAGCCGCGGAAACGCGGCGACTGCGGCGCCCGCTCCTCTGGATATTCGATCGTGTACTTGCGGGTAAAAAGATGCCGGCCAGTAAGACGCAATCCCTGGAGCAGCTCGATCAGAAAGAAACTATTGAATAAATCCCGAATTGCCTGCATACCGCACCTCAGCTCAGAACCAGGGCCCGAAACCGCTTAGGATGAACACCGATTCCACCACCAGCCAGACCACCGTCACCGGGATCAATACTTTCCATCCCAAGCGCATGATCTGATCGTAGCGATAGCGCGGGAATGTGCCGCGAAACCAGAAATAACCGAACAGAAAGAAACCCGCCTTGAGGCAAAACCATATCGTCCCGGGAACGAGATCGAATATCGGCCCGAGGTAAGCAACCCCATGGAACGGAGAATACCAACCACCAAGAAACATGATGGTCGCCAGGCCCGAGATAAGAATCATGTTGGCGTATTCGGCGAGAAAGAAAATGGCGAAGGCCATCCCCGAATATTCCACATGGAAACCGGCGACGATCTCCGATTCTCCTTCGGCCACGTCGAAGGGCAGCCGATTGGTCTCCGCCACTCCCGAAACCCAATAGACGATAAACAACGGCAACAACGGCAGCCAAAACCACTCCCAAAACGGACCTTGTTGCGCGCGTATGATTTCGCTCATATTGAGACTGCCGGCCGCCATAAGAACCCCTACGAGCGCAAAGCCCATGGCAATCTCATAGGAGACCACTTGAGCACCGGCACGCATTGCTCCAAGCAGCGCGTATTTGGAATTCGATGCCCAACCGGCCACTATGACCCCATAGACGCCCATGGAGGTCATAGCCAATACATACAGCAACCCCGCGTCTATATCGGCTACCACCAAACCATCACCTAGCGGCAACACAGCCCAGGCCGCCAGCGCCGGGATAATAGAAAATAACGGCGCCAAAAGGAACAGAAAACGATTGGCGCTCTGCGGGATGACCACTTCCTTCATCAGCAGCTTGCCGGCGTCGGCAATGGGTTGTAATAACCCATAGATGCCTACCCGATTAGGCCCTTTGCGCCATTGGATCCAGCCGATCACTCTACGTTCGGCATAGGTCATGTAGGCCACCGCTATAAAAAGCGGTACAACCAGCGCAACGATTTTTGCTACGATCCAGACGAGGTTTGCAAATTCCGGCATGATTGTTCTCGTCGCTTCGTCCGCGCCGCGATTGCCTCAGAGGCGCTCTACGGTCAACTGACCGATCATCGGCCCCAACGCTGCGGTGACAGATAACCCGGCTGTAATCCAGACTGTATCCGCTGGCAGATCTGGGTCTAAATGAGCCATAAGCTGTATGGCTTGACTGCGTTGGTAAACGCGCACCTGGGCGCCATCCTCGATCCCCAGCCGCGCAGCAGTCTGCGGAGCCAGATACACCAAGGCATCATCGGCCTGTACCGTACGCTGCAGTGCAGCGGCTCGGCGTACCAGCGGGTCAAGTGCATAAATCCCGATCGAACCTACACGCAGCAATCCATCCAACTTCACCGGCTCCAGTCCCGCGGGCTGCCAATTCGGCACCGCCGGCGGCGTACTAGAGCCAATGAGTTCACGGAGCTCACTATAAATCTCGTTGGGGGCATTATAATCAAAGCCCTCGAGCCCGAGCCAATTGCCCAGCACTCGCAAAATGCGCCAAGCTGGCCGTCCATCACCCGGCGGTTTGGTTAGGCCGGAGAAGCTCTGCCAAAGACCCTCCGCATTGACGAATGTGCCCGCGGTTTCAGTAAACGCCGCTATCGGAAGAATCACATCGGCATAGGCACGCATCGCATCGGTCGCATAAGGTGAAAACACCAACACGAACTCGGCCTCGGCCACCGCCTGTTGGGCCGCCGAGCTATCCCAGCAATCGAACTCCGGCTCGAGATTGAATAGGATCAAGCCACGGCGCGGCTCTTCGGTCATCTGGCGCAGATTCAGACCCGGCTTGCCCATTTGCCCCGGCTGATGCTGCGGAATAGCGCCCACCTGCCAACCCCCAGCGCTGTTGGCACCCTGAGAAAGCAGGCCGTAGCTGCTGTCAGAGAGCTCAGCCAACAACGCGGCCAAAGCCCGGAGTTCGGCGCCCGCTGGATGCGCTTCAACGAGCGCGCCTACGAACACGCCACTGCGCTCCCCCTGTGCTAAGCACTCGGCAATACGCCGGTGCACAGCGTTTGGCGTACGTTGCGCCAACCAAGTATCCAGCTGTTCGGGCCGCGCAACTGCCTTGTGCTCAACCAATGCCGCCACGATCAACGCAAGCTCTATGGCGAAGTCTCGGACCGACACAACGTGCTCATCGGCGAGTGGGAAGTTCCAATCAAACGCCCGAGGATTCAAAAACATCATCTTTCCGCCCGCGCGCGCGGCCTTGCGTAAGCGATGATTGAAAAGCGGCAAATCCCACCGTGTATAAGAACCGATCACCAGGGCAGCATCAAGCCGTTCGACATCCGCAATCGGCAAGCCTAGATGGGGGAAACGGAGAGCTATCGCATCATCACGGAAATCGGCTTGGCGCAACCGATGATCGATATTATTACTGCCCAGCCCGCGCAGCAGCCGCCCGAGCAGATACATTTCCTCAAGAGTGGCGCTTGGTGATACCCATGCACCAAGTTGTTCGGCCCCATATTCCTCAACCGTCCGCTGCAGCCCAGCAACCGCGGCTTGCAAGGCGTCTTGCCACTCAACCTCCTCCCAGGTTTTACCTTGTCGCAGCAACGGTCGCCTAAGACGGTCCTCACTATAGACCCCCTCATAGCTGAACCGGTCGCGATCGGCAATCCAACTCTCGTTGATCTGATCGTTATCCCGCGGTACCACACGCTTGATCGTTCCTTGCACTTGGTGGATATAAAGATTCGAGCCGATCGCGTCGTGTGGTGCGATACTCGGATGGCTCAGCATCTCCCAAGCTCGTGCCCGAAACCGGAAGGGCTTGGAGGTGAGTGCCCCGACAGGACAAAGATCGATAATGTTGCCCGATAGCTCCGAGCGTACGCCCCGCCCGGAAAAGGTACTGATCTCCATATGCTCTCCGCGGTACATGCCGCCGAGCTCATGTTGACCGGCAATCTCATCCAAGAAACGAACGCAGCGCGTGCAGTGGATACAACGGGTCATCTCTGTAGCAACCAGAGGACCGAGATCCTCATCCTTGACCACCCGTTTGCGCTCGGCAAATCGGGACAAACTGCGTCCGAAACCCATGGAAAGGTCTTGCAATTCGCATTCGCCACCCTGATCACAGATAGGGCAATCAAGCGGGTGATTGATCAGCAGGAATTCCATGACGCCGCGTTGTGCGGCCAACGCACCCTTGGACCGGGTCCATACCTTCATGCCTTCGGTTACGGGGGTGGCGCAGGCTGGCAGTGGTTTGGGCGCGCGCTCCACCTCTACCAAACACATACGGCAGTTGGCGGCGATTGAGAGTTTGCGATGGTAACAAAAACGCGGGATATCGATGCCGGCCGGGTCGGTGGACTGGATGAGCATCGATCCCTTCTGAGCCCGAAGCTCCACTCCGTCGACCTCGATGGTCACCATCTCCGGCTCGCTCCGATCGACTCGCGCATTCATGCGGCACGCTCCTCGACAACCGAACGCTTATGTTCGATGTAGTGCACAAACTCATCGCGCCAGTGCTTGAGCACGCTTTGCACTGGCCAAGCCGCGGCTTCGCCGAAGGCACAAATCGTATGCCCTGCGATCTGCCCTGCCGCCGATTCAAGCAACTCCAGATCCGCCATGCGACCTTTGCCTTCGGATATTCGCTTGATCACTCGATACATCCAGCCACAGCCCTCGCGACAAGGCGTGCATTGGCCACAGGACTCGGCATAATAGAAGCGAGATATCCGCAAGATAACTTTAACCATATCGGTGGTTTCATCCATAACAACCACCCCGCCGGAGCCTAGACCGGAGCCGGCCTTGACAAGGCTGTCGTAATCCATATCGAGTTCAAGCATCTGCGCTCCCGGCACCATCGGCATCGACGAACCACCGGGTATCACGGCTTTGAGTCTACGACCATCACGAACCCCCCCCGCCATCTTAAGCAATTCACGGAAAGGGATTCCCATGGGAACTTCATAATTACCCGGCTTGACCACGTGACCCGAGACGGAGAAACACTTGACACCGCCGTTGTTCGGCCTTCCAAGCCCAAGAAACCACTCCCCGCCGTTACGGATAATCGAAGGGACCGAGGCAAAAGTCTCTGTGTTATTCACAGTCGTCGGCCGGCCGTAAAGACCAAACTGTGCCGGAAACGGCGGCTTGTAGCGTGGCATACCCTTTTTGCCTTCCAAAGACTCGAGCAACCCACTCTCCTCACCGCAGATATAGGCGCCGGCGCCATAGACATTGTGCAATTGGAAGCTGAAGCCACTGCCCTGAATGTCCTCGCCGAGATAGCCGGCTGCCCGCGCCTCGCCCAATGCCTGCTCCATCCGCTGAAAAGGCTCGCGCATGAACTCTCCACGCAGATAGTTGTACCCAACGCTGGCCCCCATAGCGTAGCCGGCGATGATCATCCCCTCGATAAGGGCATGCGGGTTATAGCGTAAAATGTCGCGATCTTTACAGGTGCCCGGTTCCGACTCATCGGAGTTACAGACAATATATTTTTGCCCCGGCGCGTTTCGGGGCATGAAGCTCCACTTGACTCCGGTCGGGAAACCAGCCCCTCCCCGCCCCCGCAGGGCGGAACGCTTAATTTCCTCGACGATCTCCTCCGGCTTGATTTTTTGCTCGAAGAGCTTGTGTAACGCTTGATAGCCTCCTACCTTACGGTAGTTGTCGAGCGCCCATGGTCGGTCGAATCGGAGCGTCGCGAAGCAAACCTCGTTTGTCATGGCTACTCCAACTTGTCCAGAATCTCGTCCACTTTCTCCGGGGTAAGATCGATGTAGTACTCCTCATCCACCAACATCATCGGCGCTGAGGCGCAGGCGGCCAGACACTCCTCCTCTCCTTTGAGGGTTATGCGACCATCAGCCGTCGTCTCTCCCACCGAAATACCGAGCTTATTCTCAACGTGCTCGACAATGCGCTCGGCACCACGCAGCAGACAGGAGATGTTGGTGCAGATATTGACCTTATGCCGTCCGGTGGGCTCAAGATCGAACATCGAGTAGAAAGTTCCCACTTCGTAGACGGCTACCGGCGAAAGATCGAGATACTCGGCAACGGCATCCATCAACTCCCGGCTGAGCCAACCGCCATTGCCCTCCTGGGCAATGTGTAAGGCGGGAATCACGGCCGAACGCTTACCTTCGCCGGGAAATTTGGCAAGCCAATGATCGATTTCGCTACGCTGCTCGGCGCTAAGGTGCTTCTCCGACAAAGACTTGCGCTTCACCGATCGATCTCCCCGAAAACGATATCCAGTGTGCCGATGATGGTGACCACGTCAGCCAGCATATGACCACGACTCATCTCATCCATAGCCGCCAGATGCGCGAAACCCGGAGCACGCAGCTTGAGCCGATAAGGCTTGTTGGCACCATCGGAAATGATATAGGCGCCAAACTCGCCCTTGGGTGCCTCCACAGCTGCATAGACTTCGCCTTCCGGCACGCAATAGCCCTCCGTGAAAAGCTTGAAATGATGGATGAGTGATTCCATGTCATCCTTCATCTCCTCGCGGGAGGGGGGCGCGACCTTGTGGTCAACAACCATTACCGGGCCGGGGTTAGCGCGCAACCAATCGACGCACTGCGTGATAAGGCGCACGCTTTGGCGCATTTCCTCGACTCGGACTAGGTAGCGGTCATAACAATCACCGTTGGTCCCTACGGGGATATCGAAATCCAATCGATCATACACTTCGTAGGGTTGTTTCTTGCGCAGGTCCCATTCGATACCGGAGCCGCGCAGCATTGGGCCGGTGAAACCCAATTGCAAGGCTCGATCCGGACTCACCACGGCCACGTCCACCAAACGCTGCTTCCAGATGCGATTGTCGGTCAGCAGAGTCTCGTACTCATCAATGCAATGCGGAAACTCCGCCGCAAAATGCTCGATAAAGTCCAGCATCGAACCTTGACGAGAGCGGTTGAGACGATCCAAATCCTTCTGCGAGCGCTTCGGAGAAGGTTGATACTGCGGCATCTGCATTGGCAGATCCCGGTAAACTCCGCCGGGACGATAATAGGTTGCGTGCATTCGGGTGCCAGAAACGGCCTCATAGCAGTCCATGAGGTCTTCACGTTTAGCGAAACAATACAGAAACACCGTCATGGCACCCACATCGAGCGCGTGCGCCCCCAGCCAAAGCAGGTGATTCAGGATCCGCGTAAGCTCGTCGAAGAGCACCCTGATGTACTGCGCTCGAAGCGGCGGTTCGAAGCCCAACAGCTTTTCGATGGCAAGCACATAAGCGTGCTCATTGCACATCATGGATACATAGTCCAACCGATCCATGTAGCCGATACTTTGATTGAACGGCTTGGTCTCGGCGAGCTTCTCGGTGGCGCGGTGCAACAGACCGATGTGTGGATCAACCCGCCGAACCACCTCGCCATCCATCTCCAGAACCAACCGCAACACGCCATGCGCCGCAGGATGCTGAGGCCCAAAATTGACGGTGTAACTGCTGATCTCAGGCATCGTTGCGGCTTCCCCCCGATACCCAATCGGCATAGCGGTTATCTTTACGAACGACCCGTGGCACGAGTACGCGCGGAGCAATACTCACTGGCTCGTAGACCACACGCTGACGATCCTCGTCATAGCGAACCTCTACATTGCCGATCAAGGGGAAATCTTTACGGAAGGGGTGGCCGACAAAACCGTAGTCAGTGAGAATCCGTCGCAAATCCGGATGACCGTCAAAAATAATGCCGAACAAATCGAATGCCTCGCGCTCGAACCAGTCGGCGCAACTCCAGATCGAGGTGATGGAGTCAAGCATGGGAAAATTATCGTCCTCACAAAAAGCACGCACGCGCACTCGATAATTCAAGGCAACCGAGAGCAAGTGGTAAACAGCTGCAAAGCGGCGGCCCGTGTTGGACTTAATCTCATGCACGCCATAAATCCCGGTAAGCCCCAATCGTCCGGTCGTAAAACCGTCGACTCCCCGGCTAAACCCAGTCGCACTGGCTTGCTCGGTGATCCATTCATCCTGGCCATAGGCCGCATAATCCACACCGCTGATATCGATGAGCTGATCAAAGCGGAATGCTTCGTTGTCGCGCAACATCTGCATCACCGGCACCAGCTCAGCTGGTTTGACCACGAGCGTGAGTTCACCACAATGAATTTGCGTTTCGTTGAGCCGGCCATCTAATACCTGCTTAATGCGCCCGGCCAATTGTTCCACTACAACAGCCATGAGCTCCCCCCTCAGCGGGCGATCGTGTTGGTGCGGCGAATCTTTTTCTGCAATTGAATGATGCCGAACAACAGTGCCTCGGCAGTCGGCGGACAGCCGGGCACGTACACATCCACCGGCACAATCCGATCACATCCGCGCACCACCGCATAAGAGTAGTGATAGTAGCCACCGCCGTTGGCACAAGAACCCATGGAGATAACCCATTTCGGATCAGCCATCTGGTCATAAACCCGACGCAAAGCGGGCGCCATTTTGTTCACCAGCGTACCGGCTACGATCATCACATCCGACTGCCGCGGCGAGGGGCGGAACACGATACCGAACCGATCCAAATCATAGCGCGCGGCACCGGCATGCATCATCTCCACAGCACAACACGCCAGACCGAAGGTCATCGGCCACAACGAACCTGTCCGGGCCCAGTTGATCAACTTGTCTGCCGAGGTGGTGACAACACCTCGCTCGAGAACGCCTTCTATTCCCATTCCAGCGCCCCTTTTTTCCACTCGTAGAGAAACCCGATTAAAAGGATACCCACGAAAATCGCCATGGCGACGAAACCAAACAGGCCCACTTGGTCCAGCACGACAGCCCATGGGAAAAGAAAAGCGATTTCCAAGTCAAAAATGATAAACAGGA
Organism: Gammaproteobacteria bacterium; assembly: GCA_030433275.1. Taxonomy (GTDB): domain Bacteria; phylum Pseudomonadota; class Gammaproteobacteria; order Nitrococcales; family Nitrococcaceae; genus Nitrococcus. The sequence continues at coordinate 56,730 of JAUILK010000018.1, forward strand.
TGGCGACGAGGTAATAGCGCACATCGAACTTCATTCGGGAGTCTTCGAACGCTTCGAAGCCGCATTCGTATGGTGAGAGCTTGTTCTCATCCGGACGCCGTGGCGCGAGGACTATCCCGGCTATGAGCGGGACCAAACCGGCGAACATAGCGATCACGAGAAAGACGAGAATTGGCAAATAACTCTCAAGCATGAACAACTATTCCTCATAACCGAGCGCAACAAGCCCAGTGACTCGGGTTACATGCCGGTGAAACGGATTAGTTATGGTGCGGATGGCCGGACTCGAACCGGCACGGCTTGCGCCACTGCCCCCTCAAGACAGCGTGTCTACCAGTTCCACCACATCCGCGCGGCCGTCGACTTGCTCTTTGCCCCAGACCGTTTCGATCCAGAATACCGCCATCGGAACAATGCCTTACTTATCAGAATGCCGATGGCACAAAGCCTAGGCACAAGCTGTAGCCAAAGCGTATTATTCTATCAGCTGAGCCCACACTCGGCAATTTCCGAAACCACTACGGGCTGTTCGGAGGAGTCGGAGGCGGCGCGGGCATTGTATCAGGCGCAGGCCCAGGCAACGATTCATGCGTGGTTTGCGCTGGAGATGACTCTTTCGGTAGTGCCGATGATTCGCTTCGCTCTACACTGCGGTCAATAACGCTGTGCGGCTGGCTATAACCGCCAGCAAGCATGGTAAGCACCAGACTGGTCCCGAAAAAACCAGCTGCAAAGAGGGTCGTCACTTTACTCAGAAAAGAAGTGGAACCACGGGCCCCGAACACGGTAGTCGATGCACCGCTGCCAAAAGCGGCACCGGCATCCGCTCCTTTCCCGTGTTGAAGCAGCACGAGCCCTATAAGGGTAACGGCAATGACAAGATGGGTGATTAAAATAGCGGTATACATAAATCCCGCGTTCCTAGCATTGAATGGAGGTACCCTCGTTAAAGATCACCGGCCCGACAAATGGCAAGAAAATCATCCGCATGGAGCGAGGCCCCGCCGATAAGCCCACCGTCGACATCCGGCTGCCTGAATAGAGTCTGCGCATTCTCCGGCTTTACACTCCCGCCATAGAGAATTCGGAGCTCGGCAGCCGCGCCGGCATCATCATACTCCGCTACTCGATTACGAATATAGGCATGGGCTCCTTGTGCCTGTTCCGGGGTGGCGGTACGCCCGGTCCCAATGGCCCATATCGGTTCATAGGCAATAATCGCGGAGCGGAACGCCTGGGCGCCCTGATGTTCGAATACAGCGCGTAGCTGCTCGTCTAGAACCGCCTCGGTCGCCCCCGCTTCACGCTCCTCAAGTTTTTCACCGACGCAGAAAATCGGCGTCAAACCGTGGCGCTGTGCAGCGGCAAAACGGCTAGCCACCAATGCATTGGACTCGCCGTAGAGTTGCCGTCGCTCAGAATGCCCCACGATGGCCCAACGACAGCCAAGTTCGGCCAGCATATCCCCAGCCACCTCTCCGGTGTAGGCCCCTTGATCCTGATCGCAGACGTTTTGAGCGCCCAAACCGACACAGCTAGTCGCCAATGCTTCAGCTGCATCGGGGAGAAAAACAAAACTCGGGCAGATAACAATCTCGTAATTCGGGGTTGAGGGGAGCCCCGCAATAATCGCTTGTATCAGCTCTCGAGCACGCCCCCGCGCCCCGTTCATCTTCCAATTGCCGGCGATTAACGTTGTACGCATTAGACAGCGGACCCAGTTCCTGTAAAGGTGGCGGCAAGATTACGCTTCGCTCAGCTTGAAATCAATCGGCGATGGCCGGAACGGCAAGTAAAGCTTCGGCTACCCGAGCCGCCAACTGCTCCGTCAACCGATGTACACGCTGGCGATCTCTACCTTCGATCATTACGCGGATAACCGGCTCGGTGCCGGAAGAGCGCAGCAATACCCGGCCATGCTTGCCCAGTTCGCTCTCGACCTCCCGTACCGCGGCGGCGATGGCCGGTACTTGAAACGGATCCAAGCGCCGCGCTACAGGAACACTCACCATGTGCTGCGGCAATTTGGTCATCCCTTCACGCAACCGACTGAGCGGCTGGGTCGATACGCTCATACAACGGAGCACCTGCAGAGCAGAAACAATACCATCGCCGGTGCTCGTGCGATCCAGGCAAATAATATGGCCGGATGACTCTCCACCCACAGCACCGTGGTGATCGAGTAACATTTCCAATACATAACGATCACCAACCTTGGCACGCAACAACGACACGCCCAACTCGCCAAGCGCCTGCTCCAGACCTAAATTGGTCATAACAGTCCCGACCACCGGTCCGCGTAGCGTGCCCTGTCGCTGCCGATCACGCGCGATAATCCAAAGCAGTTCGTCACCGTCGAGCACCGCTCCGGACTCGTCCACCATAATTACCCGATCACCATCGCCATCCAAGGCGATCCCCGCATCCGCGCCACTGCTCAAAACCGCTTGCTGCAAACGGCCGGGATAGAGTGAGCCACAATCAACATTGATATTGAGCCCATCCGGCGCCACTCCGAGACAATTCACTTCTGCCCCGAGTTCGCGAAACACGGCCGGGGCCACTTGGTAACTAGCACCGTTCGCACAATCAACGACCAGTTTAAAACCATCCAGGCGGGTGCCGAAAGGCACAGAATGCTTGCAAAACTCAATGTAGCGGCCAGGGGCGTCCATCATCCGATACGCCTTTCCGAGTCGCCCCGAGGCGACGGTGGTAAGCGGCTCTTCCATAGCCGCCTCGATAGCCAACTCTGTCTTATCGTCGAGCTTGCGCCCCGCCGTGGAGAAGAATTTGATGCCGTTATCGTGATGAGGATTGTGGGAGGCACTGATTACGATGCCTGCGTTGGCCTGCAGGGCCCGAGTAAGGTATGCAATGGCTGGAGTCGGCATAGGCCCTAGCAGCTGGATATTTATCCCCGCCGCAGACAAACCAGCCTGCAAAGCCGACTCGAACATATAGTTCGAGATCCGCGTATCTTTGCCGATAAGCACCTGATTGCTGGCGCTGCAATCGGAAAGAACGCGCCCGGCAGACCAACCCAGCCTGAGCATAAAATCCGGCGTTATCGGAAATTCACCGACGCGCCCCCTGATACCATCCGTTCCAAAATAGCGCTTGTCCATGGAAGAATCCCTAGTTTCCGCGCAACTATTAAATATCAAGAGCTTCCAGATTTCTCACAGCTCGTATTCATCAGCAGATCACGAACCGAATCCACACCACCGCCGGCCGCAACTCAAAGCACGAATGATCGAGCACGCAATACCAGCGGCCTGTTTTCAGTTCTGGTAACAGTGTGCTTGTTCGGCGATTTGCAAAGCATCAACCGTCGCTGCGACATCATGGGTACGGATAATCCGCGCACCTTTCAGCACAGCAATCACACCTGCTACCAATCCGCTTGCCAGCCGTTCGGCAACCGGACGCTGGGTAAGATCGCCCAGAAAAGATTTCCGGGAAAACCCCACCAATACGGGCAACCTCAAATCACAAAAACGATTGAGCGCTCTCAGCAAATGCAGATTATCCTGCGTTTTTTTACCAAAACCAAAGCCCGGATCGATGATCAACCGCTCAGGAGCTATTCCAGCCGCTTCACAGGCGAGGATGCGCGTCACGAAAAAACGGTGAATCTCCTCTACTGCGTCGTCATAGCGCGGATCCAATTGCATCGTTCGTGGGATGCCTTGCATATGGACCAGGCAAATCGGCAGGCTCGTCTCCGCAGCGGCAGCAAGTGCTCCCGGACGCTGTAGCGCCATGATATCGTTGATTAGCCCTGCGCCGGCGCTGGCGGCCGCGCGCATCACCTCCGGCTTAGTGGAATCCAATGAAACAGGTACCGGCAGTTCTCGGGCCAGCGTTTCGATCACCGGTAACACGCGCCGCAATTCCTCGGCAACCGTTACCTCTGCTGCACCCGGGCGACTGGATTCGCCACCCACGTCAACAATTGCCGCGCCTTCCTCCACCATGCTCCACGCCCGAGCAATAGCGGCTTGCCGGGAAAAAAAATCACCCCCGTCCGAAAAGGAATCGGGAGTGACATTCAGTACACCCATCACACGAGGCGATGATAGATCGAGCAGTTTGCCGCCGCAATTAAGCAGCGGCAATGCAGGCTCCACTATACGCGCCTCAATCAATGCTCACTGGCCGGTCTACCGATTTTACCGCCCGGTTCATCACCCGGTGCCTTCTCGCCAGATCCAGATTGTTTATCGAGGCCTGAGGATGCCGCCGGACCGTCCCAATCCTTGGGTGGACGCGGCGGACGCCCATTCATGATGTCGTCGATCTGCTCACGGTCCAGCGTTTCATACTTAATTAACGCATCTGCCATATTAGTCAGCTTGTCGGTATTTTCTTCGAGGATCTGCTTGGCTTGCTGATAATTCTCATCAATGATGCGCCTGACTTCTTCATCAATGGCATGGGCTGTCTCATCGGAGATTTGCTTATGCTGAGTTACTGTGTGACCCAGAAACACCTCGCCCTCATCCTCACCATAGGCAAGCGGCCCCATACGATCGGACAACCCCCATTTCGTAACCATGTTACGAGCTATGTCGGTGGCATTCTGAATGTCGTTCTGCGCACCGGTGGTGACTCGCTCCCGACCGAAGATCATCTCCTCTGCAAGGCGCCCGCCAAAAAGGCTTGCCAAGCGGCTGTTGAGCCGCTGTTTAGTGTAGCTATAACGATCCTCTTCAGGCAGGAACATGGTCACGCCCAGCGCCCGTCCGCGTGGGATGATCGTTACCTTGTGGACCGGATCATGCTCGGGCGAGAGCAATCCCACCACAGCATGGCCAGCCTCATGGTAGGCCGTCAAGCGCTTCTCATCCTCACTCATGACCATGGACTTGCGCTCGGCGCCCATCATGATCTTGTCCTTGGCGTCCTCGAAATCCTGCTGGCTGACCAACCGCTTATTCCGACGGGCAGCGAACAGCGCCGCTTCATTCACCAGGTTCGCCAAATCCGCGCCGGAGAACCCTGGAGTGCCTCGGGCGATGACACGGATATCGACGTCCTCCACGGAGGGCACTTTTGCCATATGCACCTTGAGGATCTGCTCGCGGCCCCGGACATCAGGCAATGGCACCACCACTTGTCGGTCGAAACGGCCAGGACGGAGCAACGCCGGATCCAAGACATCCGGCCGGTTGGTCGCCGCAATGACGATGATCCCCTCGCTACCCTCGAAACCGTCCATCTCCACCAGCATCTGGTTCAGCGTCTGCTCGCGCTCATCATGACCACCAC
>JAUILK010000019.1 GCA_030433275.1 Gammaproteobacteria bacterium
ACGTTGGGGTAACACAGCAAAGGTGTGCGCACCGTTACGTTTGACCACCTGTGCCGTGGCCTGGAGCTTCTCCTGCACGGCTTGCGCAAAAGAGCGTCCCGTTGTAGCCCCGCCATCCACCAACACGCTCTGAATCGACTGTAGATTCGATGAACATCGCTCCATGGCCTCCAAGGCCCCTTTGCGATCGGTCACATTGGCCGTAGTGATCGCAACGGCATGCGGCAACCCTTGGGTATCCACCGCAATAGGGCGTTTGATTCCCGAGACCTTCTTGCCCGCATCATACCCCTTGCGTTCGGCGCTGTTGGTGTTCTTCACGCTTTGCGTATCAACGATCAAAAAACTCGTCGCCTCGCGGCGCCCCCCTCGGGTACGGGCCGCACCAACCTGTTTTTTTTAACGCCTGCTCCAGCAGGCTGCCATCCTCTCCTCGCGGTTCGCTCCACTTGGCAAAGTAGGAATGAACCGTGCGCCACTTCGGAAACTCGCCCGGCAACATCCGCCACTGACAACCGCTTTTGAGCAGATACAGGATCGCGCGGAGCATCTCGTAGAGATCCACTGCCGTCGGTTTGGTGCGCTTACGCGCACCCTCCAATAATGGTCTGAGCTGTTCAAACTGCTCGCGCGTGATGCCGCTTGAATAGCGCTTCCTCATCCAGGTGGGAGGAACGGCGGCGGAAGACCGCGTCGATCTCCTCGGGGTCCAGGCTCTGGAGGTTATGACGAATCGAGGTATGGGCGGGTGCGCGCTTCCAGTGGAGTTGGCAGGGCGCATTCAGGCGTTCGCGGTGAGCGTTCATGAAGCGTTGGATTTTTCGGTAGTCAATCACATTGTAGTCTACAGCCCGCACAGTTGAGCTATTTTTCCTATTACCGATTCTCCATATACCGTCAGATATACCGTCATGAAATGGAGGTTACCGCGCAACAAAAAACCCGGCCTAAGCCGGGTCGTGTCGTGGCTCCGGCAGACTTATGCCGCGCTCTCTTGCTCCCTCGGCCTGTCGAACATATCAGCGGCAACGATGTTCGCATCGCGGATGCATTCGAGCATCAAGTAAGCAAGTTCAATTTGTGCCTTGCTGATACGCTGTCGCCCCCGCTCGTCGTCATCGGGCATCGTGCAATGTCCGTTTTTAAGTTCCACACCTTCCACATGTTCCACAAACCCATAGCTGGTGCGGGTTTTGGAGTGGAACTTAGTGGAGCCTGTGGAACTTAATGAGTTCTGCGTGGAGCTTAGGCGTGGAGCTTGTGGTGCTTGCGTGGAGCTTAGTGGAACTTGCGGTTTTTCATGAAACCCTTGCTGCGCTTGGGTTTGTGGAACATGTGGAACTTGTGGAGCTTGTTTTTGCGTGTTGCACGATAGCTCGACGCAGCGCCTCTGCAGCCAAGCTGGTGCCACTACGAGCAAGCCTGCGAGCCTCTGCCGCTTTCTCACGCGCTTGAGCAAGCGTCATGTCATCCACGCTACCCAGCACCATGCGCTCGGTTTTCCCATGGACCTTGTAACGCAACCGATAGGATTTCGATCCGCCAGGATGCACCCGGACTGACAATCCTTTGCGGCACCGCCGCCAGCTCCTGCGCCCGGCTGGACAGCTTCTTGTCTATGCCAGCCTCGGCTAAGGTGGGTATTGAGTCTTTAGGCGGTTCCGACAAGGAACCGCCTAAACGCGGCCTGCCCTTCCCGGCTCGCCCAGTGTTCAACCCCACCGTCGCCTTCTGAGCGGCTATGAGCTCGCCTAGCCGGCGCTCGGCACGAAGCCGAATCTCGGCAGCGTCGACTTCGAGATTCTTATTCCGTGCCTGCCTGGCGTAGACACGCATGGCCTGTACTTGTTGGTGTTTTGACAGCCCCGCCTCGGTGGCCGCGTCCTTGCGCGATAATTGAGTATGGGCGCCCGCACCTAATTGCTTAGGCCCAGTCTTTCCAGGCTCAATCTGTTTAAGCAATTCCCCACACCGCCGAATCGCCCTCGCCTGGATGCGCTCGGCCATCTTGTGCATGGACTCGTCTTTTGCCTGCTTGGCATAGCTCGCTAGGGCCTCGGCCTTGTTAGCCACTGTAATCACGTTTGGTGTCGCCACTAGTTGTGGCGGGACCAGAAACAATCTTCTCGCCTGCTCTAGGATTGCTCGTTTCATGCTGTTTCTTGGTTGCGCTGCTACGCTTCGAGTTGGCCTGTTCGTATATTCGCCTCTGCTCGGCCAGCCATTCCTCGCTTTTCTCTGCGCATGATTTCCAGATCAGATAGCGCTGGTCGGCCGAAAGATCGCGCCGCTGGCCTTTGCTTTGGCGGTGCTGGATCGGTTGGGTCCTAATGGTTTAGTCGTGCCACTAGTTGTGGCAGCACTAAACTCGCAGCTTTCTTTTTCTTTTTCCTTCGCCGCAGCTCGGCCTACCCGGCCTTCACATGATTGACACTCGTCTATGCGGGAACATTCAGATAGCGCGTTGATCCGTGACATTCACATTTCCCAGCCGTTGAGCCTTCCCAGCTGTCGCCAGGCACCCGCCTTGAGTGCATCGACATAGCGCGCCGATTGCAGTACGTATAGGCAGATACGCGCCGACCACTGCTCGGATGGCGTCTCCATGACGGTGGTTCTATCTCGGCTGCGCTGCTCGCGCTTGCGCTGTGCCGGGCTCATTGCTTTTGGACCAATCGACTTGCGTGGCATGACCATACCCAATGGTGACTGTCACGCCATTTTATACGTGATTGTCACGGCTTAAAAGGAATATGAGCCCACCGTGCAAGGTGCAGAAATAAGCGTCATAAGCGTCATAAGCGTCATTCACTTAATATTTTCAAGTGCTTACATATGACACATACGCCCCACGGATGACGCATATGTGTCATGGATGAGCACTACCCGCCATAAGAATCGGCTGTTGCGTGCCCGTCGAAAGACGGGTCAAAATGACCCGTCTTTTTCGGGCCGCGCTGTCCTTCGGCACTTAATAGAGTTTAACGTAGGCTGTGCTACAGTCAGCAATGCGGGTGGGGGCTGCTCCGCAGAAGACATAATAGGCTACAAGGTACGAACATATAAGAAAGTGACCAAGAGAACGATTTTCAGGTTGGATGGGCTAGACTATGAAAAAACAGAGAAGCGCGCACGCATTGCATCGGCGTGCTGGTCGATCTCACACGGTAATAATGAACTTGCACGTATTGGTGAGCCAGGATGGCGACGGGTTATGGAACGCGCAGGGCATAGAAGTTGACTATGCTGCGTGTGGTTCAACCTTGGAGGACGTCCAGGGACGTTTCCAGAAAGGGCTTCGCAGAACTATTCAGGCACATTTAGAACGGTATGGTTCTATTGAGAAAATCTTAACCCGAACCCCAACATCTATTGTCGAGGAAATTAAGGATGGGAATGAATATTCCTTTACCCTTTCGGGTAAGCATGACTTAAAAGAACCTCTATTCCCTTACAAAAATATCGAGTACATGCGCGCCCGGCCATGAATAATGAAAATTCCTCCACCGTGGGACCCAAATGGCAACATCATTGGCTCATTAGTTAGAACAAAGATATTGGAAACCTTAAAAGAATTTGGAGTTAATATAATACAAGATGCGGACGACTCAGAAAGCTATATTATTGAGACTGAAAACGACATTATATCGATATCACTACCAAAGCTAGTCAGCGGAGATATGATTAAATGGTTAGGTCGAAAATTAGACATTAGCCCGCACGAATTCTATTCTCGTCATTAAGGGCGCTATACTCTAGCTGAACTTCCAAGAACCCTTGGGTCGGCGCCTAAAAAACATCCTCGCTGCTCTTGGCGAGACAATGCTGCTTACCCAACAAGATTAAATACTCAGACAGAGAGTTCTCTATCAGTGCGCGCCGTCTCGCTGCGCTGCGAGCCTTCTGCCCTGGATGATGGATGTGCGAATCTGCCATTCAATGAATGGCACCTAGTCATGTTTCGCGCCCTGCATCTAAAAGCCTTTAGGTGGCCATATATTACGTGCGATCCGTCGATTGAGCGCCACGTGTCAGGTAACCCTGTAACTTTTGACACTAGCGCGCAGCGTGAAATGCGCTAGTTTTCGGGATGTGGTTTTCTAAATCCTCTCTCTAAACCTCTGGCTGGGCACGGATGCCTGGCCTTTTTCTTACCGCCCGGCCAGCTCATGGATATCGGCGCTTTTTAGCGAGCCTTCCCAGCGGCACCCCCCCCTACGGCCGATCAGCCCATGTACAGTAAATGATCCTGCGTGAGGCGAATCTTATCGCTTCACCACGTCCACGTAGTCGCCCGCACGGATGAGCGCAAGTTCGCGCAGCAAGGTGGTCGTTGGACGCAGGGCAAAGAAGATCGAACCAATCAGAAAGAGCCAAGTAGCGGCGTAGACAGTGGCTTCGTCGAAGAAAAACACGCTGCCTGTGATAAACATCACTGCCGCTAGAAAATCGATCAGTGTATAGGCGAGTGTGTAGTAGGCATAGATTTTGCGATGCTTAGAGCTGCGTATACGACTGTGCGGATCGAACCATTGCATTAATTTTCTCCTCATTGTGTCGCGCGGTTGCGTAAACCGCTCGATAATAAGGGAGTTATCGAAAATCTGAAATGAACGAATTGAAAGTGATTATAAAAACATCAATGCACTTAAGAGTGTCCGACCGAACCGACGATGGTGATGGATTTTACCCGTGTTTCCACGGACGGCTTTTTAAGCAGTGACAGTCACGTTTACAGTCGCAACCCGGCAGACTTTTCGATTATCAGAAGGCATGAGTCAACCGCTTCGCGTCGGTCGATGTGGTCTAGGGTCGATGCCCGGATTACTTCGCCGACCGCACGCGCCAGCATAATTACCCGTTCGGCGGGTGGCATACCGGCCAGTTCGTCCAAGAATCCGCGTTCTGATGATCGCTGCATGGCTTCACCCGCACTCATAAAAAATAATCAGCCTTATTTTCAAGGGCTATCGCTAGAAAATAATTGGGGTCCGAATTACCCGTGAACAAGTTCACATTTCCAGGGTCCCTGGCTTGAATTCTCACCCAATAGCTCGATGCTCACTGCGAACGGCGGCGAAGGCCCTCGCCCACGATTCCTGGATCGGTTGCGAAGTCTTGCTGTTCGGCTGGCTGTTCTGCTCAACGCCTCGACCCGCCTTGGCCTTTCGCTCGCGCCTAAGCTGCTCGTAGTGCTCAAGCTCGGATTGGGTCGGGTAACCGGGTCCAGTTGTTGGGTTGGTCATTGATAATCTCCGTACTGATAAAAATACGCGGCGTGCCGGCGGAGCAGATTCAGCGGTTCCGCCGCCGCGAGCCGCACCCACCACCTTTGCCATCGGCCAATAGCTTTGGTGGCCACGGGCCTTGCCTGTCGCGCCGCAGGAGTAGCGGCCACGGGCTCTGCGGGGTTTTGGACGAATAGCTAACCGGGCACTCCCGCAGTAACCCCAGCCAGCCCTGGCCACGCTAAAGGCGCTCATCGGACGCTGCCTTGCCTCGATTTTTGGACTGGAACCTGCCGGGAAACGTACGGCTTTGGTGCATCAGCCGTTTCGCGGGCGGCCAACACGATTTCTGGCTTGAAACCCGTTCGACGGTAAACAAATTCGCCAGCGGCTTCTAGCGAGGAAACAAGCATTTCTTCTTCAATTTCAAGCGCATGGAGCTGATCGTTGATTTTGTGCAGTTTGTCGGAACGGGCGGTGGCCGGGATGGCTTGCTTGTCGTCGGTGTTGAGTTCAGCGGCTAGGCTCGCTTTGAGTTGTTCTGGAAGTAAGGCGCACAGCGCAGGCGCCAGGTCAAAGCTAACGATACTAGTGTTTTCAGTGAACGGCGTTGCAACCTTGGAAATCCTCAGCGCAGCGGCGTCGATTGGGTTTTCGTATATGGGGAACTGGTTGGCCAACCCGCCCAAATGGAACTCGGAAGCGCGAGCAGCAATCCAAGATTCAATGCGGCCCAACGTCTCGTTACGTGGTAACGGCGCCTCTTCGATGGCGGTACGCTGCTCGGTAAGCGAGTCAATTTCGGCGCGCAGTTGATCGAGCGACTTCTTCGTTTTGGCAACATCTTTCGGAGGCGTAGGTGCGGGGTACTCCCCGCCGCGCCTCGCACCACTGCCTTTAAGCCATCCCTCGCAGCCGCGAACCACCGGATCGATGTACGCCAAGCGCTCGCGGGCCGCACATAATTCGTTGTCCAGCAAATCAACTTCAGCGCCTAAATCATCGATCCGTTCGAACTCGTCAACACTCAGTTCACGGGCACGCGCGAAACCCTCGCCAGTTTTTGCACGGGCGGCGTGTTGCTGCGCCTTTTTCAATTCGGTTCGAGCCAAGCGCAGTCGCTCGGATAAATCAGCAGTAACGGAATTAAGCTGATCGCGCCGCGCGGCTAAGAGTCGCAGTTTTTGCTTGTCGTATTCGATCATTGAGAAAACCCCTGTTTCGATACTCGAATTATACCATTCGATTTATTCCAAATCGGGCTCGAAATGAATCAGTTTTGCTGCTGAATGATTCGTCGTATTTGGCTTTTGCTGGATACCATACAGCCGCTGTCGAACGCGAGACATAGAAACGCATTCATTCGCCCACGTGGCATCTTCCCGGTGCGTTTGAATTGGCGGTAGTGACGGTCGAATGCTTTTACTTCGGCTGTGAATTGGGAAACGGCGCTGGAATTGATACGGGATTTTTTCGGCTCGAACAATTCGAACGCCCGACGCAAATAATAATCTCTCTTCGACTTCGCCGAACGAAATGGTTCAGGCTTCAGCCCGAAGCATTGCGCGAGTGGAATATCGCCATCCATTTCCAAAAATCTGCGAAACGCCCCGACAAGCCACGCAGCTTCGTCAGGCGGGATCGGGTCGCCGGGCTCTAGTGATGCAATGGTTTCCAGGTAGCTCATGCGGTCACCCTGGGACCACCATAAGCACGAACCCCGCAGCTAGCTTTACCGGGTGACATTCACGGCAATGCCAATCACTGCCGCCTGGTTCGCGGTAGAACGAACAGCAGCCGCAATAGCACGGCTCGATGGGGCCGTGCCGATCACATCGCGGATTGAGTAGCGCCAGCAGCTCAGTCTTGTGCTGGCGCAGGCGATCCTTGAGATCGGTATCTAGCGGCCCTTGGATTACCAGTTCCCGACCGTCCACCCGCAGGGATAGGCCGCGATTCTGGCACTCGATAACCAATGCTTGCGCGGTCATATGCGGGTCTCCCGCTCGTCGTCATCGGGTGACGTGCAAGGTTGGTTTTTAAGCTCCACACCTTCCACATGTTCCACAAACCCACTCCTAGCGCGGGTTTCGGGTGTGGAACTTGGTGACGGTTGTGGAACTTGCAGTGGAGGTTGTGGAACTTGCGGCTGATTTAGTGGAGCTTGCGCATTGTCTGGAAAACGGCGATGCGCCGCCATTTGTGGAACTTGTGGAGGTTGTGGAACTTGTTTTTGCACATTGCACGATAGCTCGACTAGATTCCGCTGCGCTGTCCTTACTTGCCGCCAGTGAATCCCAACGTGCCGCAGCGATGGCGACAGCCGTCTAAGCGCGTTCACCAATCCCTTGGGTGATCTCGGCCACGCCTTGTTAGCGCTGTCGTCGCTAATGATCGTTAGCCGTCTCAGCAGCTCGGCGGAAGTGCCGGACCACTCGAACTCGTTATCCATGAAGCGGCGCACCGCATGGCCGACAAGAGACGAGTCGAGCCCGGTCTCGATGGCGTCCGCCTGGTTCAGCCCGTAAGCAGCGATGAACTCCGCACTACTGAATCCGAGCGCCGGGACGCCAGCCGCCGCCCACTTGGCGAAGTCGGCCATTCTCGGCAACCGGGCAATCTGCGCCCGATCCACGTCTCGCAGCGCCAGAGATACGCCATCGAGCAACGCTGCGAATATGGCACCCGCGTCTGCTTTGAAGCCGCGCTGCATATCCGATTCAGAGACGCGCTTGGTGATCGTCGGCAGGCTAATATGAAGGCAACGCTCGGCGAGATCGGGACGCGCTGCTATATCGTCGATGCCATTCAGGATTACAGGCCGCTGTACCTCGATAAGCGTCTCGTCGCTGTCGGTGTAGAGCTTTCGGCCTGATAGTGCGCCGCCAGTGGAAAGCCTGCACAGAGCGTCCGATAGACGATGGTCCAGGCCGCTCAGGTTGTCGAGCGCGAGCACCCGACTCGATACCGCTGCAACCAGCAAGTCACGCTCGTCTCGCGGCGGAGAGCGCAGCGGCGTTGCTGATGGGTCCGTCAGTGCTTTTAGCGTTCGACTGGTGTGGCTTTTTCCGCTGCCCTGTTCCGCTACCAGCGCCAAAACTGGATAAGGACCATGTGGGCGGAGTGCGGCCAGTAGCCAAGCTGCAACGAGCACTCGATGCTCGTCTGCTATGTTGATGTGATTCCACAACCTGCTGAAGTCGGGCGCTGTCGGCCTGGGAAGCGCCAATGGCTTCCCAGACCTACGGAAATGGACAGGCAACTCGGCAACAGATCGCCAACCATCGTCCGTGATGTGGTACCCGCTCCAATCAGGGTCGCCGCTATCGATGACAATGCCACCGCCGTGCGCGCCAACCCGAAGGTATACACCGGCTTGGGCACCGTCGAACTTGGCTATGGCGGCTAACGTGCTCGTTGCATCAGCCAGCGCGTTTCGATTGGCTCCTTTGCCGGTAATCCGATAATAATCTCTGCCGAGAATCTCCCGGTACTCTGGGCTGGCAATCGAGTATGCGCCACCACCCACCCTGGCATAGGGTTCTCCGCCATCGTGGAACAGCTCATGCGTTTTGCCTATATCGGTAAGTACTGCGGCTTGTGCACGTGGCTTACCCTCGTCGTTGGTGGTATCGATCTCGAATAGCGTATTGCCGCTGAGGTGCTTTTTAACCTCAGCATCAAGCCAAGCGGCTCCCCGCTCCTTACTCATGCCCTACCTCCCTGGCTGCCGCCCAAAACCGCGAAGCGGCTACAGATAACCGCTCCATATCGTCAGTGCTCAACGTCTGGCCACGTCCAACGGCCTCAGCCGCCACCAGGACGACAAGCGTCTCGGCGGCAAGACAGCGTAGAACATCGTGGGGTATCCACCGCGCGCTCGGACGCAGCGGACCGCGGCCTTGGCGCGGCGCCGGGAACAGGTCGGCTAGGGTGAGCCCGCAGGCGGCCATCACATCGGCAGCGCTACACCCGGTCCAGCACTTTAAAAGCACCGTACCGTCGTCGGTTTCCCGAATACTTAGGCTTGGTGAGCGGTCATTGTGGCTTGGACAACGTGCTATCCAGCGGCCAGGCCCGGTTTGTTTTGCCCGGCCCAGACGTGACAGAAGGCCATCGATTGGTTGAGCGGAAGGCGCTCGGCGGGGTATACTTTCTCTGTCCTGCACAGACAAAGCGATCCCGTAGAGCGCCGCCCGCGAAGCGGCGCTTTGCTTTTTTTGCATTTCCTGCCCCCTTCACGCCGCGTTCTGGCCTAGCTCGGCCTCGAAGGCTTCGAGGTCGGCCAGTCGCCAACGGGTTGCGCGTGAACCAACCTTCACAGGTGGTGGAAAGCGTCCATCTCGCACCCAACGCCATACTGAGAGACGGCTAACGCCATATCGCTCGCCGACTTCGCGGTCAGTATAAAAAAGCTTGATGTTGTTTAGGCCCTCGGGCATTTGGCATCTCCGTCTATTAGTTTTGGGAGGTGCCAGAAACAAGCGGTTGTAAGGCGGGCAATACCAGGCGATACTTGGTTTTGCCAGGACTAGGAGGTGCTTGTTTCTGGCTCAGCCCGGTTTGGCGTTGGCGCGCCAAACCGGGCACTTTTGTGTATTAACGGCAGCTATTGTATCTCCACGTATTCGCTAGTGTTCTCAACAAAATATGTTTCACGCATCCATTTAAGGATAGCATCAGGTCGTTCAAGCGCGTTTCAATAGGAATTATTCCATGCATTTTTAAAAATAACCAGCGGCTTTAGTTCGTCTTATTGAAATACGACTGAATACGACTGAATACGACTGAATACATTCTTATACGTTCTTATACGTTCTTATATAAAGCTATGCCAAACCACATTTATACCAAATTTAAACAGTTCCAAATTTAGGAGGATTTAGTTGCTACCATAGAATGACTTTTGATGTGAGCATTAACTCCGATGCCGCCAGGCAATATCGATAAAATACCGCGCAATACTAGTGCGGCAGAAAGCAGCGCGAGGCTACCCCGCCCGTATCGCCAGCACCCTCGCTCCGGCCACCAGCCCGTCCAGGTAATCAGCCCAGCTCTGCATCATCTGCCGACGCACAGGTAAGTGCTCGGCATAGTTGTAGGCTGCTCGCACTTCATCACGCTCTGCGTGCGCAAGTTGGCGTTCAATGGCATCCCGCGGCCATCCCTGCTCGTTCAGCAGCGTACTGGCCATGCTTCTGAAGCCGTGCCCGGTCATTTCATTTTTGGCGTATCCCAAGTACCGCAGTGCTGCGTTTACGGTATTTTCGGACATAGGACGGGCGTTGCCGCGAGCACCGGGAAAAACGTATTCCTTATGTCCCGTGAGCGGGTGAATCTCGGTTAAGATCGCTACGGCTTGGCGGCTGAGCGGCACAACGTGCGGTGCGTTCATTTTCATCTTCTCCGCCGGGATTCGCCACTCGGCTCTATCGAAGTCGATTTCCTCCCACTCGGCGTGGCGCAGCTCGCCAGGCCGGACAAATGTCAGCGCAGCCAGTTGGAGCGCGCAGCGAGTGACGAACGAGCCTTCGTATCCACGAATAGCGCGGATCAGATCACCAATGCGCTTGGGATCGGTGATGCTGGCGTGATTGCGGCTGCGAAATGGTGGAAGTGCGCCTCGCAGATCACCGGAAGGGTCGCGCTCTGTTCTACCTGTAGCAACCGCGTACCGGAATATCTGGCCGCAGTTCTGCAATGCCCGGTGTGCTGTCTCCAATGCGCCGCGTGACTCGATTCTGCGCAAGGCGACCAGCAAGTCCGGCGCTGTTATTTCCGCAATTGGCCTGCCGCCGAGCCATGGGAATATATCCCGCTCAAGTCGCCTCAGCACCCGTGTGCCGTGGTCTGCGCTCCAATTTGGTGAATGCTTGGTGTGCCACTCCCGAGCCACCGCCTCGAAACTGTTAGCGGTTCGCGCGGCTCTTGCGGCCTTCATGGCCTGGCGCTGTGCTCCAGGGTCGATACCATCAGCCAACAGCTTGCGTGCCGCGTCCCTACGCTCCCTCGCATCCTTCAGGCTCACATCGGGATAGATGCCAAGCGCGAGCGTCTTGCGCTTACCCATGTAGCGGTAGTCCATCCGCCAGTACCGACCGCCTTTGGGGTGCACCAGCAGATAGAGCCAGCCGCCGTCGGCGAGCTTGTATGGCTTATCGCCTGGCTTGGCCTTGCTTACTTGGGTAGCCGAGAGCGGCATTGACGGTATCTCCTATGCCGAAGCGCCAGGTACCGTCACATGTGCCGTCAAAAATGACGGTATTTAGTGAGACGGTATGCAACGGTACAAAAGACAGTAGACATAAAAAAACCCGTCCAGACAAGCGCCTTAGAACGGGTTGATACTTTATGAAACGGGTATTTGGAGGCTCGGTAGGAGATGGAACCCAAGACCACGGCGAGCACGCTGAACAGCGGCAGGTGGCCGATGTTATACCGCCGACCCGGCGCCTGCCGGTGATCAGGGGTTGCTGAGAAGTAAGTCTTGAGCTGCATGCTTATCGCTAAAAGTCCGACGAGTATAGTGTAATTTTGCACTATGCTTGTTGCATTGGGCAGCTCTGTCCGGGATCCCTTGAGGGTGGTCGTGAGCCATCTTCGACCCGTGGGCCCATAGCGGCATCCGGCCTCGGTCCAGGGCTGGCTGTTGTGGCTGCTGCCGATTGAAGGTCGGCGCTGGCGGAATGGTGCTGGGATCCTGCTCCGAACCGAGTGCTGAGTTGATAAAGGAGCTTGTCGATGATCGAAGCGAATCTCGACCCGGATCGTGGGATCCTCCATGTGAGTCCTTTCGCGCCACTCGAAGAGAAAGACTTTCTGGAGTTGGCGGCGCTCGCTGATCCCTTTATCGAGCGCAATGGCTGGCTTCCGGGCCTGTTGATCGAGGTGGGCATTTCCCTGGCTGGAAGAACCTGGCCGGCGTGATCCAACACTTCCGCTTTGTCAGGAATCATCACCGGAAGATCGGAAAGGTGGCCATTGTCACCGACGGGCAGCTGGGCGAGCTCGCGGAAAGGGTCGCCAGCCACTTTGTCGCTGCGAGCGTAAGGCGTTTTCCAGCCGCAGAGGGGGGCGAGGCAAAGGCATGGATCGCGGTTTTGCCGTCGGACTCGCTCGATATGCGGATACAGAAACGCAAGGTTTGAGCAATGAGTGATTCAAATGCCCCTGCGCACCACACGCGACGAGGAAAACGTCAGGCGGCTCCTGGGGGCACGGCGTTCGGTTTGCGGGGTATCGGAAACAACCTGACCAAGCTGCGCCCGACGCGGCGCGAGCGTAACCGGGTGACGATATTCGGTTCGGCCCGCGCCCGCCCCGGACACTGGGTGTATGGCGAGGCCAAACGCATGGCGGGCACACTTGCCGAAATGGGCTGCGACGTCGTCACGGACGCCGGCGGGCGGGTGGCATGCGATGCCCGATCATCGCCGCCTGCTGAGGATCGGCCCGGATGGTCGGTGCATTGTTGGTACGCTGTGGACACACAAGCATAACATCCATAGTGCCCGCGACGGGCTGCGTCGCCAGCCAAAAGTGGGCACTTTATCCCCTGTATTGCCGGAGGACGCGATGACCGATGTTACCAAACAGGAGGGCGTTGCCCAGGTACTGCTCGAGCGGTTCGAGAAGTTCCGGCTGCCCAGGGCGCTCGACATCAAAGCGCGGGTCGACGCTGGTGAGAAGCTCACGGCAAATGATCTTGCCTTCCTTGATCGGGTGATGAGCGACGCGGAAGAGATCAAGCGTTACGTGGATAAGATCCCAGACATGCAGCAGTTGTACGCGCGTGCCGTGAGCCTGTACCAGAACATCACGAAAAAGGCGCTGGAGAACGAGCAGAAACCGTAGCATGTAGGTGCCGTCGTCACGGCTTGTCAAATAACGCTGGGGTTTTCGCATGTTCCTCGGCTACTTCGCATTCGTAGTGCTGTTCTACGGGATCATCGCGATCCACGTGGCCGGCTGGATCAGCCTGTTTACACTGCACGCGATCTGGCCCTTCCTGTGGATCTGGGCGACCCTGTACCGCGAGGACCGCCGCTGGGGCTTTCAAATCAAGACGCAGAACCCGGCCCCGGACGAATCATGGGCCGAGCTCGAGGCTGAATTGAAAACAGTGTCCGAGCATCTGAGCGCGCTGGAACAGACTCCCAACGGGTGACGCGCGGCCATGGATTTATTACTGATTCTTACGTATGCGGCGATCTGCGTCTTTATTTTCAAGGTCTTCAAGATCCCGCTGAACAAGTGGACAGTACCGACCGCGGTGCTCGGAGGCGTCGTGCTGATCGGCGCACTGCTGTTGTTGATGAACTACAACCACCCTTATTCGGAAAAGGTGCGCCAGTACTATGTGACGACGCCGATCATCTCCGAGGTGCGCGGGCGGGTTATGGAGGTCCCGATCAAGCCGAATGTACCCATCAAGAAGGGGGATGTGCTGTTCCGGGTCGACCCGAAACCCTTTGAAGACAGGGTCAAGGGGCTGAAGGGCGAGTTGTTCGCCGCGCGCAAGGACCTCTATCGTGCACAAGAGCTGTTCCGCAAGGGGGTTGGGGCCGAGCGCAACGTAGACGAGGCCCGCGCCGGTGTCGACCACCTCAGGGCCCAGCTGGCCGACGCCCGCTTCGATCTGGAGCAGACGGTGGTCACGGCGCCGACCGACGGCTTGGTCACCCAGCTCGCGTTGCGCCCGGGCATGATGGTTGTGCCGATGCCGTTTTCCGCGACGATGACCTTCGTGCACCTCGAAGACCGGGTCTTCTTCGGCTGGTTCCGCCAGAACTATCTCTTGCGCCTGGAACCGGGTAGCACGGCCGAGGTCACGCTCGACGCCATCCCCGGGGTGATCTTCGAGGGAGAGGTCCAGGAGGTACTGCCGGCGATCGGCGAGGGCCAGATCTCACCCCAATCCAACCTGATCCGCTTCGATCAGGAGCGCAGCGCCGGTCGCGTGCCGGTGGCGATCAAGATCACCGACCCGCGCTTCAGCCAATACCATCTGCCCAGCGGCACCTTCGGTCAGGCGGCCGTCTACACTGAGCACTTCCACCATGTCGGGGTGATTCGAAAAGTCCTTTTGCGCATGGCTGCCTGGATGAACTATGTGTTCCCGCTACATTGACCAGCTGGCGTCACGGCCTGCTCGGTGCCGGGGTACCGGCTTGTTGCGATTGTTCGAACTGCGGTCAGAGGACGCCGACGATGGTGAACGGCAGGCAGCGCAAGGGTGATCGTCTGATACTCACCTGGCTGTCCGACTACTCGAAGGACTGGCTGCGGGCCGACGTGCTCGCCGGTCTGGTCACGGCCGCGGTGGTAATACCCAAGGCGATGGCCTACGCAACGGTGGCCGGGCTGCCGGTCGAGGTCGGACTCTATACCGCCTTTCTGCCAATGTTTATCTATGCGCTGCTCGGCACCTCCCGACCGCTCAGCGTCAGCACCACCACGACGCTCGGGATCCTGACCGGGGCGCAACTGGCGATCGTGGTGCCCAGCGGCGATCCGACCGAACTGTTGGTGGCCTCGGCCACGCTGACGCTGCTGGTGGGGGCGATTCTGCTGTTGGCCGCCCTGCTGCGCCTGGGTGCCGTGGCGAGTTTCATCTCCGAGCCGGTACTGACTGGCTTCAAGGCTGGCATCGGCTTGGTGATCGTCCTCGACCAGGTGCCGAAACTGCTCGGCATCCATTTCGACAAAGGGGGCTTCCTGTACAACCTGGGTGCTTTGATCCAGCACCTACCCGAGACCTCGGTCCCCACGCTCGCGGTAGGTGCCGCGATGCTGCTGATCCTGTTCGGCATCGAGCGTTTGTATCCACGCGCCCCAGCGCCGCTGATCGCGGTTGCGGCCGGTATCCTCGCATCCGGCCTGCTGGGCCTGCAGGCCTACGGCGTCGAGACGGTCGGGCACATCCCGCGCGGCCTGCCGGCTTTCACCGCGCCCAGCCTGGAACTGGTCGAGAAGCTTTGGCCCGGCGCGATCGGCATCGCGCTGATGAGCTTCACCGAGAGCATTGCTGCGGCGCGCGCCTTTGCGGACAGGGTCGATCCACGTCCCGCGCCGAACCGGGAGCTGATGGCCACGGGTGTCGGCAACTTGGTCGGCGGCCCGTTCGGCGCCATGCCGGCCGGCGGAGGCACGAGCCAGACCGCAGTCAACCGATTGGCTGGCGCCCGGACCCAGTTGGCCGGGTTGGTGACGTCGGCAGCCGCCGTCGCGACCCTGGTGCTGCTGGCCCCGGTGATGGCACTGATGCCGCAGGCCACGTTGGCCGCAGTCGTGATCGTCTACTCGATCGGGCTGGCCCAGCCGACGGAGTTTCGGGCAATTCTGACGGTCCGGCGAATGGAGTTTCTCTGGGCGCTGACGGCCTTCGCTGGGGTCGTGTTGCTCGGGACACTGAAGGGGATCCTGGTCGCGGTGATCGTGTCGCTGGTGGGCCTGGCCTATCAGGCGGCCCATCCGCGGGTCTATGCGGTCGGACGCAAGCCGGGCACCGATGTGTTCCGCGCCCTGTCGCCGGAGCACCCTGGAGACGAGACCTTCCCAGGTCTGCTGATGGTGCGCCCCGAGGGACGGATCTTCTTCGCCAATGCGCAAAGCGTGGGTGAACAGTTGTGGCCGCTGATCGACGCCGCGCAACCGAAGGTGCTGGCACTGGACTTCAGCGGTGTGTTCGACATCGAATACTCGGCGCTGAAGATGTTGACCGAGGGCGAGCAGCGGGTGCGCGAACGGGGCATCGAGCTTTGGCTGGTCGCGCTGAACCCGGAGGTGCTGGGCATGGTGCAACGTTCGCCGCTCGGGCGGACGCTGGGCCGCGAGCGGCTGTTGTTCAACCTGCAGACGGCTGTCAAACGCTACCAAGGGCGGTGGTCTACCGTTCGCTGACGATTACCGCCGGCCATCACGATGCCGGCATAAGGAGCCCGCAATGAAAGAAAAAGGTCGCAAGAAGTCATCGAAAAGGGACCGGGATGCGCAGGAGAAGGATCAAGGTGAGCTCAAACGCAAGGAATATAAAAAGGAGCTGCGCAAGCTGCAGGTGGAACTGTGTGAAGTCCAGGAATGGGTAAAGGCCACCGCGCAGCGCATCATCATCGTGTTCGAGGGCCGCGACGCGGCCGGCAAGGGCGGCGCCATCCGGGCGCTGACCGAGCGGTTGAGTCCGCGCGTGTTCAGGGTCGTGGCGCTGCCGGCGCCCTCGGATCGGGAGAAGTCGCAGATCTATGCGCAGCGTTACGTCACCCAGTTCCCCTCCGCCGGCGAGGTGGTGATCTTCGATCGCAGTTGGTACAACCGCGCCGGCGTCGAGCGCGTGATGGGTTTCTGCACCGAGGAGGAGCACCGCCGCTTCCTTAAGCTGTGCCCTGCCTTCGAAAAGAACATCGTCGTCGACAACGGCATCATCTTGCTGAAGTATTGGCTGGAGGTTGGCGACGAAGAACAGGAGCGGCGTTTTCGCGCGCGCATCGACGATCCGCTGAGGCAGTGGAAGCTGTCGGCGATGGACCTGCCGTCTCGCGAGCGCTGGTACGACTACTCGCGGGCGCGCGACGAGATGCTTGATGCCACCGACACGGATTTCGCGCCATGGAGCATCGTCCGCTCTGACGACAAGAAGCGGGCGCGGTTGAATCTGATAAGCCATCTGCTCGACCGGATTCCTTACAAACGGATACGCCGGAAGAAGGTCAAGTTGCCGGATCGCGATACGAAACATGCCTACGACGACCAGGCGAGCATGGCGGGGCGTCGCTGGGTGCCAGAGGCGTTCTGAAGGCACGGCGGCCGCGACCCCTGACTGAGGTCGTGGTCATGATCGGGCGTGCGGTCGACGGCGCGGTTCGCGACTGCGCGCCCTGCCGCCGCGCAAGGATATCTTTACCGCCGCGTAGCCAATCCCGCCCGGACCCAAATACCCTTTCTGCGGCGGTGCCTGGCCCGGCAGTCGCGGCAGTCGCCGGGATAGGACCTTGGTCGCTCAGGGCGAGAACGGCATTTACCCCAAGTTTAACGTCCCCAAAAAGAACTCTGCGATACTCAGAGAGTTAAAATCGGCAGCCGCAGCGAGTGGCACTGCATTACGTTCATTCTATAAGTCAGCGGGGTCTGCACGATGGTTTTCTGCACGCCGCCCGGGGCGGGATCGGCACCAAGCACCTGATATTAACCCGGCAATTAAATACAATGAATACAATTCAAGTTAGGACAACCCAGGTTCGTGTACGACCTGGTTTATGACTCATATTTATTTGCCGGAGTAATAGATTCGCGCCTGGTCGAGCCGCTGCGCGGGAAGTCTTCAGTCGAAACCGCCCGTCAGGAAATCTGCCGCCATGTTGCAACTGTTTCAGTCCATTTTCGGCTCAAGTTCTCATGATACGCCGTATCCGGACGAATTGATCAAACGAGCCATCGAACGCGCCGTGGACGCCACCGATCCTCGGTTACGCGCGTTATCCGGTTACCAAAAGAAACTGCGCGCTGCTGTCGTTCACGCCATCGATCATATCGTCGCCCTGGTGGACAGTATGCCGGTGCCGCTTGAACTAAGCCGTGCCCAATTCACTACCGATCCCGAGCTAATTGCTTACTTCGCCTCTTTTGCGCATGCCCAGGAGGTGTTAACACTCGATCCGAAGCTTAACCAGTGGCTCACCTCGCCGGACAATGCTGCGGCCGGGCACGTCGTCATGTTGCTGCTTATGGAACAATACGAGCGTCAGGTGTTCGGTATCGAACTTGAGGGCGATATGTTGCGTCGTGAGGTTGCGCAAACCACAGTCAATTTTGCCGCACATCGGCTGGTCGATCCGGCCGGTGCAGAAGAGACCACGCGCCGACAACTCAAGCGCCGCGCTTTCGATCACCTGCTTACGCTCGCGCTAGCCCGCATCGTCGATGCACACGCCGAACGCACTGAACTCGAGCGCGAGCGATACTTGCTGCGCCGCAAGTGCACAGCGCTCGCGGCGGGGCGGTGGGGCTTCGGTAGAGGGAGTGATACGCAGCCTGATCTCCATGTGCTGCAGCGACAACTAGCGGAGATCGAGTCGCAACTCAAGGCACTGGGTGCCGGGCCCGGACTACTGAAGGCGCACCTCGACTACGTGGTGGATGTGCTGAGCCAGGCGGAAGTCAATTTCTGGAGCGAGCGCAGTTTGCTGCTCGTCGATCGCAGAGGTGTAAAGCAGGCGCGCGTCAGTGCCAATGCACTGGAAATCGACCTCACGGTGTTGCGTAATGCCGCCGGCCGACGTCTCGTCGCGCGACTGGTGGGTATTGAGCGAATGGAGCTGCCACCGCCGCGCGATTTGTTGCGCGCCGTCGAGCGCTATCTAGGTTGATTCCTTGAGCCATAAGGGGATCGCCTGGCTCGGGCCAAGTGCAGGAACGCGTGACACAGGCCAGCTCGGATATTTGTTGGCTTGCCTTGCAAGTGTAGTGTTTCGGTCGGTTTGGAACTTAAGCGTGAGTCGGTGCGAATGACCTTTTGCAGAATGTCGAGAAAGAACCGTTCCGTCCTGTTCAAGCACGACGTCGAGGTGGGCGTGAAGTGCAGGTGAAATCGTGGGTGCTTGGCCAGCCGCTGCTGCACCCTCGGATGTTTGTGTGTGGCGTAGTTGTCCGCGATTAAATGCAGCGTCTTGTCTTTGGGTGTTTCGCACTCGTTCCTACGCAGGAATTTCAACCGCTCGGCGCGGGTGTGCCGCGGTTGGCACTGACCGATGACCGTGCCATCGAGTACTTGCGGCAGCTGCAGACAGCACGCTCGTATCGTGCCGCTTGTAATCGCGTGTCCTCGTTGCACGAGGTGCGGTTTCAGGGCGTACGCCCGCCAGCGCTGCCACCCTGAATTGAGGGCGACGTCCAGCTCAGCCGCCATCTTGCGGGTGCTCCAGTGTGTGGCTGCCTTGGGTTTTTTCTGTGTCTTCAGCTCCGCCAGCAGGACAATCCTGGCGCGCTGCGTCAAGTCAGTTCACCTCATGCCGGCTCGGTCAACACGATTGGCGGGGCAACTCGCATGCGCTTGATCCAATGCCACAGAAGACTGCGTTGGAATGACTCGGCCACACCAAGTTCCGCCAAGAACAGAACAGTACACGAGCGATTCGGTGATAACAGAAACCCAAGTTCATCCAGTGGCGGAAATTCTTTGCTGCACTCCAGGAATTGCTTGATGTCTGTGAGATTCCCTCCATTTCGGAATTTCAGATGGCCGCTGCGGGTGGTTTTAAAGGTGGCACAGGTAACCTTCCGAGAATTGCCGGCGCGACCGCCGGGACCAAGCAGAGTAATGGCCACAGGCTTCCTCGTGTTGTTTTTCTGTCAGGTTGCCGTGTCGGAGAACAGCGAGACGAAAAACCCGTGGGCGCCTCCCGAGTCCTCCCACGCCGAATACGATTGGATTCAGCTCGATTCGGGAGAATGGCTCAAGGGCGACCTCGAGCGGCTCCGCGACCGCAAGGTTGACTTCGACAGCGACAAGCTGAACGATCTGTCTGTTGACTTCTCGGATGTGGCCCGCTTTCATTTGCCACGACCCCATGCGTACCGCCTCGAGAACCGCGCGGTTTACCGGGGAGCGGCCGAGATGCGCGATGGGCTCGTGCGGGTGCGAACGACCTCAGAGATTGTGGAGTTCCACCGTGACGCGCTCGTCAGTATCGTCCAGGGCGAAGGACGCGAGCGCGACCGCTGGTCGATGCAGCTGAGCACGGGTTTCGCGACGAGACAAGGCAACACGAACCAGGTCGACCTCACGGCATTGCTCGATGTCCGCCGGGAGACCGCGCTTACGCGGCTAAGCTTCGACTATAATGGGCTGCTCACCAGCGTGAACGATGAGAGGGCCGCGAACAGTCACCGCGCTTCCACCTCCCTTGACGTCTACCTCACGAAACGTCTGTTCCTGACGGCTCCCTTTTTCGAATTCTACAGTGACGAATTTCAGAACATCGCTCAGCGGTACACGCCGGGTGCTGGCTTCGGCTATCAGCTTGTCCGCCGGCCGTGGGTCGACTGGGACGTGAAAGGCGGCGCGGCCTACCAATACACCAAGTTCGTCTCGGGAGGGATTGCGAAGAACATAGCTGTAATCGCAAGCACCGAATTCGACTTCGACTTCGATGTCTTGGACTGGGACAACCTCTATCGAATCCAGATCGTCCCGACCGATCTCGGAATGACCAGCCATCACTTCGAATCCGTGGTTTCCTTCGACATCTGGGGCCCCCTAGACTTCGACGTCGCGTTCATCTGGGATCGCATCGCGAGGCCGGAGCCGGACTCGAACGGCGTTCGTCCCAAAAGCGATGACACTCGGCTGAGCGTCGGCCTCGGTCTCGACTTCTGAGCGGAATGAAGGCCAACCCGAGAGTTTTTGCGCGCACCGGTGGGGCCAGATTTTCTGGGATGCATTACCGCCTTCGTACGAGATCGGGGGGCGCTTCTTCACTTATGCACCTCGCCCTCCGGCATGCCTCGTTTCAACTGGGTACAGACCTGCGCGGCTGGCCTCCTTGCCCGAGAGGGAGTCGCGCAGACGATTGCTACTGCTGCAAGGCGACGAGTTGTTGTTAGTCGACCTCCACAATTATTTTATGAATTTTGCCAGTAAACCGCGTCGCTTCAGGGCCGTAACCAAGGCCCTGTGCGACGGGCGTTTGGTTGTCGAGTCCCACATCAGCAGTCTCGTCCGCCGAGAAAATATTGGGCTGGGTGCGGCCAATCCTTCCCTTTGCGATTTTTTTTCCATTGGCTGAGAGTATCGCCAGGCCGCCCTTGCCGCGCCCGTCCCCGTCGTAATCGAAATCCATCTGCACGCGCGCCTTGCCCGGTTCAAGGGCGGCCTGGCTCTCCACGACATAGCGTTCGAGGCCGAGGAAATTGTATTCGTAAGCCGGTTTCCCATCGCGCAGGTGCAGCGACCAGCCGCCGAACCGGCCACCTTGTGCGATCAGCACACCCGAGGCGCCTCCCTCCGGGATCTCGATCTCGGCGGTGATCGTCATTGAACGGTTCTTAACATTGATGCTGGTGTTTTCCAGCATGCCCTCCATCCCCTCGTAGAGCGTGAGCGAGGTGCGCTTGCCCAGAAGATCGGGACGCCCTGCAAGCGCGGGATTCATACGCTCGATACTTCGGTCATCGATAGGCAGCACATGGTATTTCGCCGCCTCAGTCATGAAGAGTGTTTTCATCTGCTCGAGCTTCTCGGGATACTTTGTGGCCAGGTCGTCGGCAAGACTGAAATCCTTCTGCACGTGGTAGAGTTCCCAAACGTCGGCATCGAGCGCGGCAAGATTCGCGGTCTGCCACGGTGCGCGGTGGATGGTGCGAGCGAGCCAGCCGTCCCGGTAGATAGCGCGGTTGCCGGTGATCTCGAAGTACTGTGTCGTGTGGCGCTCGGGTGCATTCGCGTCGTTGAAGGTATAGAGCAGGCTCGTACCCTCGATGGGGACCTGGGGCGTGCCGTTGACGAGCTTCGGTTCGGGTAGGCTGCACGCTTCGAGTATCGTCGGCGCGATGTCGATCACATGCCCGAACTGCGTTCGCAGACCGTTCCCTTTGTTGATGCCCTGTGGCCAGTGGACGATTAGGCCGTTGCGGGTGCCGCCGAAGTCGGAAGCCACCTGCTTGGTCCACTTGAACGGTGCGTCGAAGGACACCGCCCAGCCGGCGGCCATGTGCGGAAACGTCTCCTTGCTGCCCCACTTGTCGATGAGCGGGAGGAGGTCTTCGACCTTTTCTTCGACGCCGTTAAAGTAGGTCATTTCATTGTACATGCCGATCATGCCACCTTCGGCGCTTGTGCCGTTGTCGCCGGCGATATAGAAAATGAGCGTGTTGTCCAACTCGCCGATGTCTTCAATGGCCTGCACGAATCGACCGATGTTGTAATCCGTGTGTGCCACGAATGCGGCGAATACCTCGGCCTGGCGACGGAACAGTTTTTTGTGCTCTTCGGGTAACGAATCCCACGCCGCGATGTCTTGCGGCCGCGGCGGCAGTTTGGTATTGGCGGGGATGATTCCGTTCCGCTTTTGCCGTTTGTAGGTTGCCGCGCGCATCTTGTCCCAGCCTTCGTTGAACTGACCACGGAATTTCTCGATCCACTCCTTCGGCACGTGATGCGGCGCATGGGTCGCGCCGGTGGCAAAGTAGACAAAAAATGGCTTGTCCGGAGTCATCGACTGTTGCGCCTTGACCCAGTTGATGGCTTGATCGGTCATGTCTTCGGTGAAGTGATAGTTCCCTTTATTCGGCGGATTCACTTTCTTGACGCCGTCGTAGATGAGCGGCGCCCACTGGTCGGTTTCACCGCCGATAAATCCGTAAAATTTGTCAAAGCCCTGATGTGTCGGCCAGTGATCGAAGGGGCCGGATACGCTCGTTTCCCAGGCGGCCGTTTCGTGCCATTTGCCAAAAGCGGCGGTGCTGAAGCCGTTCAGGCGGAGCATTTCGGCCAGTGGTGCAACCCGGTTCGGGATAGCACCCGTATTACCGGGATAGGCAGTGGATGTTTCCATGATCGAGCCCGCATTGGCGGTGTGATGATTCCGCCCGGACTTGAGTGCGACGCGGGTCGGCGAACACAGGGCTGTCGTATGAAAGTTGTTGAACCGCAGGCCTGTGTCGGCGAGTCGGTCGAGTGTCGGCGTGGGGATGGGCCCGCCAAAAGTCGAGGGGGCACCAAAGCCGAGGTCGTCGATCATGATGATCACCACATTGGGCGCGCCTTCCGGGGCGGTAACCTGTAAACGCGGCGGCGGCTCGGCCTTGCGCACGTCCAACTCGGTGTAGGTCGGCGGTGCCGGTTCGGGGATCGGCAAGATCGTGCGGTTCAGCTCTTGGGGATTGGCCTTGCTGCCCGACAGGGTCAGTAGCATCGCTAACCCACCGGCAAGAGCATGGAGCAGATATCTTCCACTCTTCATGTTGTTCTCCTGGGTCTGTCTACGATCAACGACCTCCCGCCTGCGCTTCGCACTTCCTCGAGGGCGGATCACTGCGGCTTTTGACGGCCTCAATCGTTATATCTAGCACAGGCGGAACTCCGCTGCTTGAGCACGATGATTTCAAGGGGCGAGGCAGTTTTTGTACCAATTGCGTGTAACCATCAGCCAGCGTGCAGTAAAGCATCCCGCACTTCGGGAGCGAATCGGGCTGTTGGCGGACTAGCACCCGATTCGTTATTGCCATCGATGGGTGGAGCTGACGCTCCGTTCCTCGGGCCCGCCTAGCAGCGATATCCGTTTTCCAGGTTGCGAAAGCGTGGCAGTGTCTATTCTCGATGTCACGTAAACCGAGTTGGCCTATTTGACCAATTTGTCGTCTTTCATGGCAGGCGAGCATATTGTCGATCTAGAGTTGATCGGCGTACGTCGCTGCGCTCATCAGTGCGATGCTCAAGACACTGCCGGGCATCAGCACGCAGCGCAGCGTGTGCACGATGGCCGAGTACACGAGAGGCTCAAGGAGTTACGGTCCAGCGTGGGCAGTGCATCAATCGAAGCGGCGCAGATTGTGCGCGGCAGTGTGACGGGATTCGCCGACAGGTGCCCAGGCAATGTCGTTTGATAGGGCTACTCCCTTAAGCCGTGGTTTGTCTTGCCAACAGTCGCGAATGGGAGCCTCTGTTTAGAGAAAGGGCGGAATGGTTGCGGGGCAGGCGTCCGCAAACGTCATGGCCACGCTGATCATCTTGGGGGTATTCGGGGGTAGAGGTGTCATTTATGCCAGGAACCATATCGCCAGACATGCTGGAGGGCCTCATCCCGCTGCGCGATCTGGATGAGACCGCACTGGCCGGGTTGGCAGCTGAGGCGGAGTTCGAAGAGTATCCTGCTAAAACGGTGATCGCTCGCCGTGGTGTAAACGATCAATATGTCCGTTACGTGCTCTCGGGGGAGGTGCTTGTCGTTGGTAGCGACGGATCCCGGCGCAGCCTCATCGGCATGGGCAATGTCGGGATCGCAGCAGATCCTTTAGGATTGGAAGATCCGTATCCTTTCAATGCCATTGCCTGTACCGAGGTCAAACTGCTCTGTCTCTCGCGTGCGCGCATTGAGGCGCAGCTCAAGATGCGCCCAGCGGGCGAATATCAAGTGGACGAGGTGGCGGGGGCGGAAGGGACGGCTGGCGATCAGTTGTTTTGTCAACTCATTCAGGATCTCATGCAGGACCGGCTGGCATTGCCCAGCATGCCCGAGATCGCACTGCGGGTTCGCCAAGCCATTAACGATCCCGATGCCGGAGCAATCGAGGTGGCGCGGATCATTCAGGCGGACCCGGTTGTTGCTGCCCGCATCATCCAGGCGGCGAACAGCGCGACGTTCGTTGGTCAAAAGGCCACCGGCAGCCTCAGTGGGGCCATTGTGCGGCTTGGGCTGGAGAACGTCCGTGAGGTGATCGTTGCGGCCACCATGCGCGAAGTCTTTCAGACCAAACATAGCTTGTTGCGTCGGCGCATGGTTGAGCTATGGACCCATAGCACCGTAATTGCAGCCATCAGCACGGTACTCTCGCGTAAGTTGAGCGGCTTCAGTCCGGATCGCGCCTTGCTTGCCGGACTGCTCCACGACATCGGGGTCGTGCCTATTTTGGCACATGCGCACGATTACGATGAGCTGACCCAGGATCCTGAGCTCCTCGAAAGTACTATCACGGCCTATCGCGGTCAGCTCGGTGCCATGATTTTGCGACGCTGGAATTTCTCGGACGAGCTGATAACGGCGGTACTGGAAGCTGAGAATTGGTACCGTACGCATGAAGGCCAGGCGGACTATGCCGATCTGATTATCGCCTCTCAGCTACAGAGTTATTCCGGCACTGAGGCGAGCCGACATTACCCGAGTCTCGATGAGCTGGCGGTCTATGAGCGATTGGGGCTAGCTGAGCTGGGTATCTCAGAGCGTGCGCCGATTCTCGAGGAGGCACAAGAGGAAATCGCGGCCGTACAGCGCCTATTGTCGGGGTAAAAGAGCGCTTCTGGAAAGGCACGTGTTCTGGGGCTCTCTGTCTGAAATCATCCCGTCGTTTTGCTCCATGGGGCTGCTGATTTGCTCGGGCGGGGACCGTAATTTCCGTTCTGTAGCAACGCTCTCGCTGAGCTTTGGAGCGATTCAATACGTAGCAGCCGGTGCGGCATTTTTCAAATATGGCCCATTCATAATATTTTGCATGGCCGCGACGTGGTGTCGGCAACAATGCCATACTATGAGCTATTGCAATAGTGTGTGAGCGAAGGGCACCCGTTCAGCGTTCAAGTGCACGGGACACCATGTTGCACGATGGCAAGCTCCCTCTGACGGCACAGTCAATGCGCGCTGTTCGATGTTACATACTCGATGCGGGTCGGGTTTGACATGCGAAGGTCCTGCGGCGGTGCTGCCACCGGCAGGACACAGTGGGATGAGCGGAACTGGCGCTGGTAAACGCTCAGCATTTGGAGGCGCCCGATGGCTACTAAGACACGAATCATTAAAAAATATCCTAATCGTCGACTTTATGACACTGCCATCAGCAGTTACATCACGCTCGCTGATGTTAAGCATCTGGTTCTCAACGGCGTCGAATTTGAAGTCATTGATGCCAAAACCAAGATGGATCTTACGCGCAGCATTTTGCTGCAGATTATCGCCGAGGAAGAGGAAGGCGGTGAGCCTATTTTCAGCAGTGCGCTGCTTGCTCAGCTGATTCGTGCCTACGGCGGCAGCATGCAGAACATGCTTACGAGCTATCTCGAGAAGAGCATGGAGCTTTGGGCGGAGCAGCAGCGGGTTTTTCGTGAGCGAACGCGCAGCTTCATCGATACCAACCCGATGCAGATATTGACCCAGATCGCAGAGCGCAACCTTGCCATGTGGCGGGCGATGAGCGGTCTCAATGCGGGGGATCCGAAGCAACGCTCTGAGCGAAAAAATCACGGGTCCACGGGCGATAAGTCGGAATAATGGCGAGCGGATCGACCGACGGGGCAAGTTGTGTCCTGCTGCTGTACTGACTGACCATCTAGCCGATTCTCCCGAACCGGGTTCGGTGGGCTCCGTACCACCCTTATCCAAAAATCCCCTCTGAGTTTGACCTAAGGCCATTCTGACTGCTCTGAAGAGGCATGTGAAGAATCAACGATACGCCTTACGAGTGCTGTACACGTGCTTTCAAATATAAGGCCAGGCACCTGAGACCCAGTTGCATCGCCTAGGCCCCGCGTTGACTTATGCATTGACCCGACATATCTCGTCCCTCTATGATGCCGCATGCCATGGTGCGGCGCACAAGAAAACTGTTGCTGGTGGTTTGTGGGCCTCAGTCGTCAGTTGGTGTCGCGCCAGCATGCTCGGAAAGGATGCCGAGCCGAACGGGATAGGATGCTATCCGATAGAACGTCGTCTGCAGCGCAAGTGAGTTCAAGAGGACGCGCGCATGAGCAAACGTATGGCGTTAGTGACAGGTGGCAATGGTGGAATCGGTACCTCGATTTGCCAGCAACTGGCCGGCGCCGATTACCGGGTGGTAACCACGTGCGTTGATCCGGAAAAAGAAGCTATTGCTAGTTGGCAAGCGGTTCAACGCGAGCTGGGCTATGAGATCCATTGGGTAGCCTGCGACGTGTCGGACTATGGCGCGTGCGTCAGCATGGCGAGTGCGCTCGAGGCTGAGCACGGTAAGGTCGATGTGATTATCAATGCGGCGGGTATTACCCGGGATGCATTTCTGCACAAGATGGAGCCCGAGAGCTGGAATGCCGTTATCGATGTCAATCTCATTAGTGCATTCAATGTGACGCGCCAGTTCATCGGCGAAATGCGGGAACGGGGATTTGGGCGTATCATCAACATCGCCTCGGTAAATGGTCAAACCGGGCAGTTTGGCCAAACCAACTATTCAGCGGCCAAAGCGGGCATGCATGGCTTTACCATGGCGTTAGCCAAGGAAAGCGCGGCTAAAGGCATTACCGTCAACACCATTTCGCCCGGATACATTCGTACTTCCATGACTGAAGCTATCCCGGATAAGGTCCGCGCCGCGATTGTCGCGCAGATTCCAGCCGGGCGGATGGGGGAGCCCGGAGAGGTGGCTCGGGTGGCGGTATTTTTGGCGTCCGATGACTCCCAGTACATCAATGGTGCCAATATTCCGGTCAATGGGGCTCTGTTTTGCTCTTTTTGAGTCAATGCATGGTGTTGCGCGCCATTACTACTGTGGGGTTTATTCATACCTTGTGGCGGTGGTGGCATCTTGCTTGGCCGACAGGTGGAGAAACCGCATGCGCGTATGCGGCGGTAGGCGTATGGTGTCGGCTGGGTCTTGAATCATTGGTGCTAGCGGTAAATCTGTGCCTCTTTGATTTTTTCGGTCGCGATGGAGAAGCGCATGTAGCCGCCGCTCATCCCCCAACGTAAAGTTGCTGCGTCGGCATCGACCTGCTCGAGAATCCCCTCGTGATGCACACCGTCTATGGTAATGAGGCGAGCTTGTTCGCCGACATGATCGATAAGATCGGCCACTGCGATTTCTTCAAAGCGCGGCGGCTGGGTGACCGGATTTGTGGCGGGCATCTTCTGGGCAGTCAGAGGCTGTCCTTGACCCCGGCTGCTCCAAGGGTACCATGCCTCGGCGGGGCCAGGGATTGATACGCCGTTGATTGCAAGTGAGAGTTGCGCCTGAGTGATCAATGATTGTTTGCCCATGCGGTACAGCGCAGTCAAAGCCATCGGTTTGTTGAAATTGAGATCGATCAGGATATCGCCGCCATGGGCAGCGAAATCTCGATACTGGGTAAAAAATTCCTCGCTCGGTGCCGGCTTGCGCGCGCGGTATATAGCCCGTACCGTGGCGAGGTGCCGGTCGAGAAAGGCGGCTACGGGCTGGTTCTGTTTGTTTGCGCACACCAGATTGCGGTTGGCGCTGGACCCTTGATCGGTATAGTGGGTTTGCAAGGCAATTACTTTGATGGGCATGGTCTCGGCCAGCGGAGTGTCCGAGGGAACAACCGGATGATCCAGGTCCACGGTTGCTTCTAGATGGGTCGTAGCAAGCCCTGGTAGGTCGGTGTCCAGCACTACCATCGCGCGCCTCCCAGGGCGCTGCATCCGCAGGCGCAGTGCCACATTCGCATGGACCACCGGGTCGCCGTTCGCCCGTGTTAGCATGGCTCGATCCAACTTCTCGATATCCCCTCCACAGCCTAAAGCGGCCAGCGGTGTCTTCCACAGATATCCGCCCGTGAGCTGATTGAGTCGCTGGAGCAGAGGCCCCTCCGCTTGGAGCGTAAGGCCGCGCGCCTCGATCTGCAGAGAATCGGTTAATTTGCCCAGCGTAAGCAGATGCACGAGTTCCTCCGCCTCAAGATGAGCCGGTGTTTTTATCGTCAAGTTTTTTATTAATACCGTGTCGTTTAGCCCGCGTGGCTGCAGGGTTAGGCCGCTGATCCGTGTCTGCGCATCCAGTCCAGCGCTTATACCTTGCCACTCGAGCGTGGCGTAGGGTGCGGCGAGTTTGGCCAATTCCTCGATACGGTGCTGAGCCTGAGACCAAAGGTAGAGTTTCGCAAGCCCATAGCCGGCTAGCCCGGCGGCGAGGGCGACCAGCATGATACGGCCAATGTGGCTACGAACGGTGCTCATCGGCGATTGCCCTCTCACTGCGGCTATTATTAAGCCAATAAAGCAAAGGGTTCGGCAACGCAAGTCTGTCTATGCGACGGCTTTTGGTGAAATGTTCCACTTCGGGTAGGAACTGCAGGAAATCCGTTTCCAGTTCTCCATAGACGCGGCGAATCTCAGCAACTGCGCCAGGCAGGGGGGATGGGCGGGACAGCCTTAATGAGAGTCGATCCAAGGCCCGGCCGATGTTGTCCACGTCACGGTAAGCTGTGAGCCAATCTTCCCGTACCATGTGGGGCAGAATCTGGCGCAGGCGTGGTGTGAGCTCGGCATGATAACGATACAAAGCCGTATAGACACGCTTTGCGAATTGATCCAAGGGATCAGCACGGAAGCAGGACCAATGCCGAGCAAGGAAGTGATCGTAAGCCATATCGACGATGATGCCGGAATAGCGGCGCCGTTTTGTGCTAAACCGTTGCCGACTGCGGCGATGGATCGGGTGTACATCTGTGAAACGATCAACAGCCCTATGTAACCTGATACCTTGATAAATAGGTGAATCGAGCCGCGTGTCGAGTCGACCCTTGACGAAATCGCCGAGCAGATTGCCAACCAGTGCGGCATCGTCGTTTTCAGCCAAGTACAAATGGGCGAGATAGTTCATGTTAAGCGCCGTTCTGTATCCGCTTGGCCTGGTTGTATCGCACCCGACAGGAGTTGCCGCAGTTCGGTGGGTAGCGGGACCGAGCGGCCTTCACGATGATTCACCCAGACGATCTTTGCGCTGCCGCTTGCATGATGGGTATCCGGTCGCTGGGCATTGTGTATTTCATAAAACGTTTCAAAACTGCTGCGGCCGACATTGGCGCCGAACATGCGCACGATCAGCCGCGCCGGATAGATGATTGGCCGATGAAAAGCGCAACAAGCGGTTACTATTACAGGCCCGCTATGAGCACCGGCGCTAATGTCGCTTGTCATCGACAGGTGCTCGAGCCATACCGCGCGGATCTGCTCAAAATAGGTGAAATAGACGGCGTTGTTGACATGGCCAAGCGCATCCATATCAGCCCAGCGAACCATGAGCTCGATTTCCTCGAGCAATGCGCGGGTCTCGCTCGTCATTACCGTCCCTTTGCGCTTGGCGGTCGATGCGCCAGTGTGATACGAGGCCTTGTTGCCGGTCAATCTAAGAGCCTCTGGAATCAACTGATGGCCGCCTGCGGCGACCCACGCCCATAGGTACGGGGCCTCCGACTGAGCGCAAGGATTTAGAGTCATTCTTGACAGCGTTACAGGCGTGCCCTTGTGAGCCGGTCGGCACGCCTTGAGATTGCTATAGCCTATCGGCCGGGTGCGTTTCAGCTATCGGCGCGATCTTCGCTCACGGCGGGTTTGGTCGAGGTGGCTTTCTTGGTGCCGCGTCGCCCGCCTCGATTCTGAGAGCCACTTTGCGGCGGCTTGCGTCGTGGTGTGCGCCGGGGCGGGTTGATGTCGGCGGCGATCAACTGGGATGAGGCCATTTCGGCCGGGATTTTTTGGTGTATGTATGCCTCGATCTCGGGTAAGGAGTACACATAGGCCTCGCAGGCAAAACTGATTGCATCACCGCTGGCTCCGGCACGGGCGGTACGCCCGATGCGGTGGACGTAATCTTCCGCATTCTGCGGCAGATCGTAGTTGACGATGCGGCTGACATCAGGGATATGTAGCCCGCGCGCTGCAACATCGGTTGCTACCAGCAGTGAGAGTTTTCCCTCCTGGAATCGCTGCAGCAGTTGTTCACGTTTCTTCTGCGGGATGTCTCCGGAGATGACTTCCGCATCGAAGTGGTTGCTGACCAGATAAGCGGTTACCCGTTCGGCGTCGCGCTTGGTATTGACGAACACCAAGGTGCGGGTGGCGTCCCGCTGACGCAGCACACCGAGGAGTAAACCGATCTTATCCGCGCTTGCCACGTGGTAGAGCGATTGGCGGACTTTTTCAGCGGTTACCTGCTCGGGCTCGATGGCAATGGTCTCCGGAGCGTTCATGTGCTCATAGGCCAATTCCTTGACCCGCTCGGAGAGCGTGGCGGAGAACAGCATATTGATCCTGCGTGGTGCCGGCGGCATGCGGCGCAAGAGGTAGCGGACATCTGTGATAAATCCCATGTCGAACATGCGGTCGGCTTCGTCCAGGACCACGACTTCGATGTTGTCCAAACTAAAAACACGTTGCTTGTAGAAGTCGATGATGCGGCCCGGTGTGCCGACGATGATATCGACTCCTTGCGTGAGTTCAGCGCGCTGCGGCTCATAACCGATCCCACCGTAGACGGCGGTGCAACGCATTCCGGTGAAATAACCCAGTTTTTCGGCATCGCGGTGAATCTGCAGGGCAAGCTCCCGGGTCGGCGCCAGAATCAGTGCCCAAGGGCCTGTTTTGTCTTCCGCGACCGGCGTGGTCATCAGATAGTGCATGGTGGCGAGCAGGAAGGCGGCGGATTTTCCGGTTCCGGTTTGGGCTTGCGCGGCCACATCGTGGTGTTGCAGCAACGCGGGCAGAGCGGCGGCTTGGACCGGGGTGCAATGACTGAAACCGGCCTCCTTAAGGCCGAGCAGTAGTGATTCATGGAGGCCCAAGGAATCGAGGCGAACATCGGTGAGGAGATCATTTTTCATGGTCTCTAGGATAACGGATTCGCTAGGGTTTTTCTTGGGGGCGGCGTTGCTGTAGCGAAGGTGGGGCAGTATAATTGCGCATCAGGAAATATCGGCTGTTAACGGCGGCCGCAAGCGCACCGAGGTGAATTCGATGAGTAACGTGCAAGAGACGATCCGCAAGCAGGTCGAGGATAACCCGATTATCCTCTACATGAAGGGGACCCCGCAGTTCCCCGAGTGTGGTTTCTCCATGCGCACGGTGCAGGCCCTGGATAGCTGCGGCGTTCAATACGCCACGGTTAATGTCCTCGAAAACGAAGGCATTCGGCAGGGGATCAAGCAATTCGGTAATTGGCCGACCATTCCGCAGCTCTATATCAATGGCGAGTTGGTTGGTGGCTGCGACATTATTATGGATCTGTACCAGAGCGGGGATTTGAAGCGACAGATGCAGGAGGCCGCAGGCAAAGCGGAATAAAGCGCGAGAGAGCGCTAGTTAAGCGGGGCGACGCGGATGCGACAAGCCGAAATGCCATCGGTTTTCGGAGCGGAGAACGGAAAAAGGGCGCCGTAGATGCCTCGCCTCGTGTCATTCCATCTCAAAAAAGGGCTGCTCCAAAGTGAACGGCCCAAAACGGTGGCGGTTTTTTTGTTCCCCCAAGGCGGTAACCACCACTGTGAGCTTCAGTAAATGGCCCGCAAACACATCGAGTACGGCAAATCCGTCTGTTAGCGGGTCGTTTTGATATCCGGCCGGGAAGAAGAGCACGCCTCGGTAGGTATCACCAGCCATAAGCACGCGATTCTGAAAGCTCAAATTATGCAGATAATGCTTTGCCTGGATCGCTGTGGCTTCGCTCGTACGCCAACCATTCACCTGCTTGATGATGTGCTCGAGCGGCAGAGGATCGATGACGGTGTTGCCCTGCCGAAGTAAAATGTCGGCGGGGTTTACCTCAGCGCGTGCCGTGCCGTGATTGGACACGGTAATTACCATCGGCATAATGCTGCGCTCGAGTAGATCGATTCCGAAATATCGAGTGGCGCGTTCCCGATTCTCGATGGCGTCAATACCTACGCTGATTTCACCTATCGTCTGCGAAACCGGGTAAAGCTCTGCATCCCTTACCGGCATCCGAACGACTTGGTAGCTGCTGCAGCCAATCAAGAAACAACACGGGAGCAGAAAAACGGATAAAGCTCTCATCGCGGCGGGTTCCCTATGTACGAGCTTGCTGCTAAAAGTATATCGGGGATGTGGCGGTCTACCGCAGAGTTACGACTTGGCAGGAGGGGGTCACCCCCGGACGGGGGTGTTGTGATTCGCTCCAAAAACCACCGCGCTATCCTTCACACTGAGGGGGGGGGCATGCCTTAACGATGAGCAAGTAGCTTGAGCGAAGTCGTTATGCCAGCGCGGTGTATTCCGGGAAGCCGTTGAGCTGGTCCCAGCGGTTGACAATGGTGCAGAAGAGCTCCGCCGTCTTTTCGGCGTCATAAATGGCGGAATGTGCTTCACGCCCGTCCCAGCTCGCCCCGCTTGCTTTAACCGCCCGTGCGAGTACCGTTTGACCAAAGGCGAGTCCACCGAGGGTGGCGGTATCGAAACTGGTGAAGGGGTGAAATGGGTTGCGTCGTATCCCGGTGCGAGCCACGGCCGCGTTGAGAAAGCATAGATCGAACCAGCTGTTGTGGCCTACCAGGATTGCACGGGTGCAACCCGTCTCGCGGATCTCACGCCGGATCGGTCGGAAGACGTGCTGCAGCGCTTCCTCTTCGGGTTTGGCCATCCGCAACGGGTGGTCCGGATCGATTCGATTGAGTTCTAAGGACTTGGGGTCGATATTGGCGCCCTCGAAGGGCTCCACATGAGTGGAATAAGTCCCAGCCGGAAATATGCGATTGTCCTCATCCATGCGGACGATCACCACGGCAAGTTGAAGAACGGCATCGGTGCTCGCGTTCAGCCCGCCGGTTTCGATGTCCACCACAACAGGTAGAAAGCTTCTAAAGCGCTTGGCGATGCCGGAGCCGGATATCGGACTCGGCTCGTTGCGGATATCCACACGATTCATCCTGTGCTGGCGCGGCAGTGGGCTGGCCATATTCCGCTGGTACCGCCGCAGCGGACAAGCGTATCTTGGCATGGTAGGCGTGCTGTCGTCAGTGCGCAACCGCGGATCGATTTTCGCGGAATCCAACTTGCTCGTAACACAATAAGAATTGACTAACGCGGGGTATGGCATGCCAACATGCGCGGTGCAAGGTCGATCCGTATTGCCGGGCCTGTCTGGCAGGAGTGATCGCGGAGTTTGCATCGGCTCATGGGGCTTGCGGGGGTTCTCAGCCCGGCACTCAGCAAAGCAACCGCCAGTGCAGTTTGCTCGTAGCGTGCAAGGGCACGACGAAATCCTGTCCATAAGGATAAGCTGCCGGCAGCGACCAGGATTCACGGCGCAAACGAACCATGGTCGGGTTGCGTGGCAAGCCGTAGAAGTCCGCTCCGAAGTGACTGGCAAACCCCTCCAGACGTCTTAGGCAACCTGACTGTTCGAAGGCCTCGGCGTAGAGTTCGAGCGCGGCCGGAGCGGTGAAGATGCCCGCGCATCCGCAGGCGTTCTCCTTGGCAGATCGGCCATGGGGAGCACTGTCGGTGCCGAGAAAGAATTTCGGGGAGCCCGAGCCGGCCGCTTTCAGTAGGGCCTGTCGATCGCGCTCCCGTTTGAGTACGGGCAGGCAGTAGTGGTGTGGGCGTAGACCGCCCAGCAAAAGATCGTTGCGACTGAGCAGTAAGTGGTGGGCGGTAATGGTGGCGGCCAGCCGGGGAGGTGCTTGGCGCACGAACTCTACCGCCGCTGCTGTCGTGATGTGCTCGAGTACGATTTTGAGCCGTGGGTAGCGCTGGAGCAGGGGTCCTAGTTCGCGCTCGAGAAAGACCGTTTCCCGGTCGAAGATGTCGATACCTGGTGTGATGGCCTCGCCATGGATGAGCAATGGTAAGCCTTGTTCCTGCATGCAGGCGAGGGCTTCCTCGCAGCGGCGCAAATCGCTCACACCCGCCTCGGAGTGGGTGGTGGCATGAGCCGGGTAGAGTTTGACCCCGGCGATTGTTTCCGCGGCGGCACGTTCGATCTCACGTCCGGTGGTCATTTCCGTCAGATACAGCGTCATCAAAGGCTCGAAGGCATTCCCTGGTGGGACGTGCCGCAGGATGCGATCGCGGTAGGCCAGCGCCTGCCGTGTGGTGGTAACTGGCGGACGCAGGTTTGGCATTACGATGGCGCGGCCGAACGAGCGGGCGCTGTGGGGGACGGTTGTGGCCAGGTGCTCACCATCGCGCAGGTGGACATGCCAGTCATCCGGTTGGGTTAGGATAATCTCGTCAACCATAGTGAGGCTCCCGTGGTGGTAGGGAAGGAATTATAGAACGCGGGGGCTGCCTTGATTTCTTTAGAGTGAGCCAGGATGATGGGGTCGCTTTCGCAAAGCACACGCGAGTGGGCAACCGCCGGCCTTAGCTAAAGCGTGCATAATAGGTAATAAAATTATCTTTCGGTGCCTGGACGGGAAAAGCGGAATGGCTTGCCGGGAGGCACCGTGAATATGTCACTGCCGGCGCATAGGTCGTCATCGGGGCGGCCTATGTTTTTGGCAGGCCATCGTGCTCCCCCAACAATATTTTTACGGTCGGATTGGTTATGAGTGACGTGAAGAAAGTCGTGCTTGCCTATTCAGGCGGCTTGGATACCTCGGTAATTTTGCATTGGCTGGTCGAGACCTACGGCTGCGAAGTGGTCACCTTCACTGCTGACCTGGGTCAGGGCGAGGAGTTGGAACCGGCACGGGCGAAGGCCAAGGCGTTCGGCGTCAAGCAAGTTTATATCGAGGATCTGCGTGAAGAGTTCGTGCGCGACTTCATTTTTCCGATGTTCCGCGCCAATGCCCTCTATGAAGGGGAGTATCTTCTCGGTACCTCGATCGCCCGCCCCTTGATCGCCAAGCGTCAAGTGCAAATCGCCCATGAGAGCGGGGCTGATGCGGTCGCGCATGGGGCGACCGGTAAAGGCAACGATCAAGTCCGCTTTGAACTGGGTTACTACGGGCTCGACCCGAATATCAAAGTGATTGCGCCGTGGCGCGAGTGGGATCTGCTGTCACGGGAAAAATTGTTGAGTTATGCCGAAGACCACGGCATTCCGATTGAAGGTAAAAAGGAGGGTGGTGGGTCACCGTATTCGATGGATGCGAACCTGCTCCATATTTCCTATGAAGGCGGTGTCTTGGAAGATCCCTGGGCTCCGGCGCAAGAGAGCATGTGGCGCTGGACGGTGGCGCCGGAGCGAGCGCCCGAGCAGCCCCGTTTTATAGAGCTTACGTACGAGCGGGGGGATCCGGTGGCGATTGACTCGGAGCGGCTCGATCCGGCAACGCTTCTGGCTCGGCTGAATGCATTGGGCGGGGAGCACGGCATTGGGCGAGCCGACATCGTCGAGAACCGCTATGTGGGTATGAAGTCTCGGGGCTGCTATGAAACCCCTGGGGGAACCATTTTGCTACGGGCACATAGGGCAATGGAATCTCTCACCCTCGATCGTGAATCGGCGCATCTGAAGGACGAGCTGATGCCACGCTACGCCAAGCTCATCTACAACGGCTATTGGTGGAGTCCGGAGCGGCGCGCGCTACAGGCTCTAATCGATGAGACGCAGCGTAGCGTCAACGGAGTGGTTCGCCTCAAGCTATACAAGGGAGGCGTAGAGATCATCGGTCGCCGTTCCGAATCGGATAGCCTGTTTGATCCGAGCATCGCCACCTTCGAAGATGATGCCGGTGCGTATGACCAAAAGGATGCCAGTGGCTTTATCCGGCTCAATGCACTGCGGTTGCGGGTAGTAGCCGCGCGGCGGCGGTGATGCCTTTACCCTCCTGGTAGAGGGGCCTCTTCTCTTGGTGCGTGTGCCTTCAATCGACAAGCTTGTGGGCGCCTATCAAGCTGGCTCAGCCGTTGGTGTGGGCGCAGTTGTAGGTTGAGCACCCCCCATGGCGATATAGATATATCCTTTGGGGACTTGCAGATCCGATCTTTCGCCGACCAGGGCAATCTCAACGAAGATCGCAAAAGACAAAGCCAGCGCTTTGGTGGTTGAGAGGCGTTATATAAAGACGCTGACCGCGGTATCCTTGCTACGGTTTGCGCTTGCATCCATTGAAACGTTGCCTTTGGGTACTTCATTCGAATGGCGTCGAGGCATATTCGATATTGGCCTGCTGTCAGGACAGGATATAGAAGAGGCTTTGCTGCCGTCCTACTTTTCATGTGAATCTTCTGGGCCAGGATGCAGGACAAGCCGGCGCTGTGGATCGTTGCCGGCGCTTTCGGCGAGCAAATGGTGACGCATGGCGATTCGATGCTGCATTCTGCGTATCGGAGCCGATCGGGGGCTGAGCTCCACGGCGATGCCTTGAGCCAGTACGCGTTGAGCGGCGTATTCGGCCTCCCGGGCGGCTTCATCAACGGTCTCCTCTTCCAGGCCGGGTACGATATTGAATAGGTCTCGCAGTAGTCGGCGGATTTGCGCGGTGCTGTTGCGCTTGACTTGGTGGACCGGTATTGCAGTGGCCTCGAGCAGTCGGCGCAGCCGCGGGTCGGCCGCGCGTGCGCGAAGGGCGAGTGCCAGGTCGGCCTGTTCGGCCCGTGCTACTGTCCTTGCGTTCAGCCGCAGATCGCGAATCACTTTTTCCACCGAGTCGCGGCTGATGGCGTATGCGTAGATGCGTACGAGGCGCTCGCCGCTGCGCGGCGCTGATGCCAGAGGCAAGGAGTGCTCTGACGGCTGCGATTGTGGCGTTGGTCGCTGGGTTTTAATGGGGGGATCTTCCCCACCCAGCGGTTGGCCGTTTGTAGGCAGGCCACGCAGGATAGCATCTACGGCTTGGCCGGTATCACGGTGGATGAGGAGGCGTTCGCGATCGACGATTTCAACGACTGCATCGAATGTGGGTGGCCCGCAGCGTTCCGAGACCGTTTTCTGCGTGCCGCGAGCACGGGCTTCCTCATCGCTCAGGGTGACTGTCTGTACGCCGCCGACCAGATCAGCCAGTGTGGGGTTGAGTACAAGGTTCTCCAGTGTCGTACCGTGGGCGGTTCCGATAAGTTGTACGCCGCGCTCGGCTATGGTCCGGGCTGCGGCGGTCTCGGCCGTCGTGCCGATTTCATCGACTATGATGACTTCCGGCATATGGTTTTCAACCGCTTCGATCATTACCCTGTGTTGCTGGTCGGGATGGGCTACCTGCATACGTCGGGCGGACCCGATGCCGGGGTGAGGGATGTCGCCGTCGCCGGCGATTTCATTCGAGGTATCGATTACGATTACACGACGGTTGTATTCATCGGCGAGTACGCGCGCAATCTCCCGCAGTCGAGTGGTCTTGCCAATGCCCGGGGGGCCGAGCAAAAGCAGACTGCGTCCTTGGGCAATCAGGTCGTGGATGGCGTCGAGGGTTCCGAACACCGATCGTCCTACCCGTAATGTCAACCCCACCACCGTACCGGTACGGTTACGGATCGCAGCGACGCGATGCAGCGTTCCTTCAATGCCGGCCCGATTGTCTGCCGTGAATGGGCCTACGGCGCTGGTTATCCGCTCTAAATCCAGGCGTGTGATAGGTTCGCGGGCGAGGTCACGGGCACCATGGATCAGTCGGGCTTGCGGCCGGCGTCCCAGGTCAAGGACGATTTCCAGCAACTCGGCGCTGGGTAAAGCGCTGATTGCCGATTGAAGGGCATGCGGAAGAATGCGTAGCAATCGTTCGAGATCATCGGTTTCTGTAAAGACGGTCACTGTTGCGTCCGGGTGCGGTGATGCAGCTAATACCCATTACCTAACTATATTGAGTCTGCAAGTCGCGCTGTCAATTGTTAGACGCTTAAGTGCCGACAAATTGTTCAAGGAGCGCCGCTGCCAGGCGTCTGGATCATTGTTGCGCATGGTTCTCTAACATATGGGTAGCCGTTGCCTGCGCTCGGCAAACGACATGGAGAGGACCCGATCGAGCCCTTTCGCGATCGCGTCGACATCGTAAGGGGGGTATTTGGCTGCATCGTTGAGTTCATGGGCGGTGTCAGCTAGCTCGTTACGAGAGCATCGAGATTCCGGGTCGGCCGGGTCTTGCGCCGGGCCGATAAGGCTAGCCCGCGAGTATCGCCTCATAGACGCGGAAGCGCAGCGCCAAGCCCCTGGGTCGCTGCTGCGCGGCCCGGTAGGCCGCTTCGAGACAACCCTAACGACCTCAGAAGGCCTCCTGCCAATCTCTGCTCAAGAGCAAGGCCGAATTGATCAACCCTACCATGCTATAGGCTTGCGGGAAGTTACCCCATAGCTCGCCGGTCTTGATGTCCAGATCTTCAGAGAGCAGTCCGAGATGAGTGCGGTGAGTGAGCATGTTTTCGAACAGCTGCCGGGCCTCGCCGTGCCGATTTATGGCATGCAGAGCGTCGATGTACCAAAACGTGCAGATGTTGAATGCTGTCGTCGGAAAGCCGAAATCATCGGCCCCATCATAGCGGAAAATATGGTCACCCTGGCGTAGGTTTTGTTCGACGGCGCGCACCGTTCCTAGAAAACGGGGGTCATCGGCGGCCAGAAAATCCAGTTCGTGGAGCAGTAACAGGCTGGCGTCCATGTTCTCGCCGCCGAAGCTGTCGACGAATGTGCTCCTCTCATCATCCCAGGCCTCGCAACAGATCCGGGCATGCATGCCATCGGCTTGCTCCCGCCAGCGCGCCGCA
Organism: Gammaproteobacteria bacterium; assembly: GCA_030433275.1. Classification (GTDB taxonomy): domain Bacteria; phylum Pseudomonadota; class Gammaproteobacteria; order Nitrococcales; family Nitrococcaceae; genus Nitrococcus. The sequence goes on from JAUILK010000019.1 coordinate 39,296, forward strand.
TCGGCTTCAAGACCAAGCTGGGTGGCGATACGCGATAAACGGTCACAGGCGGCCCAGCACATCACGGCCGAGTAGGTATGCACCCGTTTGTAGCCGCGGTATTCCCAGATGCCCGCATCCGGCTGATCGTAAAGCGCGGCCGCTTGCGTTCCGAGGATTTCGAGTCGACGAAACAGGGTTTCATCCCCAGGGCGTTCCAGGCGTTCATCAAAAAACGCCTGTGTGGCTGCCAAAACGACGGCGCCGTAGACGTCGTGCTGCGACTGCGTATAAGCGGCATTGCCAAGACGCACCGGGCCCATCCGGCGGTACCCCGTTAGAGTGTTCACCGGCGTTTCTTCGATTCGGGTTTCGCCGCCGATGCCATAGAGTGGTTGCAACTGGTGCTGCGCGGACCCGACGACCAGATTGATGATGTAGTAAAGAAAGCCTTCCATGGTGCGCGTCGCACCGAGGCGGTTCATGGCATGTACCATGAAATAGGCATCCCGTAACCAGCAATAGCGATAATCCCAATTGCGCTCGCTATCGGCGGCTTCGGGGATGGCCATCGTGATCGCGGCAATCACGGCGCCGGTGTCCTCATACGTGCACAGCTTCAGGGTAATCGCTGAGCGGATCACTGCCTGCTGCCAATCGAAAGGAATGGCCAGCGAGCGCGCCCAATCATGCCAGTACTCGCGCGTGAGATCTAGGAAGCGGCGGCCCATTTCGGTGAGAGATTCTTTGATGCTCTCATCCGGGCCGATGATGAACGTGGCGCCTGTCTCCAATACCATGGGTTGTTCTTGGAGAACATGAGTCAGTGGCGCATCGGTGCTGACCCGTATAATCCAATCGGCGCTGACGTAACGTATGTGGTTGCTGCCGTGGTCGATACCCGGTGTTTCGTTGCCATAGGCGGCGGTCGGGCGAATTCGGACCCGGATTACGGGGGTTCCGCGCAAAATCTCCAATCGGCGGATGATCATGGCGGGGCGGAAATAACGACCGAATTGCCGGAAACGTGGGCAGAAATCGGTAATACGCACGCTTCCGCCATGCTGGTCAACAAGCTCTGTGCAGAGCACAGCGGTGTTGCGTTCATAGTACTGCCGTGCCGTTGCCAGATCTTGCAGCTCAATTGCGAAGTAGCCGCGATCCGTTTCATCGATTAGGCGCGAGAATATGGGATCGCCATCGAGACGGGGCAAACACGTCCAAACGATCCGGCCGGCACCGTCGATCAAAGCGGCGAGTTGGCAATTGCCGACGACGCCGAGGTTCAGGTTCATGGGTTCGCTTCGAGACGCGGTCCCATCAGGGGTCACGATAGGTTGGCCTGCCATTCGATTACCTCGTGTCTTTGTTTTTGGATCGCCACGCAGGTTTGGACTGGTTGGCTGGTTCGTATTTTGCGTGCAGACCGTGCCAAATTTGTACCGGTCTGACGTCGTGACTCCGGCAGGCCTTGACTGGCCTGCTGCGCGTCGCTTCGTTTGATTAGGGCTCGCCCAGTGTGTCTTGCTGGTTCGCTACGGAAGTAACGCCGCGTTGTCGTTAGTGTTTTGCGACGGCATAATAAAACACGGTGTACATCGATGGATGCCGCCAAGTAGGTGATGCATTTTTTAATATTATTATATATAAAGATGAAATAAGCCTGGTATCGATCTTGTAAGCCCCTGGCCGGGAGGAGGGAACTTCCCCCAGCGTAGCGCAGGACTTGTTAGGGAGTTCGGACTCGCTCTGCTTAAATTTAAGGATTGTTGTTTAGTGGACGGTTCGTATTTGGCCTATTTTTGCGAAAAAGGAGAAGCTCGCGGGCAGCAGGGTTGTAGCGCCTGGGGGCGGGAGACGAACGGCGAAGAGGCACGAGAGCATGGCGTACCATCAACCCCGTAATCGCCGCAGATCAGAGCGCTATCCAGCAGAGCTCCTCGTCTGCATCTATCATCGCGGGGAACGCGTTGGCGAGTACTGGACCCGTGACGTCAGTCAGGGTGGTATTGGGTTGTGCCCGGGCAAGATTATGTTCTGGCGTGGGACTCGGCTCGAGGTGCAGCTATTCTCTTCCAACCGGGGCCGTGCAATTGCGCGGCGCGTCCCAGCCATTGTACGCCATTGCACTAGCCGTGGTATGGGGCTGAAGTTTCGGGCCGGAGAGCTATTGGCATTGCCCTGATGTATGCGGCGGCAGTCAGCATCAGGTGCAGCATTCGCTAGGGCGGGGTAGCCGTCTGCGCCCTGGGAGCTAGCGGGTGTTAAATATCACCATGGTTTTGCCGCTGACCGAAATCAGGCCCTGTTCCTCAAGGTCTTTCAGTACGCGACCTACCATTTCCCGGGAACAACCTACAATACGGCCGAGTTCTTGGCGGGTGATGCGTATTTGCATTCCGTCCGGATGGGTCATGGCATCCGGTTCTTTGGCCAAGTCAAGCAATGTTCGGGCAATGCGTCCGGTCACGTCAAGAAAAGCCAGGTCGCGGACTTTGGCGCTTGTTTTACGGAGTCGATCCGCCATCTGGCCCGTTAGGTGGAAGAGAATATCGGAGTCGGTGTTGGCGACTTGCCGAAAACGGGCATAGCTGATTTCGGCGAGTTCGCAATGAGTGCGAGTCCGGATCCAAGCGCTGCGCGTGGCCGTTTTGCCAAAAAGCCCCATTTCGCCGAAGAAATCACCGGCGTTGAGATACGCCAATACCAGTTCATGGCCGCTGTCATCGTCCATCAGGACGCTGACGGAGCCTTCGATAATATAGTAGAGAGCGTCCGATTGATCGCCGGCATAGATAACAACGGTTTTTGGAGGGTAGCGCCGCCGGTGGCAGTGGCGAAGCAGATTATCGATGGTTGGTTTGTGCAAAATATCCCTGGCGGCTTGTACCATGCCTTCCCCCCTTGCTTCCGATCATGTTGTGCTTATTCGTAGTACACACGCCACTCGCTGGCAAGCCGGTTTATGAGTAATAATATAATAGCTTACCAGTACGCGTGTTTCCGTGCTATTATAATCGATTTATTACCTTCGCGCTTTTTAAGTTTGATTCAATTCAAGAAAACTATTCGGTTTTTCAGGGTCGTATGACTGCCTGAGGCGTGCAGGGGCAACCTCGCAAGAGACCGCCTCGGCCAGCATGAACCAATTGAACTATTATTCCACTGTCTTATTTTGCAAGTTTCTGGGCTGCAGCCGGTGCACTCCATCGCTAAAGTTGTGGTGAAAAGCGAGCGGGCATCGGTCTAAACCATTGCTCATGGAGACGAGCCGATACTCCGTTGCCGGTTATTACAGCAGTGGGCGACAAGGAGGTGGCGCGGCCTATGAGCCGCAGGTGAATGCTTTCGCCAGCACTACGTGGGGGCAAAGCCACGTTTGCGTGGCTTCGAACTCGAATTGGTATGCGGGCGATGAGTCCGAGCAGTGCGGCGGTAAATTTTCCATTCAACTTCCTCACGTACTGGAGGGCGCAACGGTGGCGCAGCAAGTTAAGGTGAAGCTCTATGGATTCAATAACCTGACTAAGTCATTGAGTTTCAATATCTACGATATCTGCTACGCCAACACCTCGGAACAGCGACAGGCCTACATCGAGTATATTGATGAGGCCTACAATGCAGAGCGGCTTACCCAGATCCTAAGTGGTGTTGCCGACATCATCGGTGCGAATATCCTTAACATCGCTCGGCAGGATTACGAGCCGCAGGGGGCGAGCGTCACGCTCCTGATTGCCGAAGAGGAAAGCAGCGAGGTCGAAGGTAACCACGTGAGTCCTCCTGCGTCACCTGGGCCACTCCCGGATACAGTGCTTGCCCACTTAGATAAAAGCCACATTACCGTGCATACGTATCCAGAGAGTCATCCTTTCCAGGGGGTAAGCACTTTTCGGGTCGATATCGATGTTTCGACCTGTGGGGTTATTTCGCCTCTGACGGCGCTTAATTATCTGATTCACTCATTCGATTCGGACATCGTTACCATGGACTACCGGGTCCGTGGTTTCACGCGCGATGTGGAGGGGTGTAAGCATTTTATCGACCATGAGATTAATTCGATTCAAAATTATTTGGCCGAAGATACGTTGAAGCGTTACCACACCATCGATGTCAACGTTTTCCAGGAGAATATCTTCCACACCAAGATGATTCTCAAGGATTGGGATATCGACGACTATCTCTTCGGCGAGTCCGCGGAGGACCTTGCTCCAGAGGAGCGGGAACGCATTCGCCGCCAGTTACGCCGAGAGATGATGGAGATCTTCGCCGGTCGCAATCTGTCGCTCGAACAAAAAGTATAGGTGTTCAGATCCAGTAGGTGGTTTTGGTCATGGCTCGGGCGGACAGCCGCATCAAATGGCGGATAGGCCCCGGTAGTCGAGCGGCTCCCGCCTCAAGGGCCGTGGTGGCGTGCCCGCTTTCCTCAATCCGCATCTGTTCGACGATTGCGCGGCTAGGTCGATCTTGCTGGGGTAGGCGCTGCAAATGCTTGCTCAGATGCTGGACCACCTGCTCCTCTGTTTGCGCAAGAAATCCCAGGCTCCAGCGATCACCAGCCGCGCCGGCGAGGGCGCCGATACCAAGCGACCCAATATAAAATAACGGGTTGAGGTAACTGGTATGGCTGCCGAGTCGCACCAAGCGCTCTTCGCACCAAGCGAGGTGGTCATTCTCCTCTGCTGAAGCGCGGGCCAACGTTTGGCGTAGAGAGGGATTGCGCGCGCTGATTGCCTGGCCTTGATAGAGTGCTTGAGCACAGATTTCGCCGCAGTGATTTACTCGCATCAGCCGCGCCGCTTTTCTACGTTCTTGTCTGTCGAGGTCCGGCTCGGGTAGCCCAAGGGCCGGACTTGGCCGACCGGTACCGCGCGGGCGCCCGAAAAGCGTCTGTACACCAGTGTCAAACTGCGCGATAACCCGATCAAGCAAACTGTATCGTCGATCGACCATGCGTGGCTCACTAAAATATTGCCAGTTCGATGTCATTGTAACCGTTGGTCCGGCGCCGATGCAGGGGGTATGTGCTCTTCTGCGGAATGGTCCGCGCGATGCGGTAGCAAACCTCTCGTCAGGCTCAGAGTGCCGCTCATGTGGTGAATATGCACCATGCTTTTTGTTCTAGGTGTAATATGTGGCAGGGGTTTTAGTTGGAATTAGGGCGATGGGTTATTGAGTTCAGCTTGTATAGCTACTTGCCCTTGTATAGAATTTCCTCCCCATTATGCTACCGAAGCCACGCTTGTGGAGACAGCGGCTTTATGAAGACTTTCAGCGCCAAAGCGGCTGATGTGAAACGTGATTGGTATGTTGTGGATGCCTCCGGTAAAACCTTGGGGCGCCTTGCAACCCAGCTTGCCTTTCGTTTGAGGGGCAAGCACAAGCCGGAATTCACTCCCCATGTGGATACGGGCGACTATATCGTAGTCGTGAATGCGGAGAAGGTCGCCGTGACGGGCCGTAAGGCCTCCGACAAAGTCTACTATCATCATACGGGTTATATCGGTAGCCTGAAGCGCATCACCTTCGAGAAACTGATTGATAAAGCGCCCGAGCGGGTCATACAGACGGCTGTCAAAGGTATGCTACCGAAGAATCGGCTTGGCCGGCAGATGCTGAAGAAATTGAAGGTCTATGCCGGGCCTGAGCACCGTCATGAGGCCCAGCAGCCGATTCAACTCGAGCTTTGAGAAGGCGATAACATGGCCGCGAATGGGTATAGCAAGAATACAACGCGAGAATATGATGGCAGTTGAGCAGTATTACAGCACCGGTCGACGTAAGACTTCCACGGCACGCGTGTATCTGCGTCGCGGTAATGGCGAGATCACGGTCAATGGGCGTTCCTTAGCGGATTATTTTGGCCGCGAGACGGCTCGTATGATCGTTCGGCAACCGCTGGAGCGAACCGAAAGCACTGATCGATTCGACGTATATGTGACGGTCGTCGGCGGAGGGACCAGCGGCCAGGCTGGGGCGATACGCCACGGCATCACTCGCGCCTTGATCGAATATGATGCACAGTCCAAGCCCACGCTGCGTAAGGCTGGCTATGTTACTCGCGACGCACGTATGGTTGAGCGTAAGAAGGTGGGGCTGCATAAGGCACGCCGTGCGACGCAGTTCTCCAAGCGCTAAAAAGTACGGAACGGTTTAGTTTTTGGGGGATCGTCTAGTGGTAGGACAGCGGACTCTGACTCCGTCAACCTAGGTTCGAATCCTAGTCCCCCAGCCATAAAAAACAAGGGGTTGCAGATAATCTGCAGCCCCTTATAAAGTTCATAGTCCACAAAACGTCCACTCTGTTCCTCATTGCCCCTCGGCCTTTTCCCAAACCCTTATCGGGAGACACCCATATGAATCCTCGACTTTTCGCTTTTGCAGGTGGTGATAACGGCCTCTGGCGTGTTGTCGAAAACAAAACCGTCGCGGGGGAGGCTCTCGCCGATGTTAGGAGATTGAGCGTGCTCAACGGGGCCGTTCCGCTGTTATCTGGCGACGCCAAATGGCTTTTGCGCGGAGTAACGAGCAATGAACGTTACGTCACCCGTGCGGAAAAGGATTTTTTGGTGGCTAACCAACCCCGCCTAGGCCGCCCCGAAGCTATTTGCGCTGCGTTCATCCCTATTCGAAAAACCGAGGCGTGGTGGGCTCTGGCCCAGGATGAACGGCGAAGAATCCTTGAGGAAAGCTCCAAGCACATCGAAACGGGTCTGAAGTATCTACCCGCCGTCGCCCGTCGCTTGCACCACTGCCGCGACCTCGCAGACAACGAACCGTTCGATTTTTTGACTTGGTTCGAATATGCACCGTCTGACTCCGCAGCCTTTGATGAATTAGTGGCCGAGCTTCGCGCCACGGAAGAATGGACGTACGTTGAGAGAGAGATCGATATTCGCGTAGTACGCGATGAGGTCTAACCGGGCGTATGTGGATTTCTTTCGCAAGTGAACGAAGACAAGCATGTTGAGTTACCCCAATAGTAGTGGGGCTCGTCCAGTCAGACTCACTAGCGGGTTAAGCATTCTGGCTTCTTCCAGGTGCTCGGGCGCCAGGTGCGCGTAGCGCATGGTGATGCGGATATCGCTGTGGCCGAGAATTCGCTGCAGGATGAGTATGTTTCCGCCGTTCATGACGAAGTGGCTTGCGAAGGTATGGCGCAGAACGTGGGCGCATTGGCCGCGCGGTAGCTCGATGCCGGCGCGTTTGACGGCCGCACGAAATGCCATGTAGCAGGTTCGGAATAGGCGGCCTTGCGGGCGGGTGCGGAGTTCTTCGGCCAGCTCGGGAGTAATGGGGACGATGCGAACCTTGAAGCCTTTGGTGTCGGAGTAGACGACGCGGTCGCGTTGGAGACGGTTGGCGGTGAGTTTTTCGGCTTCCGACCAGCGCGCTCCGGTGGCAAGGCATAGTTTGGTGACGCGCACGACATCGGGGTTGCGCACTTGGCGCATGGAATCGAACAGGGTGTTGATCTGGTCGTGGGTAAGCCAGGAGAGCTCGCGCTCTTGAATGCGGAGTTGGCGGACGTCGCGTAATGGGTTTTCGCCTTTCCATTCACCAAGCCGCCGGAGCTCGTTGAACAGGCTACTGAGATAGGCTTGCTCATGGTTGACGGTGTTCGGGCTGATGCCGGCAGAAAGGCGTATAGCGCGGTAGTCGGTGAAGTGCTTGGCGGTGAGGCCCGCCGCGAGGGGGTCGCCGAGTGCTTGAGCCAAGTAATGCAGGAGCCGGGATCGGGCGTTGCCGTCTTTGAGCTGGCTGCCGTGGAGTCGGTGCCAGATACCGATGAGCTGCGATAGTCGGCGCGGGTCGCGGTGCCGTGGGTTCCACTCTTTGCCCTGGTGCTGTTGTGTCTTCACCCAAGCAGCGAAGCGGTTGGCTTCCGCCTTGGTCTCGAAGGTGCGGCGGACACGCCGGGACCCTCGGCCGTCAAGGCGCAGGTCTACCTGCCAGCCGGATGAGGTCTTACGAATTGCCATGGGGCAACAGGTGCCGATTTTTTTTCATGACCCCGAACTTTTTAGTAAGAGTAGGGGAATGATTTTGTAGTTTGGTAGTCAAAATATTTTGCGCGGAACCTCTCTTGGATCGGTGCATTGCAAGGACGCTGCAAGGCTGGGCGTGGGGGCATTTAGGTTACGCAGGATGCACTTGTTGACACGCCAGCACGCCAAAGGGGTCCAACGAGATAGGCTCCCTACTAGCGCGGATAACGGATATCGCGGCTGGTAGGTGAATGCCCGTCCGGGGGAGGTTCCCGCCGTCTTTATGCGAGCCATGGTGTTGTATCAGGCTGCCGCCTTCCCCAAATACCGCCGCAGCGCGAGCGCTTTCGCGACCACCGCTTGCGGGTCTCGGTTTCGTTGCCCCCAGTAGATGCAGAGTTCCTTCCAAAGCCCTGAGCCTTTGAGGTGCTTGATCACCGTGCGGGTGTTGTAGCCGTAGCGGGCATAGAGGCTAATCATGTTGCCGAACGCCATGGCGAGGTTGCGCTCGTTGCCGCGTGCCGGGGTCTTGTAGATACGGCGCACGACGAACGTGTCGCACTCGCCGAGGACTTGCACGTCCTCGTGGAGGAGCTGCCAGAACGGATCGACGTGAGTGGTGTTGTAGTCGAGCCGGAACAGATCCATGCCGTAGTGCAGGATATTGGTCAGTACCGGGGCGAGATCGGCGTAGGTGGTAAAACCCTTACCCTGCTCGCGCTGTATTTGCGCGATGGTGTTGTGGTGGAACCGCCATTCCAGGCGCCAGACGGGTTTATCAGGGGTGTAATAGGGCTCGCAGAGCTCCTGACCGCATTGGTTCCACACGCTCTCCCACCAGTCGAGCTTATCGCGTTTTAGGGCTTCCAAGTCCTTGCGGTAGACCGAGAACTGCACCGAGATCGGCAGACCGAACAGATAGCTCTCGTTTTGGCCGTAGCGCTGGATGGTCTCGCCGCCAGAGAGTTCGACGCTGTCGAGCCCGATGTGGTCCATACGGCGCTTGCTGCGCGTGGTCAGCCGCGTTTCGAAGTCCTTGGGCGGTTGCCAGCCCTGCACGTCGATGGCGATGTGCACGGCCGCTCCGGTCGGCGTGGGGGCTTGCAGCAGCAGGGAGGCGATCTCATCGAGGATTTTCTGCACGTCCTTCGGGGCGCGGTCTTTCAGGAAATAGGGCGAGCACTCGATCTTGAGATGGGCGCCTTCCTTCTCCAACTCGGCGTAGCGGCTGCCGATCAGCAGGATCAGCCCGTATTCGTTGTTCTGCAGCCGATAGCGGTAGCCGCTCTTGCCGCCCGAGCCCACCACCCACTCACGCCCGCAGAACGTCATGATCGAGTTGAACCCCTTGAGGTAATACCCCGAGATCTCGGCGATCAGGGCTTCGTTAGGGGTGCCCTTGTAGAGCTGACGCACGGTATCGACGCCGCTATGCACAATGCGCACCTTCGATAAGTCCACCGGTTGCTCCGAGGTCAGAAAAATCCGTCCCCGAGGGTCGTTCTCCCCTTCGAGCAGAGAGGCAATGCTGCAACGATCAAAGGTCTTCTTGTTCATGACTTGCCTTTACTGTGGGTTACTGTGGTGTTGCACTCTGGGCCGTCGTGTTTTGTAAGACGTGTTACAGGGACGTCTTAGGGCGCGGCGGCGGCCGGCGGGGCGCTGCGCTTGTATCCCCGCCGTCGCCGCCGCGCGCGAGCGGATAGGCGAGATGGGCGAGCAAGGCGTTCTCATGCGGATAGCGCTCAGGGGTTCTTACGCCCACCGAGGAAGGACCGGCGGTCGGGCAGGCGTAAGTGCCGTGCAGCCGATCCCAGAGCGTGAGGCAGAGGCCGAGGTTCACCCGCGCGCCGGGGGCGTGGTGCCAGCGGTGCACCTGCGGGGTGATGAGCCAGCGGTTGAGGCTCGGGGTCGAGATCGGCACGTTCAGATGCGCCGCCATGGTCCAGAGCAGCTGGATCACGCCCACGGCGGTGACGATCGACGGATCGAGGCCCGCGAGAAGCAGCGGCACGAGTCGGACCAGGGCGGCCAGGAAGTTGAACGCCGGGTGACCGATGTGGGTCATCCACACGTTCAACCGGGTCGGCACGTGGTGCCAGGCGTGGAGCCGCCAGCCGGGGCCGTGACAGACGCGGTGGAAGGCGTACCAGGCGTAATCGGCGAGCAGAAAGCCGAGCAGCAGTTGGATCGGATAGGGCAGCGGGTTGTGCCAGCCGAGGTGGGCGTAGAGCGTGAGCGCGGCGACGAGCGTGGCCGCGATGCCGGCGAGCACCGCGAGCGACCAAAGGAGGCCGGTGCGCAGCACATCGAACCCGCGCGCGCGCCAGTCGCGGCGGTGCTCGGTGCAAAGCTCCAGTGTGAGCAGGAGCAGCACTAAAACGAAGAGAAACGGGTTCATGAGGAGTCCCCCTCGACGAAGCTCACCGCCGGTTCGATGGCCGGGCGGGCGCCGCCGATAGTGAGCGGCAGGGGTCGTTGCATGGCCTCCCGGCAGGCCGACTCGGCCATATCGAGGATGCGCCCGTCGCGGGCGTAGCAGCGGCAATCGCGCTTGGAGGCGATGCACCCTGAGATCGGCGGCAGCCGTTCGCTCGCGACCCAGGCCAACGAGCTCGGCTCGGGGGCGAACGTGACCGGTTCGGTTGACTGAGTCTTGGGGGCGCTCGGGGGCGCTGCGGTGGTGACTTCGCCGGTAAAAAACCGATTCTGCGAGAGCGTATAGGCGCCGAAGCCGAACAGGCCCAGCACGAGGACGAGCACCGAGATCAGCTTGCGCGGAACACGGCGCGTGTGGGTGTGCACGGTGGCGGATTTATAGAACTTATAAAGCCGCTTGGGGTAGTGCCAGAGTTGCACGTCGGCGGCTTGCCGGTCGTTTTTGTCGTTCTCGTTGGCGGCGCGCTCCCAGCGGTAGAGGGTGACCGTGTTGGCGCCGAAGTTGCGCTGCACGTGGATGTGCTGGCCGGTGAGCTTGCGGATGTCGTGGTGGAGCCGGGTGGAGGCTTGGGTGATGAACACCAGGTCGTAGCCGTGGTGGCGGTGGGTATCCAGATCCTTGATGCGCGGATCGGAACTCAAGCCCGCCTTGCCGGTGGCGGGGAAGCGCTGATGGGCTTCGTCGTAGACGCATAAAGCGCCGTCCGGCAGTTCGCGCCAGTCCTCGGGGGCGGGCAGAAGCCCTTTTAGCGTGCAGTCCTCGACGTCGGTGTAGATCTCCCGGCCGTCGCGTTGTTGGCGCTCCATCCACTCCAGGGCGTAGAGGGTCTTGCCCGAGCCCGGAACGCCGGTGATCACGGTAATCATGGCTTCACCCCGTCGCGCCGGTCATGCGGATGCCGAGGACCATGCCGGCCGCGCGCACGGAGACGACAGTCAGCAGCGCCGAGCCCATGATGCTGAGGGCATCGCCGACGCCCATCATCTGCAGGATAGCGAACACGGAAGCCGGCAGAGAGCCCAGCTGGCCGACGATCAGGTTCAAATAGTTCTGCACCAGATCGTCGCCGAAGGTGTAGGTCACGAAGGAGACGCCGGCGCCGAGCAGGACTCGGGAGGCGAAGCCGGAGAGTACCCAGATCACCAGGTTCTTCAGGAACAGCATGATCGCGCCCATGATCAGATCCTCGTTACGATGAGCAGGCCCGCCATGAAGTACGCCGCGGCGAGGACGTAGGGGCGGATGGTGGCCGCGAAATCGCACAGCGGGCCGTAGGAGAAGGCAATCGAGGCCTCGACGAAGGAGAGACCGACGTTCTGCGCGGCCGGGCAGCTGCCTCCGCCCGCCAACCCGGAGGACCAGTTGAGGGTGGGCAGGTCCTCGACCGGCAGGCCGGGGTGCTCGCCGAGCTCGGGACCGCCGCCGGCGCAGTCCTCGGTGCTCTGGCACTCGCCATCGCCGTTGTTATCGCCCTCGATGGCGCTGCCGTTTGAGATCGTGCCCGGATCGTTACCGGTGCCGCTGGAATCGCCCGACTGGCCGCTTGTGCCCTCGCCGGTCCAGCCGCCCATGCGGTGGAGGTTCTGGCCGGTGTCGGTGTGCTCCCAGCTCTGCTCGGGGGCCTTGGGCGCGCCGAAGTCGGTGGCCGGCGCGCCCGTGGGCGGGCTGCCGTCGGGGTTCATGTGGCAGATCACCGAGACGTTGCCCGAGGAGATCTTGCAGCCGGGGACGTCTTGGGGGGAGACGCAGTAGGGCTCGCCGTTGAACGTGCCGCAGTTCGGCTTCTGCGGGTCGAGGCAGACCTCGCGGCCGGACTCGCCGGTGACGCACGGGCCTTGATCCTCCTGAGTGACTTCCGGGGCGCCGTCGCCCTCTTGGTAGGGATCGCCCGTGCCGGTGTAGTCGGAGTAGCAGTTCCAGCCGCTTAGGTGCGGCACGCACAGACCGATGCCGGAGGACTGATAGGCGCAGCCCTCAACGTTGATGACCCCGCAGAGGGACTTCTGGGACCAGCGCTTTACGGTCTGGCCGGCGTGGGCGGAGCAATCGACGACCGGTTCCGAACATTGCTGAGTGCCATCGTTCCAGGTCTCGCCCGTCGGGCAGGCGTGGAAGGTCATATAAAGAAGGCCACCACCCGAGGAGCCATTCGAATAGACCGCAGAATAGCCGATGCCGTAGACGTGGCCGTCTTCGGGGTTGGAAGGTTCTGAACCGGTGGGCGTGCATTGCTGGTAGCCCGCGTTGCTAACGGCGTTGGCGCAAAGATCGGCGGCCACGGCCAGGGCGGGATAGCCTTGCGAGCTATACCCTTCTAGGTTACCGCTCGTGTAGTAGCCCTCGGCGGCCTGAGCCGATCCGGCGATCAGGCCGAGAGCAAGAGCGAGAAGGCCAACAGCCCGACGATGAAAATGACCCAGCCTTCCATGTCGCATCCCCCATTCCTCCGAGAACAAGGCCCGACCCTGGGTTCAGAGCCGGGCCGCAACAGGAGTCAGGACAAAGACCGATCAACCGAAAATCATGGCCTTGGTCCACTTGAACCCGACGGCGACGGCCGCGAGGCTCAGCATGACGACACCGATATCGGCGAGCGGAATGGCGTTCAACGTGGTGATTACCGTGCTTACATCGAAGGTGGGACTACCCATTGCAAATCCTCCTAACGGTTGAGCAGGAAGCGGATCAGGAGACGAAAGCCCCACGCCGTGGCGAGGAGCACGAGCACCGCTGAGAGCAAATCCACGGCGTCAGCGGGTGAGAGGTGCGACCAGGTGGCGATCTCGGCCCACTGGCCGCACGATCCGTCGCCGTTTACGGATGCGCAGGCGAACATTACGGCTTGGCCGGTTGCGCCGGTGCGGGACGAGCGGGGGCGGTATCGATGGCAAGGGCGTGCATGCCGGTCTTGCCGCCACCGGCGAGTTTTAGGAGCACGCGCACGTCGAGCAGCTTGGGCAGCTCGTGGCTTTTGAGTTGGTCGATGAGCTCGGCCTCGCAGGTGAGCGTCATGGGGATGACGCCGTAGGCGTCTTTACCGGTGTCCTCGCGCTGGGCGAGGAAGAGCTTGGCGTAGGTGTTGCCGTCGACGTGGACGCGCCGGGCGCCGAGGACGTCGACTTTGATGGTCTGTTGCATCATGGTGCGTTCCTTCCCTGTGGCGGGAGACTGAGGCCGGCGCGATTAGGGCGGCATGCCGCCGGCATTACATGCCTTGAGAAGCGAGAAAACCGCTCGCCGCTGGGCGTCCCCCGGCCGGTGGCCGGGGGCGCCGTGGAGCGTACGGTTGAGGGGCTGTCAATGGTGCGCTGCGCCGCTTCGCGCCATTGACAGGGCGTGGGCGGTGCCGATGAACGGGGCCGTAGGGGAGATCCGATCATGCCTCGGCCCTCGCAAGACGCGTGTTCGAGGCGGTCTCGGGGCGCTCCCACCAGGCAGTGCCGAGGCGCTGGAGGCGGTGCCGGGCGCGGTGCAGCTCGAAGCGGGCGGCGTCGAGGTCGGCGGGGCGGCGCAGGTCGGGGCAGACCGGGTGCAGGGCGCGCAGGACGTCGCGGGCGAAGGTCAACGCGGCGCGCTCGGCGGTTTTACCCTCGGCGCGGTCGATGAGGGCTTCGGCGTGACGGCAACCGACCAGGAGCAGGGTGAGTTGTGCTTGAGGGGTGGCGGTGCTCATAAGCGCACGCTTAGAACGTGTAACCGGAGGCGGCCGCCAGGGCCTCGGCGGTCGAGCCGTGGCGGGAGACCCGCACCCACGCGCGGTGAATGCGGCTGTAGCGCTGCACGTAGACGCACGCGCAGCCGGTGCAGCGCGCAATCCGCAGGCCCGTATCCCAAACCTCGATGCTCATGCCCATTCCTCCCGCTCCAAGCACTCGCGGGTGACCAGGGCGAGGTTGACCAGCCGGTGACGTCCGATCTTGACGCTCGGTATATGACCCTTCTCGACCATCCCGCGCACGACGCCTTCGTCCAGGCCGCTAAGCTCCGCGAACCGCTCTCTTGTCACCAGCGGCCACATAATCACTTGCCCTGTCGGTCGGTCGTCCATATGCTCGAAGTCCACTTTGTTACACTTTGTTGCACGTATATACGTTATAAAGCGTATACGTGAATTCCAGTATCATACTGAAAATAACGTATGTCAACAGCCGCTGATCGAATCCGACAACTCAGGGAATCCACAGGTTTGGGGCGTACACGCTTCTCGAAGCGGCTAGGTGTGTCTATGCGGACCATCGAGACAATCGAAAACAAAGGCCGATCACCGAGGGCCGATGTCTTGGAAGCCATCGCCCGTGAATGGCCGCAATACAGCTACTGGCTGCTCACGGGCGAGACGATGCCGGAACAAGGACACATCAGCCCGGAGATAGAAAGGGCACGCAAGGACTCGCCAGGGGCGGAAAAGGCTTCCTAATCGCCGAGCGGGTGCTGGCCCGCTGGTTCAGACAAGAAGACGAACAACGAGAACTAGATCAAAGATACTCGCCTGAGCTACCACCACAGTAACGGACCGAAGCCAGAGAGGGGGAATGCTTCCGGTCCAGCCATAAATCAGCGCCGGACATTCAGGAGAGGTGAGTTCGCTACTTAACAGGAAAGAAGCGTTATGAGGATATGGATCGCCATGAGCGCAGCGCTACTAATAAGCCTCTTGACCGCACCAATTGCTCAGGCAGAGCAAAAAGGAACGTCCGCAGAGGGGAGTGCATTTCCAGACATTAGACCCACAATAAGGGGAGGAATAAAGAAGGTCCTAAGCACAACAGTTGGTGACGTAGTTCAGGTCTTTACCGGAAATGATCGTGAAATCGTTGGCTGGAAAGAGGTGCATGTACCAGGGAAGCCCCTCAAGGAGGGTCTTGGGCCGGATAAGAATTTGAATGAAAAAGTTCTACGTTGCCGAAATGGTTACACTCGGCGTGTACCCGTATACAGCCAGTAATCGAGGAAACCAGCATGGAAAGCGTAGGATACCTCGTAGTTCTCGCAATCATAGCTGCAGCCATTTCTGGGTTTGCTTCCAAGAACAAGCGAAGCTGGCGCAAAGGGGCTAAGGTTAGTACCAACCCCTCACCAGCTAAATTTAGAGCGAAGCGCCCACTGTCAGCTCCTGAGCAGATACTCTTTGGCCGTCTCAAAGCTGCCTTGCCGGATCATGTAATACTATCGCAGGTCTCCTTCAGCCAGTTTCTGTTCACTAAAGGTGGCGACAGAAAGCAAAATTTTGCACGCTTTGCTGAGGCTCGTCAGAAGGTGGCTGATTTCTTAGTGTGCGACCCGAGCTTCCGGATTGTGAGAGTCATCGAGTTAGACGATCGATCCCACAGACAGGAAAAAGACGAGAGAAGAGATGCGATCCTAAAAGAAGCTGGTTTGAAGGTTGTGCGATGGAAAATTTCCAACATTCCAAACGCAGAGACAATCCGCCGAGATATTTTAGGAAAGCGTCTACTAAATGAAATGGAAGGTACTGTCGCTGCGCCAGGAATGACACATGAGACACCAGTTCAAGAATAGGGTCATACTCTCAGTATGCTCAAACGTGCACAAAGCAGAAGTCACGCGATTACATGATGCCAAGATATAAGCTAATTTAAGGCGCTATCTTGATTAAGAAAAATAGGGCGTACCGAGAATAACACGGCGGAGTTATGAGGAAGTCGCGGCTATTCAATATCCACGACCTCCAGCTAATCACTTTTATGTAATAAAGAGCATGGAGGTTTAGATTGTCACTTCTCCAACAGATTCAAGAGTCCGTGGTTCAGGAAGGAGCTGATCTTGGCTCAATTCTTTTGAAGCTACGTTTTCTGGCTGCGAGGCTTGGCAGCAATTTTCTTGAAGAATGGGTGAAGCATGAATCCGAGGGGTATCCAAGGGATGCCGATGTCCCTTCTTATCGGATTTGCGATGTGACCTACCGAGGTGCTTTCTCTATTACTTTTGGCTCGTGTATCAATAACGCACAAATACCGCCGTACCTCATTAAAAAACACGCGGGCGAGAGTTGGACGAAGTATAAAGTTCGAGAAAGCATCGCTGCCGTGGATGAAATGGTTAAAAGGAATGCCTCAGATGGACGCAGTTTCGGAATAGATGCCTCTAATTTAATTTTGCTTCTTCAAGACAAAGTCTACAAAGGCTACGCCTGCAATGATGTGAGCGGCTCAATTTCCCCGGCTGCGTTCTACGAAATACAGCAAGCCGTTCGAAGCCGCATTCTTGAACTTACTATCGAATTAGAGAGGTCTGTGCCTGGTGCTATCCATGTTGCTTTCGGAGAAACCATCGCGGAGAAAAATGACGCTGAGCAAGTTCAACAAATTTCACAGCAAATTATCTATGGGAACGTTTCAACAGCTGTAGCTGGCGGCGCTGGTTCTCAAATTACCGTTACGGTGAACGAAAGAGACAGCAAGTCCTTTGTGAATCATCTCGTTGAATCTGGTATCCCAAAAAAAGATGCTTCTGAATTAGTTGAGATTATTGCAACGGAAGAGCCATCTAGCGTTGAAGAACCCTTTGGTCAGAACGCCAAAAATTGGTTAGGTTCTAACCTGAAAAAGGCAGCTGAAGGTACATGGGGTGTGGGCATCTCAGTGGCTACAAAAGTCCTTACCGAAGCCGCGCTGAAATATTACGGCCTCAAGTAGAAATGCATAAAATGCATAACATGCACATTCAGCCGACCATCAGTTCGCTAGCGCTCCTTTCGTCGGCTGATGTGAGGCGTTATGCCTTCTAAGCAATTTGATAAGGGAGGCTTTAATACATGAATCCAGAATCTTTAGAATATACAAACTTAAAACCGATTCTCGCACAATACGAAGCAAAGGGGCGAGGTGAGTCGATAGCCTTTTTGAGCTGGTTTCTAGAAAACATCTTCAGGCTAGATGATGTCAGCGCTGATGACTCTATTTGCGATCGACCAAACGACCGAGGAATAGATGGAATTTATGTGGATCATACGCAAGAAGAAATCCAGATTCTTCAAGGAAAACTAAAGCAACGAAACTCATCGATAGGCGATCTACCATTAAGAGAACTCGCAGGCACTATAACCCAGCTAAAAAACCCAGAATCTGTTCAGGCGCTTATTGACGGAGGGGCAAACGAAGAGCTAAAACGAATCCTGACTCGCCATAATATAAAGGACCTAATTTCGAAAGGTTATATGGTTGTTGGCTTGTTTATATCAAATCAACCACTTGATCAAAATGGCCAGGAGTTTCTTGAGTGTCATCAAGGTATATCGGTATATGACAGGAACCGAATTGCAAACGAATTCATAGAAATAGATCAAGTTGGTGGTGTCACCGGAAGCTATGTATTTGATACAAGCTACGTTTCACCCATGGTTATTCGAACTGGTATTCGCGCAACAACGTATGTACTTCCGGTGCAAGCGTTAGAGTTGGTCGGGATGGATGGAATAGATGACGGAACTTTGTTCACGCAGAATGTTAGGCAGTCTCTAGGCAATACCAAGGTTAACAAAGCACTACGCCGTAGCGTTATGCAGCCAGCAGAGCATGAAAACTTCCCTCTTTATCACAATGGGGTAAACATTCTTTGCCACTCTGCGCATCTTGATGAGGAACATGAAAAACTACGAATTACTAATTATGTGGTCGTAAATGGGGCACAAAGCATTACGACATTTCGTCGTGCTAAGAGCGCTCTTTCTCCCGACCTCCGGGTACTGGCAAAAATCATTCAAATTGACGATCCGGACCTTTCAAAGAAAATCACAATTAATAGCAACAATCAAAATGCAATTAAGGCTCGCGACCTAAAGTCTAATAACGAAATTCAACTTCGTCTGCGAGAAGAGTTTTCACATGTAGAGGGAGGTGCCTATGACCTCGAGATAAAGCGAGGGCAAGGGATTGACGCTGCTAAGACAGTAGTTACAAACGAAGAAGCAGGCCGTTTGCTCTTGGCATTTGATCTCATGTCTCCTGAATCATGCCACCAAATCTATAAGGTTTTTGATGATCGTTATGCCGATATTTTTGCGCGTCCAGAAGTCAACGCTCACAGGGTTATTTTTCTATATCTACTAAACAAGAAAGTTCAGAATGTTACGGAATCTATTAATTATCGGCCGTTAGCGAAATATGGACTCACTCGATTTTTCCTGCTGTCTGTCGTATCTGAGCTCATTCGCGCAAACAATGACACATTAGTCTACTACCAAGACCCCTCAACGCTTTTTTTTGACGATCGATTA
The DNA here is from genome assembly GCA_030433275.1 of Gammaproteobacteria bacterium. Taxonomy (GTDB): domain Bacteria; phylum Pseudomonadota; class Gammaproteobacteria; order Nitrococcales; family Nitrococcaceae; genus Nitrococcus. The sequence continues at coordinate 57,936 of JAUILK010000019.1, forward strand.
ACTAATTTTATGGATGAGATTGAGAGCATTCTCGTATCAATTGTTATTGACCTCAACTACGAAGTAGAGGAGATGGGGGATCAGTTTGACTACAAAGGCGACCTAAAAAGTCCAACTAAGATCAAGGGCTTAAGAAATAAGTTATTGCGTAGCTATGAAAAAGATGTTGCTCGTGGCAAAGCACCGTTGCTTACAATAGTCATGGCATAAAAATGCCGTAAACACGGCCGCATTTTCCGTTCGCTGCGCTCACTACAAATGCGTCAGTTGCTGCTGGCGTTAAGCTGCGAGCATCGGTAGCGCTCATATGCTTAATGGCTCGTTGGCTTGTTCGTGTCCACTAGGCGTCCACACCGATAGAGCTTAGAGTGGGACGCTGTGGCTCCGTGAAGTCCGAAGTAACTGAATTAACGAATATAGTGGCTTAGGGTGTTGTTTGGGAACGGACTCTGACTCCGTCAACCTAGGTTCCAGTCCTGGTTATCCGGACAACATAGCCAACAGTCTGTCCGTTTCCGCAGCTTTTTGCCGTAGTTCGTTTGGAACCAGTCGGGCGTTCAGGTAGCTACACGTCGGTTATATAGGCATAGTGAAACACCCTAACGAGAGAAATGATCTCTGGATTTTCGACAATGGGGTAAGTGCCATTCCGGCTATGTTGTTTCCGCTGGCTAGCTGATCCGTGGTACAAAGCAACCCAGCATCGGTGTCGCAGATCAGCGTGCGCGAGCCGATTAAGGGCATCCGTTGAGAGCATGGGGTCGTGGTAGGCTGGGGCGGACAGTTGCGGTCCCTGCATCATGCACAGGTAAATGCCGCTCGGTGACCCATCGTCACTGCCAGCGAAGGCCGTCGACCTGAGCCCGTGTCGCCTGCGCAGACTTAAACTTTTTTAAGTAATTCGAGAAGCAGCCATGGTTTTTCCAGTATTTTCGAAGCGCAACGTAATATCCGCAATTCTTCTCACGGCAATGGTTTCACCGCTAAGCGCTCTGGGAGGTCAGAATAAACCCTTGAAGATACGCTTGAAGGTTCACGAGCAGGTGGGGTTTTCACTGGACTGTCCGTCTCAATTCGGTGGCACCACGACTGGGACAGGTAAAGGCACACATCTTGGGAAGCTTTCATTCAATGCGACTGATTGCATTACGCCGATGGAGGATCATTTCACTTTTAACGGCGAATTCACAATTATTGCCGCTAATGGCGACAAACTTATTGGCAATTACAGCGGCGCGTTTGTCCCGATTAATTCCGGGCCCGTGTATAGCCTATCGGATGCAACATTGAAGATCCTGGGGGGGACGGGCGGTGTCTGTCAAGGTAGTTGGAGCCTCTGTCATGCTGCTTTTAGTGCCGGCTCAGGATTCAGCCACACAGGGCCGACGGGCTTCCAGTTTCGCGTGGCCCCGGACCAGCGGCCGGGGGCATTGCCACGCGCTTGCT
>JAUILK010000072.1 GCA_030433275.1 Gammaproteobacteria bacterium
AGTAAGGGCCTGATCTGTTCAAACTGCTCGCGCGTAATGTCGCTGGGATAGGCTTTCTTCCTCATCCCCCCATTCTCGGGGATATCAAAGATCATGAACAGGCTCTCAGAAACCGGCCGCCTGACTAAAACAACGCTTGCTGCTCCCCTCTCTGGCGTGATGGGATAAGCTGTGAGCAGTCAAGATCAAAATGGTGTTCATTGAGCCCCAACCGCTTGCAAGTGAGCTCGAAGCGCTTGTCGATGAGTTGGGCGAAAATGCCCTTACCGCGCATACGGGTACCGGACTCGGCTTGGTAGGTTCGCCCCTCCCGCATCTGCCTCACTAGGCTCATGATATGCTGGGCTTTGAGCGGCTCGTGCACCCTCAACCACTCTTGGAAGATCCCATCGACCTCGAGCGGAAGGCGCAGAAGCACATACCCTGCTGCCTGCGCGCCGACCTCCCGTACCGCCAGGAGCACCGCCTCCAACTCCGAATCATTAAGCGCGGGGATCACCAGCGCGAATAGCACCGTTATCGGAATACCCGCCGCAACCAAGGCCCTAATGGCCCGCAATCGCCGAGCCGACGGCTGAGTTCGGCATCTAGCGAAGTGACGGAGAACGCAATTTTGACGAGTTTGCGCTGTGCCATCGGTGCCAGCAAATCAATGTCTCGCTCGATGAGAGCCGATTTGGTAACGATAACCACCGGATGGCGACAGCCATGTAGCATCTGTAGAATGCTACGGATGATCTTCAGCCTTCGCTCCACCGGTTGGTAAGGATCGGTATTGGCGCCCAGTGCAATGACAGCGGGTTTATAGCTCGTCTTTGCCAGCTCCTTCGTTAGGAGTTCTGCAGCAGTAAATTTCGCAAAGATTTTGCTTTCAAAATCCAAGCCGGTCGACAACCCGAGTAGGCGTGTGTGGGGCGTGCAAAGCAATAGGTGCAAGCGTGCTCACACCCTCGAAACGGGTTGATCGAGCGATCAAAGGAAATATCCGGTGACTCGTTATAGGTAATGATCGAACGGCTTACATCCTTAAAAATTTTCGTGCGCAGCTTGTCATGCTCCGCACCGCCACCAAACCAACCGTCATCGATGGGTTCTACCGAGGTGGCGCTATAACGAGAGGGAGGGTTGCTGATTGCACCCCGGCCTTTACGAGGTTGCTTTGGGTTCCGTCCAGACATGTCGACCTGCCCCTTGGCCAAGGCCCCTTTAATGAGGCTCGCCACCATAATTGCCGAGCATAGGTTTTTCCATGGGTAAAAACCATACCGTAGACGGCCGCATGCACTCGTTCAACGAACGTGCAGCCATCATACTTGGCTCCGGCAGGCTTTTCGGCGAGGATAGCGGCTTTCCAGCACGATCATGACGAGCATGTTGCGGATTGAAAAACTGACAATCTCGCGTGGCGAGCGGACTCTGGCAACCGATCTGAATTTCCAGGTAAACCCTGGAGATGCGCTCGTTACCGAAGGCCCAAACGGTTCGGGCAAAACCACTCTACTCAGAACACTTGCAACGCTAAGCCCGCCATTGAGCGGAACGATCTACTGGCAGGACCATGAGATCAGCGATATCACCGAAGTCTATCGCAGCAAGATGCTGTTCCTGGGTCACATCCCCGCCGTCAAACTCGACCTCACCCCATTGGAGAACCTCAAGGTTTATGCGCGGCTCGCTGGCGCCGTTACTGAACCCAGTGCCGCTCTTGAGCGTATGGGCATCCAGCGTTATGCAGCCATCCTCTGCCGGCACCTCTCCGCCGGACAACTGCGCCGGGTCGCCTTGGCGCGACTGGTACTTACAGCCGCGCCACTATGGATACTCGATGAGCCGTTCACTGCCCTCGACAGACAAACAATCGATGGGCTATCCACTTTGTTGGAGGAACACCTTGCCGAAGGCGGATCAGCAATCATCACCACACATCAACGACTCTCCCTCGGGCAAGCAAGCGTTTCCCGACTTTCGCTCGGCACCGGTTGAGCAGGCCCTGCGGTCTGCCTTCTTCGCCGTACTGCTACGCGATCTGCTGCTAGCTAACCGTTCCCGAGCGGATTACTTGAATCCAGTGGTTTTCTTCCTGCTGATAGCCGCGCTGTTTCCGCTCGCAGTGAGCATCGCCCCCGAAAATTTGCGTGCCATTGGCCCCGGTGTGTTCTGGGTTGCAGCTGTGCTGGCATCGGTCCTATCGATGGAGCAACTGTTCCGCTCGGATTTCGACGACGGGACTCTGGAGCAGTTCGCTATCGCGCCACAGGCCCTGTCGGTCGTCGTCCTTGCCAAGCTGTTTGCTCACTGGCTAGTTACGGCCTTGCCCTTGATATTCGTCTCACCCTTGTTGGTACTACTCTATCAACTCCCGGTATCAAGCGTCGCCGTAGCCCTGCTGACCCTTGCCGCCGGCACCCCGGCGATCACCGCAACTGGTGCGCTCGGCGTGGCACTGACGGTCAGCGTTCGCCGCGGTGGCGTGCTCCTGTCCCTGCTCGTGCTTCCACTGTATGTCCCCGTGCTGATATTCGGTGCCTCGGCGATCGATCAAGCGGCTCATAATTTACCGGTTCAGGGACCACTGCTGTTTCTCATGGCCCTTTCGGTGCTGAGCATTTCACTGATGCCCTGGGCCATAGCCGCCGCCTTGCGGATAACACTCGAATGACCAGCCAGTTTAGATACGGGAGTCCATCACCAAGGTGATCGACTTATCCACGTCGATTCGGATCGGCCCGCTGCTACCTTGCACATTGCCCGCCTTAGCTGTCGCCTCCCCATCGGGTGATACCCGGGCCACGACCCGCACCTCTCGAAAAGCGGAAAGCTTCACACCACTGGCGAGCGATTGGGAATCGTCGAGAGTCACAGTCTGCGGCAAGCGGCCGACCGTCGTTCGAACGACGGCCAGCGGCATCCGTGGCCCGTTTACAGCTCGGGCAAATACGAACACAGGCGTCTCAGATGCAAATTCGTGCACGAATTTTGGATCGAGCCGCACTGATACTTTGATGTGGGCATCTTGGACTGCAACGGAAGGCGCAGCCCTTTCCTTGGCCGATTCGCCGGAGCGCCCAAGCGCGCCACGAATGGTTGCAGCCGCCGCGCTGTCGGCCGGTACCGTCGCTAACGCAGCTTGCCAGCGCTCCGTTGCCAGGGACCGATCGCCCTTCTGCTTTGCGGCAATTCCAGAGAGCCAAAGCGCCAGGGTATTCCCCGGATCCAGCTCCAGTGCGCTGGCAAGAAGCTGCTCCGGCTCACCATTAAAGCGCCCGTCTGCCGCACGGGCAAGCGCCTGGGCACGCTCCGCAAGTACCGGTGCGGAATCACCCAGCGCATCTTGTGCCTTTTTGAACGCTGTTGCAGCATCTTGGTGACGACCAAGCAGCGCATAGGCCCGACCCAATACGAGCCAGCCTTTGCCGTCCTCCGGTTGTTGCTGCAAGTGCGCTTTCAACTGCGCAAGTTGCCTCTCCACAAACTCCATTTGGGTTTGTGCATTGGCATGGAGAATATCAAGCGATGCGCCATTCGGCAGGCCATTCCAGGCATAAAATCCCCCAATCACCAACGGCACCAAAAGTAAGCTCACAACAATAGCAGGCAAACGGTTACGATACCGGCTACCGGTGATCCCAACACTTACTTCCTCGCCTACATCATCCAGTAGCTGGCGATCGATCTCCGCACGCGCGGCAACAAAGTTCTGCTGCGAGATCGTGCCGGCATCGCGTTCCTCTTCGAGTTCCAGGATACGGCGCCGATAGATCGCGATATTCGCCTCGGCCGCACCGGCTCCAAAGCGCTTAGTCCCCCTAATAATCGGCGCAACGACAAGGAGAATCGCCAGCAGCGTCATCAGTGCCGCGATGATCCAGAAAACCATGGTCATTTCTGCGTTCGATCCGTCTTGGGTTCCTTCGACTCACCGAGTAACCGAGATAACCGCGCTCGCTCGTCCTGCTGTAGCCCAATTGCTTGCGTGTCACGGCGCGTACGCCCGACGTACTTGATCATGGCGACGCTCGCGAGTATGAGCAGCAGCAACGGGCCGGCCCAAAGAAAATAGGTCCGCGGAACGAACGGCGGTTTGTAGAGAATGAAATCGCCATAGCGGTCGGTCATAAATTGCATGATCTGTTGATTGCTATGACCCGCCAAAATCATTTCATGCACTTGGCTGCGCAAATCCTTCGCCAGATCCGCATTGGAATCCGCGATACTCTCTCCTTGACATACCAAGCAGCGCAACTGCTCCGTCAATGCCTGGAACCGCTGCGCTTGGTCGGGATCGTCGAATCGATAAAGCGTCGACGCCGCACCCGCGGCACTAGCAATCGCTACAGCAAAGACAAACGGCAGCATCATAAAAACGCTTCGGGCCATTATCATCGGCTTCCACTTTCTCGGCGAAGCTCGGCGAGGAGGGGCTGCAACTGTTCACGAAGACTGTGAGCAGTAATAGCGCCGATATGTTTATGACGAATAACACCTTTTCGATCAATCACATATGTCTCAGGAACCCCATATACGCCCCAGTCCATTCCGACTCGACCATGCGCATCGAAAGCGACGGCCTGATAGGCATTACCATACTGCTCGAGCCAAGCAAGCGCCTTGGAGCGTTCATCCTTGTAATCGATCCCATAAATAGGTATGCCCTGCTCAGACAGGGCCATCAAATAAGGATGCTCCTGCCGACAGCTGGTGCACCAACTCGCCCAGATATTCACCAGAGCAACCTGACCATTGAGATCAGAGAGCTGTACGCTGCGCTCCGGGGTATGCAAACTAGGGGCTTGAAAATCCGGTGCTGGCTTACCTACCAGTGGCGAGTTGACCTGCGAGCTATTCAACGTCAAGCCGACCGCCAGCATCACCGCCACCGCCCCGAACAAGATCAAGGGCAGGAGCAGAAGATAACGCTTCATGTCCTAACCTCTGAAAACCGCTTGGCCACGGCACCTTGCCGAGTTGCCGCCTCACGCCCAAGCAACCGACGATAGCGTGGGTCTGTGATGCATATCACGCCACCAATTGCCATCATAACCGCACCAAACCAAATCCAGCGCACCAGCGGTTTGAGCCGGATCCGGAAGCTCCACGCCTCATTGCCCAATGGTTCGCCAAGCGCGACGAACATATCGCGAAATACTCCACCGTCGATGGCTGCCTCGGTCATTGGGCTGCGTTGAACTTGATAAACGCGTTTCTGCGGATGCAACACGGTTACCGACTTGCCCTCACGCAGCACCTCGATCCGTGCTTCGGTGGCTTGATAGTTAGGGCCTTGAATCGACTGCGTACCATCGAAACGAAACGTAAAATCGCCAACCGTATAAGCCTCTCCGGGCCGCATCTGCAGATCGCGGCTCGATTCAAATGTATTGACCGCGGTAACCCCAGCGACGAAGACCGCCAAACCCAAATGTGCCAACGCCATACCGACTATGCTCCGCGGCAATCGGCGTAGCGCCGCCAGCGGATTGCGCCGACCACTGACACGCTGGCGCACCACCTCGAAACTCCCCGTCGCGACCCAAACGGCCAGCGTGATGCCTAATACGGCGCCCAAACTGACCTGCCAAAACCACCAGCTGAGAACGAGCAAGGTGATTCCGGCAATCAGCAACGGCCCCCGCAGCTTGTGCATCAGCTCGGGCCAACGCTCACTTTTCCATTTCAGCAACGGCCCGATTGCGACCAGCACCAACAAGGGAAGACCCAGAGGTAGAAAAACACTGTTGAAATAGGGTTCGCCCACTGAAACTTGCCCAAGACCGAGCGCGTCCATCGCCAACGGATAAAGCGTGCCCAACAGCACTGTAGCGGCAGCAACGGTGAGCACCGCGTTGTTCAGCAGCAGCATCGTCTCTCGAGACAGCAGCTCGAATCGGCCGATGGAGCGAACTTTCGCTGCACGCCAGGCATATAGCGCGAGCGAGCCACCCACAACGGCCACCAATAACCCGAGCACGAAAACTCCGCGGAGGGGGTCGGTCGCAAACGCGTGCACCGAGGTCAGCACCCCCGAGCGCACGAGGAAAGTCCCGAGCAGACTCAGCGAAAAAGTCAAAATCGCCAGCAGAACTGTCCAACGTTTGAACGCGCTGCGCTTCTCGGTTACGGCCAGTGAGTGAATCAGCGCGGTTCCGGCAAGCCAGGGCATGAAAGAGGCGTTCTCCACCGGATCCCAGAACCACCAACCACCCCAGCCGAGCTCATAATAAGCCCAGTAACTGCCCATGGCGATTCCAATGGTCAGAAATACCCAGGCACCAGTAGTCCAAGGCCGTGACCAGCGCGCCCAGGCCGAATCCAGACGACCACCCAACAGAGCGGCAACGGCAAAGCTGAATGCCACACAGAAGCCAACATAGCCCATATAGAGCATCGGCGGATGCATGACCAGCCCTGGATCCTGCAGCAAGGGGTTAAGATCCCGGCCCTGTAGTGGAGCGGGATCCAACCGCGTGAACGGATCGGATGTCATCAGCAGGAACAACAAAAATCCGCTGCTCACCACCCCCATCACGCCGAGCACCCGGCTGCGAAACGTTACGGGTAGCTCCCGGCTGAACACCGTGACTGCTGTGGTCCACACCCCCAGGATCAGTACCCAAAGCAGCAACGACCCCTCATGCGCCCCCCATATGGCCGCGAACCGATAATACCAGGGCAAGGCCGTATTGGAATTCGCCGCAACATAGGCAACCGAGAAGTCGTTAATCAGGAAAGCGTAAGCCAGCGCGACAAAACTACAGACGACGAACACGAATTGGCCACGCGCCGCCGGCACAGCCACGGCCATCAGCTCAACGCGCCCACGTAGCGCGCCATAGATGGGGAAAATTGCTTGTGCCAGGGCCAAAGAGAGTGCGAGCACCAGCGCGAACTGGCCAAGCTCCGGAATCACGGTTCACCCCCGCTGCTGCGGCTCGGATTAGCATCGTTGTCGGAGACCTGCAAGGCCTTCTTGACCTCGGGCGGCATGTATTCCTCGTCGTGTTTGGCAAGGACCTGATCAGCGCGGAATACTCCATCCGCATCGAGTTGGCCATGCGCGACTACACCTTGGCCTTCCCTGAACAAATCCGGCAATACTCCCGTATAAGTCACAGGGATGGATCGATTGCCGTCGGTCACCTGAAACCGAACATCCAAACTGCCCGATACGCGTTTGACGCTTTGGGCAACGACCAACCCACCTAGGCGAAACGGATAGTCGGGCGGCGCCTCGCCCGCGGCCACTTGGGAAGGTGAAAAGAAGTAAAGGAGATTCTGCTGGAAAGCGGTCAACGCGAGCATCGCGGCAGCGGCAACCCCAGCCATCAGCAGTCCGATCAATACCAATCGCTTGCGCCGACGTGTCATCTCTGCACTCCACGCTCAATCTCACGCCGCAGGGCTCGGAATCGAAACACCGGCAATAGCGCATTTACAATTAGCACCACTGCGGCAACCCCATAAGCCGACCAGACATAGATGCCATACCCGCCCATGTGCAAAAAATCATGCCAGCTCATCGCCAACCCCTCGCCCAGGTAGCAAATCGTTCACCCATCGGCTGCTGCGTTCTCTAGCAACGAGTTCACAGCGCGCTTTTTGCAACAAAGCGGCCAATAAATACAAATGCAAAGCAATGACCATAACCAGCAATGGCAGCAGCATGCTGAACGCGATCGAGGGTGAACCGAGCTTGGATACAGTGGGTCCTTGATGAAGGGTATTCCACCACTGCACAGAGAAGTGAATGATCGGCACATTGACCACACCGACAACCGCCAACAACCCGGCCGCCCGTGCTGCCCGGCGCGGGTCGTCGAATGCGGAGGCCAGCGCGATGAATCCCAAATAGAGAAACAACAAAATAAGCTCAGAGGTCAGGCGCGCATCCCAAACCCACCAAGTACCCCACATAGGCTTACCCCAAAGCGAACCGCTAACCAGGGCAATAAATGTAAAGCTCGCCCCGAGCGGGGCAATCGAACGCGCCAGCACCTCGGCCACCTTGACCCGCCAGATCAATGCCGCCGCAGAAAAGCTCGCCATGAGCACATAACTGAACAAAGACAACCACGCACTCGGCACATGGATGAACATGATCCGGTAACTGTCGCCTTGTTGATAATCCGGCGGCGCCACGACAAGGCCCCAGTACAAGCCTACTCCCAGACATACGAGACAAGCCGTCCACAGCCAGGGTAAGAGCCGTCCCGCAAATCGATAGAAATAAGGCGGTGATCCCAGTCGATGCAGCCAAATCCACATGTGGACTCCCTCATCCTCTAGCTACTGCTCGGATCGGTTCATCGGCTACCCGCCGGCCGATGACCGCGCAAGCAGCTGATCGATAATCCGCGTAAACTGCTCGTAGGGCCGTGCTCCCACCAGCGGGACGGTGGTACCGGAACTGTTGTCGTACACGAAACTTGCCGGCGTGCCCGTAATGCCCGCCTGCTCACCCGCAACAACATCGGCGCGCACAGCCGCACGTGTTCGCCCACTATCGAGACAATGCTTGAATTGTCCTCGCGCTAACCCGAGTTTAGCGGCTAGTGAAATCAGCCCGCTGGTGGAAATTGCCCGATCAGCGGGAAGCGCACGCTGAAAAATTCGATCGCTAAAAGTCCAAAACGCCGCATTACCGCCGAGTTCAGCCGCGCATTCGGCCCCAGCGGCCGCCATTTCCGCGCCCGGATTGTGAATGCTGAGCGGAAAATGGCGATACACCCAGTTCACTTTGCCCTGGTAATGCTCAACGACACGGTGCACCGTGGCATGAAACCGCTTGCAATAAGGACACGCGTAATCTGAGTACTCTATAAGGGTAATTCGTGCGGAGCGATCCCCGAGCACATGGTCATCGAGCTGAAGCGGTTCGACCTTTTGTCGGGCCTGCTGCCTGGCGATAAAGGCAAGAATACCCTGATCGATTCGCGCATCAAGCTGATCCCCTCTCAGACCGGCCTCTTGCAACCGTTGCTCGATACGCTGATCAAGGTAATCGTCGAGTTTCCCCTCACTCCACTTGCCGATCGGAGCCGAACTCGATTCCCCCTGCGCCATTACTGAGAGACCGGCGCCCACGACCATGCTACCGATAATGAGCGATGCGACCTGCCATAAGCGCCCAGTTCTAGCCATGCAAGCACCCCGATCGATGCGGGCTTACGACGCCCACCGTTTTACACCCGCCGATACGACGCCCCTTGGGATCGGATCGGCCTCTGCCAAGTGCAGCCCGCATCGCTCTAACCAAAGCAACGCATGGAGAGCAATCTCACCTCAAGACCCGGCCATGGGTAAAACATCGTTCGCAATCTCGTCGCAGCCGCTAATCAACTGAACGAGACGGAGATTGGATCTTCAGCACAGCACAGGCTGGCCGGTCGCCGAAAACTCAGACACTCAGTCGAGTCGCGCGCGAGGGCCAACCAACACCTTGCCACAAATTCGGCATTCCATCGCTAATAGCAATGGCTATCTTAGCATGACTGGCTCAGCAATTGGGCAACGCTCGCCGGCGAATCCGCAGTGGCGCGCGTCCACATCTAACCAATGTGGCTTACGGACGGATTTCGAACGGCCAAGCCCCCCCCCCCGGAGGGGGTAACCCCATCAATGAATCGCCGCACATGCTCGTCGCTGTAATCAGCACCGCACGTTCAAGTGCTATCCATCAACAGCGGATGCCGCACTTAATAACCTTTTAGTAAATTCTGCCATGGTCTGATAGTATTTGGAGTACTGCACCCAAACGCTCCAAGGGGCCCGGAGCATGA
>JAUILK010000098.1 GCA_030433275.1 Gammaproteobacteria bacterium
TCGTCTTCCACGCCGAGTTCTTCCAGCACCTCTTTGCAGGTCTGCTGCATGACTTTGGCGCGCGGGTCGTAGTTTTTGTACACCCGGTGGCCGAAGCCCATGATGCGGAAGGGGTCGTCCGGGTCCTTGGCTTTCTTGATGTAGCGGTCGATGTTCTTCACGTCGCCAATCTCGGCGAGCATCTTCAGCACTGCCTCGTTGGCGCCGCCGTGTGCGGGGCCCCAGAGTGCAGCGATGCCGGCGGCGATGCAGGCAAACGGGTTTGCACCGGTTGAGCCGGCCAGGCGCACCGTGGAGGTGGAGGCGTTCTGCTCGTGGTCGGCGTGCAGCATGAAGATGCGGTCCATGGCGCGCGCCAGGGTCGGGCTTACCTTGTACTCCTCACAAGGTGTGCCGAACATCATGTAGAGGAAGTTCTCCGCGTAGTCGAGGTCGTTGCGCGGGTACATGAATGGCTGGCCAACGGAGTACTTGTAGCTCATGGCGGCGATGGTCGGCATCTTGGCGATCAGGCGGTGTGCCGTAATGCGCCGGTGCTCCGGGTCGTCGATATCCAACGAGTCGTGGTAGAAGGCCGACAGCGCTCCCACCACGCCACACATGATAGCCATGGGGTGCGCATCACGACGGAAGCCACGGAAGAACTGAGCAATCTGCTCGTGCACCATGGTGTGGCGCTTGATGGTGCTGACGAATTCCGCGTTCTCTTTGTCTGTGGGCAACTCGCCGTTGAGCAGCAGGTAGCACAGCTCCAGATAGTTGGAGTGCTCGGCCAACTGGTCGATGGGGTAGCCGCGGTGCAGCAGGATGCCGGCGTCACCGTCGATGTAGGTGATGTCGGAGTCGCACGACGCGGTGGCGACGAAGCCGGGGTCGTAGGTGAAGTAGCCGGATTTGGCCAGGGGACCCACATCTATAACCGGTGTGCCTTCGGTGGGCTGATAGACCGGTAGTTCGATCTCTCCCTCTTCGCCATCGATCTGCAAGCGCGCGTACTTGCTCGGCTCGTTCGCCATACGTCCTCCCTATGAGATATGCCTGGTTCCCGGTGCTGCCGGGATGCTTCGCCCCGATGCGTCGCCGGGGTCTGAGTATTGTAGACCAGCAGCGGACGCTGGCGTGAGTATCAATGCCGCCCCTTGCTACACCGGTGCACTGCCGCAGAGCGCCAATTCTGGCAATCATCGACAGCCGCGCTTAGAATTGCGCCGCCTGCGTTGACAGGCACTTCACCCACCAACGGCTAGACTTTGCTTTCATGAGCTCGATGAACACCAATCGGCCGATCAGCCTGCCCCTCATGGGCGGCGTACGGCTCCCGTTGGCTGCCATCGCGTCCATCACGCACCGGATTACCGGTGTGCTGCTGTTCGCGGGAGTGGCTTTGTTTCTCTACCTGCTGGGCATGGCCCTGGAGTCGGCGGAAGGCTTTGATGCCGCTGCGGCCCTGATATTCAGTGGCGGCTGGGTGACATTCCTCGTGTGGGCGTCGCTCGTGGCGCTGGCCTACCACATATATGCAGGCATCAAGCACCTGCTGCTGGATTTTCACATCGGCGATACCGTCGGCGCTGCCTTCTGGGGCTCCGTGGTGGTGATCGTGCTGACGCTGGTCGACGCTGTGCTGTTGGGGATGTGGTTATGGTAACGAGTGCAACCAGTTTTTCCCGTACCGGGCTGACGGACTTTATCGTTCAGCGGGTCACGGCTGTCATCTTGCTTGCGTATGCGGCCTGTCTCGGAGCTTTTTTCTACGACAACGCAACGCTCAGCCATGACACCCTCGTAGGCTTTTTCGGCCATCCCGGCATGCAGATCTTCTCCACGCT
>JAUILK010000099.1 GCA_030433275.1 Gammaproteobacteria bacterium
CATCCACCTACAACACAGGCTGGATGATCGGCGACATCAGAGGCGCTTTTCTGAGCGATACCGACGACACCGATCTGGTTGCCGCCGATGAAAAAGTGGTTAACGGGACCTTCGATACTGACACAAACGCCTGGACCCCAAACAATCTCGGCTTGCTATCCGTAGACGATCAGCGCCTCAAAGTTGAAACGGGCAATTCAGGGTCTTGGAATTACGGTTACCAGCAAGTTCCGGTCGTCCCCGGCCAAGCTTACCGTTTTCGGGCTTCGTCTGTTGAAGGGACGGCGACGAAACACCGCATCGTGCTCGGGACTGGTGTTACAAATGGCGACATAGTTATGGCAGGCGGGCCAGTTGGGACTGCGGGCGACAAATCTGTGGACGTGGTATTCACCGCCACAACGACCTCAGTTTATGTGGCCCTGCAAAATACAGATGGGGTGCTTGGGTCTTATACCTTCTTCGACGGCATTTCGCTTGTTCCAGCCGCTGCAGACCGCTCGGTGAACAACAACGGCCTGATCGTCAATGGCACGATCATACGCAGCCCGGTGGCCACCGGTGCGGAGCTGGTGGGGTATTCGGGGTTCGGTCCAAATAGCAACTGGTTGGAGCAGCCCTATAACCCCGGGCTCGATTTCGGAACTGGCGATTTCTCCGTCATCATCTGGCTCGATCGGATGGAGGCTTGGAGATCGGTGATCTCTCGTGGATTTTTCGGCGCTGTTTCTTTTATTATTGAAGGGAACGGAGCTGAGAACACGATGCGTATCTCGATGGGGAATACCCCAAGGGTGCGTTATATGCCTTGGTTCAGTGGGGTTTGGCGGCAACTGGCGCTCATCCGTCGAAACGGCGTGGCGGCTCTCTACCTTGATGGCGTGCAGACCGATAGCTGGTCTGCGCCGGAGAGCCTTTCGGTGCCAGATGCGCCGCTTTGCATCGGGAAAAATACGATCTTCGAGTCTGGCTTCTATTCTGGAAAACTGGCCCTCCTTCGCATCTCCGCCATTGCTCCAACGCTCGACCAAATCCGCAAAACCTACGAGGACGAGCGCAAGCTGTTGATGCCGGGTGCCCAGTGCACGCTCTACGGCACAAGCGATGCGGTCACTGCGCTGGCGCATGACCCCAAGACCAACCTGCTTCACGTCGGGACCAGCCAAGGCCGCAGCGTGTTCGACGGCTTCCAACGTGTGGCCAACACTGAAACCCCGGTCGGGACGGCGATTTCCGCCGTGAACGGCCTGATCGTCGAGGAGTAATCCCCCATGGCAGTCAACATCTCCAAGCCGGAGCAGAACCTGCGCGAGGAGCTTGCCGCTCTCCGCGCTAAGGTCGCAGCCGGTGTCGCGCAGGAGGCCTTCTGGTTCTCTGGCGACGGGGCGACCACCACCTTTGCGCTGCCGCGCGGGTGGAAGCCGAAATTCGCCTACGTGGACGGCGCGCTTAAGCGCCCGGGCACGGGCGAGGACTACACCGTCAGCTACGACGGGTTCATCTACTCGCTGGTTTTCGCGGTGGCCCCGGCCACGGTTGACGTCGGCGTGATCTGCGTGCGGGAGGTCTGATCCATGACCGTGTTCATCAAAAAGGGTGACGCGCCCCTGAGCGTGCGGCAGGCGACAAAGCGCGGCATGGCCCATGTGGCGGCCGAGCTGTCCAGAGCTGGCGCGCGCAAAGGGGATGAGGAATTGTTGAGGGTTATCCCGAATAACGATTTACCCCCGCGCTTGGCAGGGATCGTTCATGCGCTCGGCCACATCTCCTATGCCGCCTATGCGACAGG
>JAUILK010000020.1 GCA_030433275.1 Gammaproteobacteria bacterium
GTGTGGCTCTGACGGCTCTTGGCGACGACCCGGACTACGATACCAGTGTGGTCAGTATTTATACTCCGCGCAAGCCGATCGAAGAAGAGTCTGCCGAGGGTGAGCAAGCCGCCGCTGTGCCGACCCTCGAGAGCGAGGCCGACAAAGGGTAGCGGAGGAGTCGTCTAGTGCGAGGACGGAAGCCTAATCACCGCAGGGTTGAGGGAAGAGAGCATCGGTTGTGGCGGATGTCGAACCTGGGGTGAGACTTATAATCGGGCTGGGAAATCCGGGGCCGCGCTATTCCAGAACCCGCCATAACGCAGGCTTTTGGTTACTGGATGAAATACTCCGACGGTTTGGCGGGTCATTTAGCACGCAGCGAAAGTTTCATGGCGATGTTGGCCGGGTTTGCATCGGCAACGTCGAGTGTCATCTGCTCAAGCCGATGACCTACATGAATCACAGCGGCCTTGCTGTAGGGCAGTTCGTGCGTTACTACCGAGTGGAACTGCGGAGCATTCTGGTGGCCTACGATGACATCGATCTACCGCCCGGCATTACGCGCTTGAAACAGGGTGGGGGACACGGCGGCCACAATGGGCTACGCGATACGATCAATGTGCTTGGGACACGGGATTTCAACCGCTTGCGGATTGGGGTCGGGCATCCGGGGCACCGTGACGATGTGATCGGCTATGTTCTGTCGGCACCCAGCCGGGAAGAGCAGGAGGGGATCGAAGTCGGGATCGCGGATGCTTGCGGAATACTGCCATTGTTGGTGGAAGGTGATTGGGGTCGGGCCTTTCAGTGTTTGCACTCAGCGGTGCATACGCCAAAGGTTTCTTAGCTATGCGAGCAGGCCGAAATGGGTTTTAATTGCGGAATTGTTGGTCTGCCCAATGTCGGCAAATCGACTTTGTTCAACGCGCTTACCCGCAATCAGGTAGCTGCGGAGAACTATCCTTTTTGTACGATCGACCCGCATGTGGGCATCGTTCCAGTGCCGGATCCGCGTCTGGCGCAACTCGCCGAGATCGTGCAGCCGCAGAAAATCGTACCGACGGTGATGGAGTTCGTCGATATCGCGGGTTTGGTTGCAGGCGCTTCTAAAGGGGAAGGGCTCGGCAATCGATTTCTTGCTCATATCCGCGAGACTGATGCCGTCGCTCATGTCGTGCGCTGCTTCGAGGATGTGGATGTACACCATGTTTGTGGTCGGGTCGATCCGGTCGCGGACATCGAAACCCTGCAGACGGAGCTGATTCTGGCGGATTTGGAAAGCGTAGCCAAGGCGCTTGAGCGCTACCAACGTCGGGCCAAAGCGAATGATAAGCAGGCCATTGCCTATTGTGACTGGCTCGGGAAAATCGCTGAAGCTTTAAACGAGGGCACGCCCGTACGCGCTCAGAATTTGGGTACAGCGATGCAGCCAATGCTTCAGGAACTGCATCTGTTGACCGCCAAGCCGATGTTGTACATCGCCAATGTCACAGAAGACGGCTTCGTCGATAACCCTCGTCTCGATGCCGTGCGCGAGATTGCCGCACAGGAGGACGCCGCCGTCACGCCGGTTTGTGCCGCCATAGAGGCGGAGCTTGCCCAACTCGATGACCGGGAGCAGGCGGGGTTCTTGGCCGAATACGGTCTTGAGGAGCCCGGACTCGATCGCGTCATCCGATCGGGTTACCGTCTCTTGGGATTGCAAACCTTCTTTACGGCCGGCCCCAAGGAAGTCCATGCCTGGACCGTCAAAGCGGGAGCGAGCGCGCCGCAGGCGGCCGGTCGTATCCATACCGACTTCGAGCGCGGCTTTATCCGTGCTGAGGTCGTCAACTTCGACGATTTCATCCGTTGCCGGGGCGAGCAAGGTGCTAAAGAGACGGGTCGGATGCGCTTGGAAGGCAAGGATTATCTAGTCGAGGAAGGCGATGTCATTCACTTCCGCTTCAATGTTTGATACGCCAATATCATCGCTTTGGTGAAGACAGCGCGATCATCGCTATACCTGCCAACGCGGTTGCGTAAGTCAGCCTTGACAGTACAGCGAGTCACCAGGAAAATCCCCTGTTTACCTGCCGGAATGCATGGCTACGTAGCTCAGCTGGTTAGAGCACCACACTCATAATGTGGGAGTCGGTGGTTCGAATCCACCCGTAGCCACCAAATCACCGTTTCATGAAGTGCTAACCCGTCCCAAACTCTTGTATAGGCGGGGTTTTTATGTCTGCTGCCTCCTATACAGTTCCATACCGTTTCATAAAATACCGCTATTCTTGACGGTACATATGGCGGTATGTGGCACTTCGGCATAGGAGATACCGTCATGCCGCTATCGGCGATCCAAGTAAGCAAGGCGACGCCCGGCGATAAACCCTACAAGCTCACTGATGGCAGTGGGTTATACCTGCTGGTGAAGCCGGACGGTGGGCGTTACTGGAGATTGGATTACCGGGTTTTTGGTAAGCGCAAGACATTGGCGCTAAAGGGTGTGGCGGGTGTGCTGCGCAACGAAGCTCAACTGGCGGCGTCGTTTCAAACGCCGTTACCGGCCGGAGGCGCCAGCGGCGCTTTTGCAACCCATTCGCTCCAATCAGGCCTGGTTTTCGGACTTCATGAGCGATGCACTCTACGACGGGTGAGTCTTTCGCACCTGCAACGTGATCAATGACTACAATCGCGAGATGCTGCGCATCGAGGTCGATATCTCCTTGACCGGCGCGCGGATCACCCGGGTACTTGAGCAACTGGTGCAGGGGCGTGGGCGTCCGGAGCGTTTGCGTGTCGATCGTGGCCCGGAATTCAATCGCGCGCTAGCCGGTAGCTCAGCTCATAGCAAACCCAGTCGTGAATCGGTGACTGGCCGCAGTCTGTTTGACCCCTCCTGCTAAAGAACACGTCCTGTCGGTCGTTATCCCATTCGAGAGCATGGAGCGCAGCAATGGAATTCCCTCTTGAGTGGTATGTCTGGTTGGTTTTGTTCCCACGGGTGGGGACTGGATGAGCAGCTAACGTGGACATGGAGATGCCAATCCCAGCTAAAACCGGAAGCCAGGATAAGGGGTCCGTGGTCATTACCTTGTTGCCGGAACAGACCATCCGCGGTGTCAAACTTTTACATGCCGAACTCTGCGTTGCCTTGAAAGGCGCGACCCGTGTCCGGCTCGCCGCGGCTGAGGTCACGCACGTCGATACAGCGACACTGCAATTGCTCTGTGCGTTCATATTGGAGAGCCGGCAACGCGGGGTCGAGGTGGAGTGGGACACCCCCTCAGAGGCATTGTCGTCAGCGGCTCGATTATTGGGTGTCAGCGAGGTGCTGGTGCTGGAGTAACTCTTTTGTCGCTCGCTGATTGCGAGTCGTAAGTGGAGGCTATGGCAAACATTCTAGCGGTGGACGATTCGGCTTCGATCCGCGCCATGGTGGCCATGGCGCTGCGTGGGGCTGGGCACGAAGTTATGATGGCGTGCGATGGGGTGACAGCGCTCGAACTGGCTAAGCAGAGCTGGGATCTGGTGTTGGCGGACGTGAACATGCCGAACATGGACGGTATTTCATTGATCCGGGAGCTGCGCGCCAGGCCGGAGGGTCGTTTCATACCAATACTAATGTTGACCACTGAGACATCTATAGAGCGTAAACGAGCGGGGCGCGAGGCGGGTGCTACGGGTTGGATTATCAAGCCTTTCGACCCTGACCAACTCATAACAATTGTTGAGCGGGTAATCGGACTGGAGCTATGAGTCTCGATTTGACCCAATTCCACGTAACTTTCTTTGAGGAGAGTTTCGAAGCGCTCGATGGTATGGAGTTTGCCTTGCTCAGACTTAGCGCTGGCGAGCCCGATGCGGAACTTATCCACACGATTTTCCGGGCGGCTCATTGCATCAAGGGAGGGGCGGCAATTTTCGGGTTTGCCGAGATCGCTTCGTTTACACATACGTTGGAAACCTACCTGGATGCCCTTCGTGGTGGTTATCTAATAGTAAATCAATTGGGTATCGACTTGCTGCTGAAGTCGGTCGATTTGCTGCGGTCCACGCTGACTAGCGTGCGGCAGGGCAATACCGTCGATCAGCATCCGGTGGCTGCGTTGCAATCCGATCTGGAGCGGTTGTCGCAGGTGGTGGATCCGCCGGATAGTGGCGTCGGCGAGCCGGTTCACTATGGGGCGGGTGCGGTCGTTGCGAGACCCGGCGGCGATGTCGCTCGCCACGCCAAGCTTTTGCCGGGCGGCTGGCACATCGATTTCAAACCGCACCGCACGTTGTTGCAGCAAGGTAATGAGCCGCTCTGCATGTTCGGTGAGCTGCAGCGACTCGGTGCACTGCAGCCGCGTGTGGATATCGGTAATCTGCCCCTCTTAAACCTTATGAACCCCGAGCTTTGCTATCTAGCCTGGGACTTGCGCGTGCATGGTGAGGTGGTTCGAGCCGATGTAGAGGAGATCTTTGAGTGGGTGGCGGATGACTGTGAGGTGCTTATTCGGGCGCTTGCCTCAGTCGCTGAGTTACCGTTGCCAAATCAACCGGTTCCAGCGCTGTGTCCCGAGCGCGCTATTGACCTCACTGCGCCCCAGCAGACAAATATTACGCAGATTTGGTACGGCGAGAGCGGTTCGATTCGGGTCAGCATTGAGAAAATCGATGAGCTGATCAATCGGGTCGGCGAATTAGTGATAACTCAGTCGATGCTCCACGAGTTAGGTGGCAGCGGCACTCCCGAAGTGAGCCGGCTCCAAATCGGTCTAGAGCGGCTCGAACGCAATACCCGTGAGCTGCAAGAGAGCGTTATGCGGATGCGCATGTTGCCGGTCAACACCGTGTTCAGCCGCCTTCCCAGAGTGGTGCGCGATCTTGGTCGCAAAATGGACAAACAGGTGGAACTCACGCTCTCAGGGGGGCAGACCGAACTCGATAAGAACGTGCTGGAGAAGATCGGAGATCCGTTGGTGCATTTGCTGAGGAATGCTATTGACCATGGTATCGAAAAGCCTTCGATGCGGCGCCAGCTCGGCAAGCTGGAAACTGGGCACCTTAGGCTCGCTGCCGCTTATAAGGGCGGACGGATCAATATTCGTTTGAGTGACGATGGAGCAGGACTCGACCGTGAGAAGATCCTCGCCCGGGCGCGATCCGATGGCCTTGTCCAGAATGAAGAGATCAGTGATGCAGCTATTTATGATCTCATTTTCCATCCTGGCTTGTCCACCGCCGAGCAGACGACGGAGCTGTCCGGGCGCGGCGTGGGCATGGATGTGGTACGTAAGAATATCCGGGCGCTTGGTGGCTCGGTCGAAGTCAGCAGTGAACGGGGCCGGGGTACTACGTTCAGTATTGTGTTGCCGTTGACGCTGGCGATCATGGATGGCCAGTCGGTCGTCCTTGGTGATGAGAATTACATCATTCCGCTCGTCTCAATCGTTGAGTCGTTACAGCCAAGGGCCGGTTTAGTCGGCCATGGGAGCAACTGCGGCGAGCTTCTTTTATTTCGTGACGAATATGTGCCGATTCTTCGTCTCGACGAACTCTTCGGTACCCGCATTCAGAGCCGATCCCCAAGCGACGGTTTGATTGTCATTGTCGAGAGTGATGAGCGCCGGATCGGCATTGTCGTCGATGACTTGCTTGGTCAACAGCAGATCGTCCTCAAATCGCTAGAGGAGAATTACCGAAAAGTGAAGGGTATTTCGGGCGCCACCATCCTGGGAGGTGGTTCGGTCGCCTTGATTCTGGATGTCCCGGAGCTGATGCGTATTGCGCAGGAACGCGGGGCCGCCTGATCGGCCGCGTATGGTTTTTGGTGGATATTGGGGAAATACCATGCAGACGCACACTGAGGAGCGAACGACCACAGCGGAACCAGCCACTGCAACGCCAGGGAAGAGCTCGCAGTACCTCACGTTCGTACTGGCCGACGAACATTATGCCGTGGAGATCCTTCGCGTGCGAGAGATTCGGGGCTGGTCACCGGTGACTCGACTTCCGCAATCTCCTGCTTTCCTGCTGGGGGTTTTGAATCTCAGAGGCTCCATCGTGCCGATCATTGACTTGAGGGTGCGTCTGAGCCTGGAGTCGGTGGCGTATACCTCCGTCACTGTCACCATTGTGTTGGCGGTGGAATCATCCCGTGGCAAGCGCAATTTCGGCATCGTCGTCGACGGTGTATCGGATGTGTTGGAAGTGTCGCCTTCAGATATCCAGGTACCACCGGAAATAGGCAAAGGCGTGAATCCGGAATTCATCACTGGGCTCGCTGCCGTTGCGGACAAGATGTTGATGTTGCTCGATATTGATCAGTTGTTGAATGAAAAGGAGCTTTCTGCGGTTGTGGAACGTTCTGAAGCTGCTGTGGGGTCTTGACCGCGGCGAGTTGATCGATGGAAGGGCGGCGCGCGCATCGCGCCAAAATCGATCTAAATCGTCAAGTTTGATTAAAGTATTCCGATAACAAATTAACGAATAGAGGGCGAATCTGGGGTGCCGGTAGTCCGAGTCATTGGAACAACTTTATCTGCGGGGTCGGATGCAGCTGAAGTTGAGAAGTGGTTTGAGTGGTTATCTGAGCCTGTGGTCTCGAAATCAGATCAAGCTACGACGGCAGGGCCGCCACAGATGGAGTTGAGCGTTCCAAAAGGAGTTGGCGATGAATTTTTTCAACAAAAGCCTTTTTTGGAAGTTTGCCTTGCCGACCAGCGCGCTTTTCGTGGTCTGCATTATTGCAATGGCGTTTTTCGTGCCGAATCTACTTAAACAAAGCGCTGTTGCCGGTGCGGTCGCAAACGCCGAGGAAACTGTCACTCAGTTCAAAACGTTGCGTCAATACTACACCGAGAATGTGGTGGAAAAACTAGCTGACCGGAGTGACGTCGAATTTTCGGAAAATCACAAGCAAAATCAATCGCTTCCGCTTCCTGCGACCGTCATCCTCGACATGGGGGATTTACTGAAGAACGAGGGAACGACGTTGCAAGTTTACAGTCCTTATCCCTTCCCTAATCGAAAGGGTCGGACGCTGGATCAGTTCAGCCGAGAAGCATGGGCCTATTTAAAGAATAATCCCGATGGTGTCTACACCAAACTGGTGGAAGAAAACGGTAAGAAGGTCGTTCGTGTGGCCATGCCGGATCGAATGACGAGCCAGAGCTGCGTCAACTGTCACAACATGCGTGCGGACTCGGCCAAGCGGGACTGGCAACTCGGCGATTTGGGAGGGGTTTTAGAGGTTGGCTCCAACATCGACGGTGTGCTTGCCGCTGGCATACGCACGAGCCTATGGGTTGTGCTCGGGGTGATCGGGCTTGCGCTTGCAGTCATGGGATTTGCCTATTACATCTTCAAAAAGCGCATTACTGCGCCGCTGTCGAATGCCAGCGCAGTCGCCAAGAGCATTAGCGAAGGCGATTTGGCGGTCAACATCGATCGGGTGTCGGAGGACGAGGTTGGCCAACTCCTGGTGTCACTCAAAATGATGCAGGCCAAGCTGGTCGATATCCTTGGCGACATGCAGGGCGGTCCTGACGCCATCGCTCATGGTTCTCACGAGATCTCTTGCGGTATAGACGATCTTTCCCAACGCACCCAGGAGCAGGCTGCGGCACTTGAGGAGACCGCCTCCAGCATGGAGCAGATGACGGCTACGGTTAAACAGAACTCGGATAACGCAAGCCGCGCCAATCAGCTTGCGATGAGCGCGCGCGAACAGGCCGAACGCGGTGGCTCCGTGGTCACGGAAGCAATCGCCGCTATGCAGGATATCAACCATTCGAGCCAGAAGATCTCCGAAATCATAGGTGTGATCGATGAAATCGCTTTCCAGACTAACCTATTGGCATTGAATGCTGCGGTAGAGGCGGCCCGGGCCGGGGACCAAGGCCGTGGCTTCGCGGTAGTGGCGAGCGAAGTTCGCAGCCTCGCCCAGCGCAGCGCCGGTGCCGCTAAGGAGATCAAGGAGCTGATTCAGGACAGCAGCGGCAAGGTGGAAGTCGGTAGCACTCTGGTGGATCGCTCCGGAGCGACGCTCAAGGAGATCATGGAAGGGATCAAGAAGGTGTCCGATATCGTGGCGGAAATCTCGGCAGCCAGCCAGGAACAATCGGCGGGTATTGAGCAGGTCAACAATGCTGTCATGCAAATGGACGAAGTCACTCAGCAGAATGCGGCGCTGGTAGAACAGACTGCAGCGGCAAGTCACTCCATGTCGGAGCAGGCCATCCGACTCCGGGACCGGTTGGGATATTTCCAGTTCGCGAAGCAGGCGGCAGGCACATCAGGCGAACTCGCCAACGGTGGGGAGCAGGTGGCAAGCGCGAAGCGTGCGTATGCTTCCAGTAATGCGTCGGCTGGCCATTTGCGCAGTCAAGCTGGGCGCAATGCAAGCGACCACCGCCCGCTGCAGGGAGGCGGCCGGCATAACGGTAAAGCTTCGGTGGCGCACTATAACGGCGATGATCAGGGCATTCTACAGGAGTTTTGACCAGGGTTATGTTTGATGACGGGCGCCGGATGAGCCGTGTACCCCGATCGGGTGTCTTGACAGCGATATATCCGGCACTGTGCCCAAACGGTTTGCCTGGGTGTGAGAGGGCGTAATGCTAGCAGGCGTACCAAACTACTGTGCGGATGAGATCAGTGAAGCCGATTTTCGGTATATACGCGCGCTTATCGCCGAACACTCCGGTATTCAGATTACCGAGCAGAAGCGATCGATGGTGCTCGGGCGGTTGGCAAAACGTGTTCGTACCTTGGGGCTGCCGAGCATTGCCGCATATTGTGAGCGGGTGCGCGCTTGCCCCGAGCGTGAATTAACCGAGTTGATCAGCGCGTTGACCACCAACGTCACTGCGTTTTTTCGTGAGGCGCATCATTTCGTATTTCTGGCCGAACGTATTATTCCAGAACTTCTGGTACGCAATGCCGCAACGCGCCGTATCCGCATCTGGTCGGCAGGCTGTTCAACTGGCGAAGAGCCATACTCGATTGCGATGGCGGTGCTTGAGGCTTTGCCGACAGGGCAGTTTTGGGATTTCAAACTATTGGCAACCGATTTGGATCAGCAGGTTGTCGAGTTTGGTCGGGAAGCCGTCTATCGCAGCGATCGGCTTGAGACGATGGTGCCGGGGCGGCGCCGGCGTTGGTTTCAACGCGTCGGCGGAAAGTCGGTGGATCGGATTCAGGTTGTGAATGAACTACGCGAGCGCGTGCGTTTCGTACCCCTCAATTTGATGGGGCCATGGGCCATGAAAGGCCCGTTCGATGTGATTTTCTGCCGCAACGTCATTATCTATTTTAATAAGGAGCGCAAGGAGCGGCTGATCGATCGGTTTGCTGATTTGACAGCACTCGGCGGATATCTGTTTATCGGTCATTCCGAGTCCCTGTACGGCTTGACCGATCGTTTTCGGCCGATCGGCAAAACAATCTACCGGAAGGGTGAGTCGTGAAGTGGGAACCGTCACCGCACAGAGGCTCAGGAGACCGGATCGAGCGGGCGAGCCGATTGCCTGGCTTCGAGCATATAGCCCGCTACCGCGACAAGGGGAGAGTGATCGCGAAAATCTTGCCGGGTGAGTACTACGTGACCAGTGAGCAGGAAGTTCTGATTACACTGCTTGGTTCGTGTGTGGCGGCTTGCATACGCGATGTGAAGCTTGGCATTGGCGGCATGAACCACTTTTTGTTGCCCGCCGCAGGTTGCAGCAATGATCGGTGGAGCGGTCCCCTTGGGAAGGCGACCCGCTACGGAAGCGCCGCGATGGAGCGACTGATCAACGACATCCTGAAACACGGCGGCCGCCGAGACCGTTTGGAGGTGAAAATATTCGGTGGGAGCAAGGTGCTCGAGCGGATGCGCGACATCGGTGTGGGCAATATTCGTTTCGTGCGGGAATACCTGGCACGGGAGGGTTTGCAAGCTGTGGCCGAAGATGTGGGGGGAGCATCGCCGCGTCAGGTACAGTATTTCCCGCATACCGGTAAGGTATTGGTCAGACGGCTCAGGGCCTTGCGGGAGACGGATGTGGCTGGGCGTGAGCAGGCCTATCTGCGCGCTCTGCAGGCGCGGCCCGTGGTCGGTGAAATCGAGCTGTTCGGAGGTGGCGCTTCATGAAACCGATTCGTGTGCTGATCGTTGACGATTCAGCCCTGGTCCGACAAATACTAACTCAGATTATTAATGCCCAGCCGGACATGAAGATCGTCGGTACGGCATCGGATCCTTACCTGGCGCGGCAGCGGATCAAGCAACTCGCCCCGGATGTGCTGACCTTGGATGTGGAAATGCCGAAGATGGACGGTATCACGTTCCTCGAGAATCTGATGCGGCTGCGTCCGATGCCGGTGGTCATGGTGTCCTCGTTGACCGAGCGTGGGGCCGATGTGACGCTGCGCGCGCTCGAGCTGGGAGCGGTTGATTTCGTTGCCAAACCTCGGGTGGATATTGCCGGAAGTCTGCGCGATTACAGCGACGAGATTGTCGGTAAGGTGCGCGCGGCCGCGCGGGCGCGAGTCGGTAGGCGCGACTGTCGCAGGCCGCCGGCGGCGATCGCACCGAAGTACACGGCTGATGCGGTGCTCGTCGCGCGCCTGGCCCCGCGGCGATTCCGCACGACCGATCGGATGATCGCCATCGGGGCATCAACCGGTGGTACGGAGGCAATCAAAGTCGTCTTGGCGTCCATGCCACCCGATGCACCGGCAATCGTCATTACTCAGCATATCCCGGCAGCGTTCAGCGCACCTTTTGCGGCTCGGATGAACTTGGCATCGGCCATGTCTGTCTGCCAGGCGGCGGATGGTCAGCAGATCCTCTCAGGCCACGCCTATATCGCTCCAGGCGACCAGCACTTATTAGTCGAGCAGGATGGGGCGCGTAATGTGTGCCGGCTGAGCGATCGCCCACCGGTAAACCGACATCGTCCGAGTGTAGATGTCCTGTTCCGCTCGGTTGCGCAGAACGTAGGCCCCAATGCCGTGGGTATACTTCTCACGGGTATGGGCGAAGACGGTGCTCGTGGCTTGAAGGAAATGCAAGAGGCTGGCGCGCCGACTCTAGCGCAAGACGAGCGTAGCAGCGTGGTATGGGGGATGCCCGGCGCCGCAGTCCGGCTGGGTGCCGCCGATGCCTTGGTGGCCCTGGATGATATAGCCCAGAGGGTGTTGCAGCTTTGTGCATCAAGCCAACCGAGATCGGCTCGAAGCACAGCGGATATCGCGCGCTCACCTGGATAGTCCCATCGGAGACGGCTTGGTTCGGCCACTCTAAATGCTCCTACCCAGTGGGCCGCACGGGCCCTTGTCTGTTATGGTGGCACTAAAAGGCGACGTCGATAAGATACCATGCGCAGAGGATCGCGTTGGAAGGTGGCTGTGCTACCGGGTGATGGCATCGGCCCTGAAGTAATGGCAGCGGCTGTCGAAGCATTGCAAGCATTGAGCTCGCAAGGCGAGCCGCAGTTGGATCTGACCGAGTTTCTTTGGCCTTCGCATGCCTGGCATCGGACCCATGGCGAGATGTGGCCGGCCAGTTGGCATCAAACCCTGGCAGAATTTGACGCTATTTTGCTCGGGGCGCTGGGCGATCCGGGGCCGGCTGATGATGTACGACGCTATCGTTTGTCGGATGCCGTGGCATTGGCTCCGTTGCTGGAAATACGCAAGGGATTCGATCAATGGGCATGCGAACGCCCGGCGTTGCATCTGCAGGGCGCGCCGCAATACTTGGCTGATCCCAAGGCGGATGAGATCGATGTGCTCGTGGTTCGCGAGAACAGCGAGGGCGAGTACGTCGGACAAGGCGGTCGGTTGGCCCCAGGCACGTCGCGTGAGGTGGCCACCCAGATCGAGGTCTTTACCCATGGTGGTGCGGCGCGCATCTTCCGGCATGCTTTTGAGCGGGCCCGTCAAAGGGCCGCGGAGCGTGCCGCCGGACGGCGTCGCGATCGGGAATTTCCGCTGCCGACCGGGCGCGTGGTTCGCAGCGAGGTTTGCTTGATCACCAAGCGCAATGCGCTGCGCTACTGGGGCGAGATGTACTCGGAAATATTCGAGGCGGTGGCGTGCGAGTACCCGGACGTCGCGACGCACCATGAATTGGTTGATGCGGCCTGTATGAAATTCGTAACGGCGCCCTGGCGCTTTGATGTCGTTGTGGCGAGCAATCTGCACGGCGATATCCTTACTGATTTAGCCGCCGTGTTGGCCGGAGGTATGGGGGTGGCCCCCTCTTGTAATCTTAATCCCGCCGACCGTCGCCAGCCGCCCATGTTCGAGCCCACCCACGGTAGTGCACCCGATATTGCGGGTCGTAACCGGGCTGGTCCCCAAGCGATGTTGCTCACGGCCGCGATGATGCTTGATTGGATGGGTGAAGAAGATGCATCCATGGCCGAGCAAGGCCGTAGACTGCGTGAGGCGGTGGCTATGGATTTACGTGAATATGGTCTGCGTCCGCGATCAACGACCGAGGTGGGGGCGGCGGTAATCAGGCGGTTCAAATAAAATACCAATCTCAAAACAGCACCTGGCCGGTTTGATGCGGCTAAAGTATGAGGTCGAGTTGCGGTCCGAAGGAGGCGAAATATGAGCGAGCATACCGGTCGTTTGTCACCGCTGCTAACGCAATCCAGCGATATCCTGGCTGTTCGTGGTGAAGGTGCTTACCTTTATGACCAGCAGGGTGATCGCTATCTGGATTTTAGCTCGGGAATCGGCGTAACCAGCACCGGGCATTGCCACCCAGCGGTGGTTGAGGCGGCACAGCGGCAGGTGGCCGAGCTCATCCATGGCCAGTACGCTATCGTCCGACACCCTCGTATCCTTGAGCTTTCCGAACGGCTCGGAGAGCTCATGCCGGGGCGGATCGACAGTTTCTTCTATGCTAACGCTGGCACCGAAGCCATCGAGGCGGCATTGCGTTTGTGCCGCCAGGCTACTGGCAAGCCCAATATGATCGTTTTTCGCGGCGGTTTCCACGGCAGGACGATGGGTGCCTTATCGATGACCACTTCCAGCGCACCCATCCGCGCTGGCCTGCAGCCGATGATGGGCGGTGTTGTCGTGGCCCCATTCCCTGACACTTATTGGTATGGTTGGGATGAGGAGACCACCACCCGGTTTTGCCTACGCGAACTCGATCACATTCTCCAGACCTACAGCGTCCCTAAGGAAACGGCGGCGATGGTGGTTGAGCCGGTCCAGGGCGAGAGTGGTTACATACCGGCGAACCGAGCGTTCATGCAGGGTCTGCGTGAGCGTTGCGATCATCACGGGATGCTTTTGGTCATGGATGAAGTTCAAGCGGGCAATGGCCGAACAGGGCGCTATTGGGGCCATGATCATTTCGATGTAATCCCTGATGTCGTGGTGACCGCCAAAGGGCTTGCCAGCGGCTTTCCATTATCGGTGGTGGGAGCGTCTGCCGAACTCATGAGTCGGGGCTGGCCTAGTTCCCAGGGAGGGACTTACGGTGGGAATGCCGTGGCTTGTGCGGCCGCTCTGGCCACGCTAGGGGTCATCGATGCGGAGGGTTTGGTTGAGAATGCCCGCCAGCGTGGAGAACAGTTGCGCGCCTGTTTTGCGGAACTCTCGCGGCACTACCCGGAGATTGGTGACTTCCGCGGCTTGGGATTGATGCAAGGACTGTATATGGTAAATAGCCACGGTGAACCCGATGGTGAACGTGCCGCACGGCTTCTCAAGGCGGCCGAGCGGCGCGGGTTGCTCCTTATCCGCTGCGGTGCATACGGTGGTCAGGTCGTCCGGTGGCTGCCACCACTTATCGTGACGGCTGATCAGATCGATTGGGCGGTCAAACAGTTCGAGGAGGCACTCCAACAAACTCGTTGAGCCCGTATTGAGACCGGCCCAGTCAGGCTTTCGCTGCAACGGCCTTAGCCTGCGGCCGTCGCGAGAGGCGGGTGCGAGTCAGTCAGCGCGTGGTATCGTTTGAACCTCGGTAAATTCGTATAAACCCTCTAGGCCACCTTCACGACCATAACCGGAATGCTGCATGCCCCCGAAGGGCGCTTCCGGGGTTGGACCGGTGCCGGTATTGAGCCCTACATGGCCGAAATGCAGCCGTTCGGCCACACGCTGGCCGCGCTTTGAATCGCCGCAGAAAATATACGCCGCCAGGCCATATTCGGTGTCATTGGCGAGCTGAACGACTTCGGCTTCGTCTTGGAAGGTGACGATGGGCACGAGCGGTCCGAATGTCTCCTCGCGGTTGCAGATTGCATCCTTTGGTACCTCAATGAGCACGGTCGGCGGATAATAGGTACCGCTTAGCGCACTGGTATCTCCGCCGACAAGCCTGCGTGCGCCCTTGCCGAGGGCATCCTCTACGTGCCGTCGGACTTTGGCGACCGCATTACCATCGATCAACGGGCCAAGGTCAGTGCCCTCATCGAGGCCGTTGCCCACGCGCAGGTGTTGAACCCGCTGTACTACCTTGTCGGCGAACGACTCGGCCACCGATCGATGGACAAAGATGCGATTGGCGCAGACACAGGTTTGCCCTCCACCCCGGAATTTGTTGGCGATCAGATTATCGGCAGCCTGTTCCAGATCGGCGTCCTCGAACACGATGTAGGGGGCGTTGCCGCCGAGTTCCAGCGTGAGTCGTTTGATACCGTCCGCGCTTTTTCGAATGAGCTCTCGACCGACTTCAGTGGACCCTGTAAAGCTGATAACACGTACTGAAGCATGTTCGAATAAGGCGTCTGTGATTGGCCCAGCTGATCCAGTGACGAGATTAACCTTGCCAGCGGGAAGATCGAGTTTTTGCTCAAGCAAACTGAACAGTGCAATCATGGTGAGCGGCGTTTTTGCCGAGGGTTTGATAATGCAAGCACAATCCGCCGCCAGAGCTGCGCTGAGCTTTTTGGCGATCATGCCGATGGGGAAATTCCACGGTGTGACCAGCCCCACCACCCCCGCCGGCCGATAGTGGATGGTCCAGCGGCAATTGCGTGGTTGTTCCTGCAGAGTGCGGGGGCCGAGTTGATCGATATGATCGGCGCAGAAGCGGAAGAAACCGGCGGCATAATCCACCTCGGCTTGGGCTTCTTGCCACGGTTTACCGTGTTCCAAGGTGAGAATCCGGCCGAGTTCTTTGCGCTGCGCGTGCAGCGTCTGAGCAATTTGCTGTAGCCAGTGAGCGCGTCGTTCGAGGTCGGCACGCTCGCCGAGCGCCGTCGCGGCGGCTTCGATGGCGCGGAAAGTTTCGGCGCGGCCCATTTTGGGAATATCGGCAAGGTGTGTTCCGTTGGCCGGATTGGACACGGGCAAGCTCTCGCCGCTCTCGGCGTCAGTCCACTTGCCGCCGATAAAACCCATGCGGTGCGTAAGCAATGGCGATTCGATCATGACGCTTGTTTTTGCTCCAATAGCTCCGGTTCGGATCAGTTGCTTGATTGGCCAAATAAGGCCGGGCGCCGCTGTGTGAAAGGTTCAATGCCCTGATAGGCATGAGCAGCCTGTAAGACCCACTCATCGCGGTGCCGCGGTCCTATTATTTGTAACCCTACGGGCAGACCGGCGCGGGTAAACCCGCAGGGTACCGAAATCGCTGGTTGTCCGGTCATGTTGAACGGATAAGTAAAAGGAGTCCAGGAGGGCCAGCGCTCCTCCTGCCAGTCCGGGGGTACCTCCAGCCCGGCCTCGAAGGCGGCGATCGGCAACGTGGGGGTGAGCAGCAGTGCGTAGCGTTGATGAAATCGGTTCATGCGCTCGATTAGCGCAGCGCGCTCGTTGAGTGCCGCTAGATAATCCAGCATAGAGAGTTGTTCGGCCCACTCGGCCACCCCAATAAGTGCGGGATCCATCTCGCGGCGCTGTTTGGCCGGGATCGTCCTTAGCGCATTGGCCGCACCACTATAAAATAACCGATCGAATGCTTCCCGCGGATTCACGAAGCCGGGATTCATTTCCTCGACATGGGCACCCAGATCCTCGAACCGTTTGACGGCAGTGGCGACCACCTCGGCCACCTCCGAGTCCACCTCGATGTAGCCCAGCGCTGGGCTGAATGCTATATGCCAGCCTTTGATACCGTCTGCCAGCGCGGCGACGAAATCGACTTCGGGCGGGGGCAGAGTAGTATCTCGGGCGTCCGACTCACAGATGACGTTCATCAGGCGAGCCGCGTCCTGTACGCTCCATGTCATCGGACCGGGGTGGGCAAGCTGCCCGAAGGGGCTTGCGGGCCAGAAAGGTACTCTTCCCTGAGTCGGTTTGAAGCCGACCATACCGCAGAAGCTGGCCGGGATTCGAATGGAGCCGCCGGCGTCGGTGCCAAGGGCAAGCGCGCCCATGCCCAGCGGCACGGCGGCGGCGCTGCCACCGCTCGAACCGCCCGCGCCCTTGGTGGGATCCCAGGGGTTGCGGGTCACACCACATAGGGGGCTGTCGGTGACACCTTTCCAACCGAACTCTGGGGTCGTGGTCTTACCCAGTGGGATGAAGCCGTGGCGGCGCAGACTCGCGACGGCCGGTGAATCGATGGGTGCCGGGCTATCATCGATGATTTTGGAGCCTTTGCGGGTGGGCCAGCCGCGGAACATGAATACATCTTTGATCGCTACCGGTATGCCATCCAATAAGCCGAGGGCAGCCTTGCGGCGCCGACGCTCCTGGGCTCTGCGAGCTTCGGTACGTGTGGTCTGCTCGTCCAAGAAGCAGTAAGCGTTGACCGTCTCATTGTGCAGCTCGATTCGCTCCAGCGCCGCTTCGGCAACCTCCACGGGGGAGAGTTCGCCACGCTCGAACTCTTCCAGCACCTCTGTAGCCGTCAAGCCAGAAATTTCGTCAGTTATCGGGCTCATATTCTCACTCTCTGGTTGCAGAAGCATAGCCGCGCCCTTTGTCGACCAAGTTGTGCAGCGGTTCTCCCCGATGCCAACGTTGGAATTGCTCGATAAATTGCTCGACGAGCGCCTCGCGCCAGCCGAGAAAATCCCCGGCCATGTGAGCGGAGAGAACGGTGTTCGGTGCTTTCCAGAGCGGATGATCCGCTGGTAAGGGCTCTTCCTCGAAGACATCGAGAGCGGCACCGGCAATCCAACCTTCCTGCAGCGCCTGAAGCAAAGCATCAGTAACGACAATCGGGCCACGACCGACATTGATCAGGCGGGCCGAGCGTTGCATACAGCGCAACGCTGCAGTATCGAAGAGCCCCTGTGTTGCAGGAGTCAGCGGTGCAGCCACGACGACGAAGTCTGCGTACGGGAGCCGTGCATGCAGATCCTGGGCGGCGTAAACGGCTTCGAAGTCCGGGTCGGCTGTACGCTCGGTGCGGGCGATTCCTTCAGTTACCATGCCTACGGCACCGGTCAAGCGCGCGATTTCCCGGCCGATGGCACCGGCGCCTACCACCAGGATACGTGTGCCTTGCACACGTTCGGTGTCGCGATGGCGCCACTCGTGGCGTTGCTGCAGTTCCCAATTGCGCTGAAAGCCCTTGGCGAAGGCAATGATCTGGCCGAGAACATACTCTGCGATCGCCCGATCAAAGACCCCGCGTGCGTTGGTCAATTCGATATCGCTTGTGCGTACTTCCGGGATGAGTACGGCATCCACACCGGCGCTGGTGGTATGGATCCACTGCAGGCGGTCCGCCGCCGGCCAGGCGCTGCGTAAGGCGTCCGTGCGGAAGTCAGTAACGCACAGGATATGGGTTCCCGCTAGGGCCGCGCGCAAGGATTCGGCGTCCCAGGCCTCGCGTAGTGTGGCCACCTCGGTGAGGCGTTCAATACCTGGTGGCAGGGTGTCTCCCGGGGCGATCAGGACGGTGATCACGGGTGTCTCGGGAGCAGTTTGTGCCATGTCCGTATGTCTCCTAAAGATAGGCGATATAAACTACCCTTTGTTTCGACGTTACCTAGCCCTTCATGCCCCGGTCAACTACTCGTCGGCGCGTTTTTGCGACAGCTTGACCGGCATTACCTTCACGGCCTAGTCTCAAACTTGGGCACGTTCAGAGTATCGGAGCTTGTGGAAGAGGTGGTTTGCAATGGCCGAGAGCGCCCGTCTGCTCGATATCGATCAATACGACCCCATGGGGGGGCGATTATTCAGCCCGTCACTACAAGCGATACCGATGCCAGGTATTCGCCGCATGATCAATACTGCGGCGAAGATGGACAATGTGCTGCATTTGTCCATTGGACAACCGGATTTCCCAACCCCGCGGCATATCGTTGATGCCCACATACAGGCGCTTGAGGCCGGCCAGACAGGTTATACGCTCGATGCTGGCCTACCGGAGCTGCTCAGCGCGCTCAAGGACTATTACAGCGCCCGGTACGGGCGTGAGCTTACCGAAGATAATTTCATCGTCACTACTGGCGCCACAGAGGCCATGTATTTGGCCCTGAGCGCCACGGCCGCACCAGGGCGACAGTTCATCGTCACTGATCCGACTTTCGTGCTCTATGCGCCGCTCATTCGCATGAACGGCGGTGAGGTGAAGGTCATCCCCACCCGCGCCGAGCATGGTCATCAGATCGATCCGCAAGAGGTGATCGACGCCATTAGCATGCGGACTTTCGCCATCGTTCTCAATTCACCGAGTAATCCGACCGGGACCGTCTATCCGCGTGAGACGGTGGAAGCAATCGTCCAAGAAGCCGCTTACCGTGGGATCTACGTTTTCAGTGACGAAGTCTATGATCATCTTCTCCTTGATGACATGGAGTACCCGAGCGTTATTCGCTGCACCTCGGATCTCGATCACATCATGGCAATCAGTAGTTTTTCCAAGACTTTCAGCATGGCTGGTTTGAGAATCGGCTGGATCATCTCCAGCCAAGGTGCCATCAAGAAGCTGCGCCGCTACCACATGTTCACTACCACTGTTGCCAACACCCCGGCCCAGTGGGCCGGGGTGGCGGCGTTGCGCGGCGATCGCGGCTGTGTCGACGATATGGTGGCTGAATACCGCCGCCGGCGCGATCGGGTAGTGCATTTGGTTAGCGAAACACCTCATTTGACCGGCTACTGGCCGCAGGGTGCTTTCTACATTTTCCCGTCGCTACCCCCACGCACCGACGGCTCTTTGCTGGCGCTGCGAATGCTCGAAGAAACCGGTGTGTGTGTGATCCCTGGGGATGCCTTTGGGGACACGTGCAGCAATGCGATCCGCATCAGCTACTCTAACTCCATGGAGCGGATCGAAGAGGCGTTCGAGCGCATCATTCCTTGGATGGCGCGGCAGCGTATCTGAGGGTTTTACCGCCGGTGGGGATCATTCGTTCTCATGGTCGAGCCACTCGATTCGGTAGAGATCAAGTCGCCGATCCTTGATATTGCGTACCGAGCCTTCGGCACGTAACGTCTTAAGCTTATCCATATCGAGATCGACGATCAGAGTCATTTCGGTATTGGGTGTGCTTTCTGCCACGATGCCGTCATGAGGGAAGGCGAACTCTGTCGGTGAGAACACGGCCGCTTGCGAGTACTGAATCTCGATATTCTCCACCTGGGGTAGATTGCCGACGCTGCCGGTGATGGCGACATAACATTCGTTTTCGATTGCCCGTGCCTGGGCGCAGCGGCGCACACGCAAATAGGCGTTGTTGGTATCGGTCCAGAATGGCACAAACAGCAACTGCATGCCTTGATCCGCCAGTAGACGCCCGAGTTCGGGAAATTCGACGTCGTAACAGATAAGAATTCCGATCTTGGCAACATCGGTATCGATCACGCGCAAGAATTCACCGCCTTGCACGCCCCAGTAAAAACGCTCGTCCGGGGTGGCATGCAGTTTATACTGATTGGCCGTGGTGCCGTCGCGGCGGCATAGGTAGGCTACGTTGTAGAGCTTGTTCTTCTCATAGACCGGCATGCTGCCGCAGATGATGTTTGTGTTGTAGCTTACCGCTAATCCGAGCATGGCCTCGCGCATTTCATCAGTATAGCGAGCGAGTCCACGCATCGCCTCGGCCGGTTCGTCTTGGTTGAATTGGGCCAGGAGCGGGGCGTTAAAGAGTTCGGGGAAGAGGATCAGGTCACAGTTGTATCCAGCCAGGGCGTCAATGAAAAACTCCACCTGCGTCATCAGATCGTCGAGTCCCTCCACTCGGCGCATCTGCCATTGCACGGTTCCCACGCGAACGGTCTTTTTGCGTCCCCCAATCAGTGGTGTTCGTTCGGCTTCGTAGAAGATGTTGTCCCATTGCACGAGTGTGGCAAAGGCACGTGATTCCAAATCTTCGGGCAGGTAGCCGGTGATGATACGCCGAATATGGAAATCGTTGGCGAGCTGGAACGAGAGGATCGGGTCATGCAACTCGCGGAGCTTGACCAACTCGATATAACGCTCTGGTGTTAGCTCTTGAGCGTGTTTCTGATAGCCGGGGATACGGCCGCCGGCTACGATCGCGCGTAGATTGAGTTTGCGGCAGAGTTCCTTGCGGGCATCATAGAGGCGCCGGCCGAGGCGCATGTCCCGATAATCCGGGTGGACGAATACATCCACGCCGTAGAGCACATCCCCGTTCGGATCATGGTTGGTGAGAAAGCCATGATCCGTGATCTCCTGGTAGGTGTGTTTGTCGCCGAAGCGGCCGTATTCCACGACCATGGAAATGGCGGCGGCGATCACGCGGCCGTTGTCCTCGATGCAAATCTGCCCCTCGGGGAAACGGTTGATCTGGGCGGAAAATTGTTTCCGGCTCCAGGCGCCGCCGAGATTGGAGTAGACATGGTCCATAATCTGTTTGATATCTGGATAATCGGATAGACGCAGATTCCGAAGACGCAGATGATGTTCTTCGATATCGCCCCGACGAGTGTGTTCTGCTTCGGTTGGCATAGTCGATCAGTTGTATTGAGCTAGGGTATCGGGTTGCAGGCACGCTTTAAGCGCAGCATAGCATGTTGCCTGTGGCGAGGAGTTGGGCTGTGTAACCGGAGTGCATCGGCCTGACGGTTAGCAGGGGAGGTGCGGTTATGAATAAGCCATTGACCCCCGGGGAGCGTCGGGAGCTACAACGTCGGCTCGAGGATGACTACAAGGCGTTATGCGCGAGCGTGCGTGAGGAGCTCCTGAACGCCGATCAGAACACCTACGCGGTGTTGGCGGATAAAGTACCCGATCTGGGCGACGCATCGGTTGCCGATCTGCTGGTCGATTTGGATATCGCGGAAATCGATCGGCACGTGCGCGAAATCCAGCGCATCGAGGCCGCATTGCGGAAACTCGTAGATGGAAGCTACGGATATTGTGTTGATTGCGGCGATGCTATTTCCGTACAACGGCTCCAGGTAAACCCGGCAGTGGCGCGTTGCTATGTCTGTCAAACCCGGTTCGAACAGGGAGAGATCGGCGGCGCTTACCCGCCGACCTTGTGATTCAGTGGGGTTGATCGCAACCAGAGCGCCGAAGTGGTTTGGTGAGCCCGGTTGGGATCATTCCATAGCGGCTGCTGCGGTGAAATGTTCCAGTGTTGCGGTGAGTGCCTGATCGTCGAACGCCTCGGTGACCACAGCGCTGCCGATGCCTTCGAGCAAAACCAGGCGCAGCCGCCCGCCGCTTGCCTTCTTGTCGATGCTCATAAGCTTACGCAGCGTGTCGGGAGACAAGGGGGGGGGTGAAACGGGCAGGCCGGCCGCTTGGATCAAGGACTCTGTGCGTTCAAAGGCCTTTGCGGTCATCCAGCCCATGCTCGTCGATAGGTGAGCGGCCATGCACATGCCGACGGCCACCGCCTCGCCATGCAGCCATTCGCGATAGCCGGTTGCCGTTTCGATGGCGTGGCCAAAGGTATGCCCCAGGTTGAGCAAAGCCCTCTGACCGGATTCGCGTTCGTCGGCTGCGACCACAAAGGCTTTGTTGCGGCAGGATTGCTCGATGATGTACATCAAAGCCTCCGGATCGCGTGCCAACACCCGTGTCAGATGACGTTCCAGCCACTGGAAAAACGCGTAGTCTTGGATCAGTCCATATTTGATGACTTCGGCGATACCGGCGTGGAATTCACGTTCCGGTAAAGTGCCCAACGTGGCGGTGTCCGCCAGCACGCAGCGCGGTTGGTGGAAGGCTCCGATCATGTTCTTGCCGTGCGGATGGTTTACGCCGGTTTTGCCGCCCACCGCCGAGTCCACCAGGGCAAGCAACGTCGTAGGTATTTGGATAAAATGCACACCACGCTGATAGGTGGCGGCTACGAACCCTGTTATGTCGCCTACGACGCCGCCGCCTAGGCCCACCAGTGTGGCCGAGCGGTTGAAACCCCGATCAAGTAGGGCATCGTAGATGCGCAAGGTCGTCTCCAGAGTCTTGTACTGTTCACCATCGGGCAGGATGACTTGGCCGAGATCGAAACCGGCCAAGGCGGTGCAGACCCGCTCAAGGTAGAGCGGAGCGACCGTTTCATTGGTGACCACAAGCACTTGGGTGCCGGGTATGTGTCGGCGCAGTAGCTCGGCCTCATCCAGCAGACCTTGGTCGATATAGATGGGGTAGGAGCGGTCCTTCAGGTCGACGTGAACGGTGTGGCCGGAATGGCTGGTCTGGCGATTAGGCACGCACGCGCTCTCCGAGTCGTTGGATGATCTTGTCGGCAATTGCTGCAATGGTGCCATGATCCGTATCCACGGTGATATCCGCGAGCGTTTCATAAAGCGGGGTCCGCTCGAGCATCAGTGCCTGCAGGCGTGCCCGTGGGTCTTCGGTCTGCAATAGCGGCCGGTTGCTGTGTCGGGTTCGGATAAGCTGGGTGTCGATGCGGGTACGCAGGTAGACGGTAACGCCCCTCTCACGCAAACAGGTGCGATTGTGCTCGCGTAGCACAGCGCCTCCTCCAGTCGCCAAAACAATGCCAACGTGCTGAGTCAATTCCTGCAATACGGCTTCCTCGCGCGCGCGAAAGCCGATCTCGCCTTCGACGTCGAAAATCCGCGCGATATCGACGCCGGTACGCTCCTCGAGCACCCGATCGGAGTCTAAAAAACGTCGTCCCAGCCGTTGGGCCAAGACTCGGCCCAGCGCGCTTTTGCCGGCCCCCATGGGGCCGATCAAGAAGACTCGTTCCGCGCTCGACATTCAGCCTCCACCGCGACTAAACGATCTATTATAGCCATGGCGCGGCACTTGTGCGCGCAAGTACCAGGGCAGCAGTCAGGGGCCCGCTAGGCGATCCGACCCTATCGGTAGAGCGCCATGTTCTCCTTGAGAATTTTAGGCGTGACGAAAATCAGTAGTTCGCTGTTGTTGTTGACGCGCACGGTGTTGCGGAACAGCCAACCCAGCAGTGGCAGCTCACCGAAAAAGGGTATCCGATTTATCGTGCGGTTCTTGGTCCGCTCGTATACGCCGCCCAGCACGATGGTCTCGCCGTTGCTTACCAACACCTGAGTACCCACGGCCTGGGTATTGATTGCTGGCCCCGCGGTGGTTTCCTCGCCGCGGCTGTCTTTGGTGACCTGCAGCTCGAGCAGGATTCGATCATCGGGGGTAATCTGAGGTGTCACTGTAAGCCCGAGCACCGCCTCCTTGAACTGGACACTAGTGGCGCCACTGGAGGTGGCTTGTTGGAAGGGGATTTGCACACCCTGCTTGATGTAGGCTTCTTTTTGATTGGTCGTGATTACGCGCGGGCTGGAGATGACATCCCCTCGGTTTTCGCTTTCCATGGCGGAAAGCTCGAGCTGGAGCAGATAGCTGCCGATCTTGCCTACCGCGAGTCCGATCGAGCCGGCCGCCGCAGTGACCGGAAGATCGACCAGTAGCCCCTCGTTGCCGCTGCCGGCCGGAACCTCGAAACCTGTCGACTGGCCAAAATTGACGTCACCGGGCTGCTTGCCGCCGATGACCGCACCGTGGTCGCTGGTGCCGAAATTGCTCTGGTTGCGGCTGTAGCCGAAGCGCACCCCCAATTCGTTGGTGAAATCGTCGTTGGCGATCACTACCCGCGACTCGATGAGCACTTGGCGCACTGGGATGTCGAGTTTGCTCGCCAGCCGCCGGATGTCATCCAGATTCCGCTCGGTGTCGCGGATAATAAGCGTGTTGGTGCGTTCATCGACGTTGACTGTGCCACGATCAGAGAGTAAGGAGCGGCCTTTTTGGCCGCTGCCCAGGATAAGCTGGGCGAGGTCTTGGGCCTTGGCGTAATTGATCTGGATAAACTCCGATTGCAAAGGGGCGAGCTGCTGGATTTGCTGCTTGGCTTGCAATTCCAGCTTCTCGCGGGCGGCGATTTCCGCGGCCGGTGCCACGAGCATGACGTTGCCGGTCTGGCGTTGGTCGAGGCCCTTGGTTTTGAGGATGATATCCAGCGCCTGGTCCCAGGGCACATTCTGCAACCGCAGCGTAATGTTGCCTGTGACGCTGTCGCTGACCACCAGGTTGGTGCCAGTGAAATCGGCGAGCAATTGCAGCACGGAACGTACGGTAATGTCCTGGAAATTCAGTGATAAACGCTCTCCGGTGTATTGGAAGGCCTTTTTTTGTTGCTGTTTTTGCTCTGCTGTGGATATCGGTCTGATCTCGATGGTGAACGTGTTGTCGGCTTGATAGGCGATCTGATCGTAGGTGCCGGTCGGCGCGATGGTGATGCGCGCCGAATCTCCACGCTGAGTCGTGGCGATGGTTTGCACCGGTGTGGCGAAATCGGTGACATCGAGACGGCGCTGTAGCCGTTCTGGAACTGCCGTACGCATGAAATTAGCCACTACTTTCCCGCCTTCCTGGCGCACATCCACGGCGGTGGAGGGGTCGGAGAAGTTGACTACGACTTTTCCTGCGCCACCGTCGCCGCGCTGGAAGTCGATTTTGGTGATCCGATTTTCGCTCGCGCCCGCCGCGTTCGAAGAGCTAGAGGATTGCGCCGCGGTTATCATAGCTGTGGGCTGTTGCAGCAGAATGTGGAATTTGTTGCCATCCACTTGGGTCATATAGGGAACCATCTGCGAGAGCGCGATGACCACGCGCGTGCGGTTGCCGGCCTCGGCGGTGGTGACCGAGTTGATCGCGCCAATGCCGATGTCCACGCTGCGCTGCGCGAGCGCGCTGCGAGTCCCCATGAAATCGAGTGCTATGCGGGCTGGGTTGCTGGTTTTGAAAGTTTTCGGCGGCGTTGCTGGCTGGTCGAGCGTCAGCGTGAGTTCGACCCGATTGCCCGGCAAGGCCGAATAGTCGAGCTGACGCAGAATATTTCCCGCCGCTTGTGCGTCTTGGGCCGCGCCGATGAGCAACAGCAACATGAGCAGCAGCGGCCAGGCGACAGGCGACGCGAGCGCTCTGATCGATATCATCCTCATGGTTCCCCCCAATCCTTGGTGCTTGTTCATTTTTTACGACGCCGCACTGTCAATCGTTCATTGCCAACGATCCCTCGTGTCGCAGCCAGCCCCCTTGTTGGTCGGGGATAAGTTCGGTGAGCTCGATCGATCGAGGCGAGATGGCAACCACGCGTCCGTAGCGTTGACCCATGTGATTGCCGTTTTGTACGCGATGAATCGTTCCGCCGGGATCGCGTATGAGCGCCCAGAACTGATCTCCGCGCCGTAAGGTGCCCACGAATGCCAGCGAGTCCAAGGGGTATTCCTCCAGTGCCTCTTTGGGTCGGGTGGGATCCGGCCTTGGCCCGGACTGTGTGCGGTTTGCCATTTGTTCCAGTTTGCCGAAAGCCAGCGGAGCAAATGGGTCCCGCGCGACCGTCTCCGGGTAGTTGAAGGTGGCAAACGGTTCCATTTCGGGAAGCGCGGTGATGGTCCCTCCAGGTCGCTGTTTTACTTCCTGGAGGTAGCTGTGCAGGTCGCGCATGTCTTGGGAACAGCCCGCCAATAAGGCAATGATCGGCAGCATGAGGATTGTGCGCGCGTTGGCGAGCCGGTTGCGGCGGCCTAGCCATGAACTCATCGGTTAGCGCCCTCTTCCAGATACCAGTAGGTTTTTGCGCTCAACGCCATGTTTAGCGGCGTGCCTTGGCTTTTATTCGGTCCGGCGCGCGCGGAGCCGTTTCGGTTGATGCTGATGTTGTGCAGGGTGACGATCCGCGGCAGATTCGCCACCGCGCTGACGAAATGGGCGAATTCTTGATAATTGCCATGAACTCGGATCGATACTGGAAGTTCGGCGTAGAATTCTTTGTGAATGGATTGGCGCGGTTTGAAAAGTTCGAACTCCAGCCCGCTTGCTAAGCCGGTTTGAGAAATATCCACTAGCAGCTTCGCCACCTCGGCCTGGCTGGGTAGCTGCCGCAGCATGGCCCCAAAAGAGGCCTCCATGTCCTTGAGCTGCTTTTGATAAGCGCCCAGGTTGGCGGCGATGCGCTGTTTGTGCTCGAATTGGTTTTTCAGCTCGGTCTCGCGCGCTCGAGCCTGCTCGAGTTGCTCCCATTGATGTTGCCAGTCGAAATACCATCCCGCCGCCAGCACCAGTGAAAATACGATGAGCATCGCTGCGAGCTTTACGGGCAGCGGCCAGCGCCCGGGTTGATTGAGATCGAGCTCACGCAACTCAGCCAGGTTCATCAACTTCCCTCCTGTGCGGCTTTGCTTGCCGCCGGGCTGGTTTGTTGCACGGCTAACGTGAAATTGCTGGTCCGAAACCCGTTGTGGTTTTTTACCTCGATGACGTTCAAGTCCGGGTCGGTTAGCCAGCGCGAACCATCGAGGTTCTCCATGTACTTGGAAACTCGGGCATTGGATTCAGCCATTCCGGTTATGGTGACGTGGCTGCCTTGCTCTTTGATGCTGTTTAAGTAGAGACCGTCGGGGAGGGTCGTTACGAACTGATGGAATAAATGCACGATCTGAGGCCGGCCTTGCTGGAGTTTCTGAATCACCTCCATTCGGGCAATCAATCGCTTCTTGGTCGCTTCGAGCTTACGGATTTTGACGATTTTTTTATCTAGCTGGGCGATTTCCGCTTTTAAGAATTGATTGCGACCGTGCTGGTAGTCGATCCGGCCATTAAGTTCGGCATGGGTAATCAGCCATACGCAGGCGCCGAGTAGCACCGAGGCCGCTAGCGTGCCGTAGAAAATACGCTCGTGCCGCTTGCGCCGCTCTTCGCGCCAGGGTAATAAATTAATGCTTATCGACATCTCAGTGGTAACTCCTCAAGGCCAGCCCGCACGCAATCATCAGTGATGGCGCGTCTTCGGCCAGGCTCTGCGGCTGTATCTTGGAGGAGACGGCCATCCGGCCGAACGGATTCGCCACGGTGGTGGGGGCGGTGGTGTGCTCCTCGATCACCTCGGCGGCGCCGGTAATCGCGGC
Source organism: Gammaproteobacteria bacterium (assembly GCA_030433275.1). Lineage (GTDB taxonomy): Bacteria > Pseudomonadota > Gammaproteobacteria > Nitrococcales > Nitrococcaceae > Nitrococcus. The sequence continues at coordinate 27,208 of JAUILK010000020.1, forward strand.
GCAACCACCGGCGAGCAGTATATGATCTACGCTGTTGTGTTGGCTCGCACCGAAGAAGAACTGTAGTGATCGGGCCGCTTGTTGGGCCATGGCTTCTTTGAACGGCTCGAGGACTTCTGCTTCGTAGCCATCGGGTAGTACACCCCGGCGTTTATTGGTGTCGGCTTGCTCGTAATGCATGCCGTAGCAGCGCATGATTTCTTCTGTGAGCTGGTGGCCCCCGAAGACTTGGTCGCGGGTATAAACGATGCGCTCGTTTTCGAACACGGTCAGCGTGGTCATGGTAGCGCCGATATCCACTACCGCGACTGTCCTGGACTCGTCGCCGGGCAGGTCAGGGGCGATGAGCTGGAACGCCTTTTCTACGGCGTAGCTTTCGACATCGACGATTTTCGTTTTCAGGCCCGCCGCTTCGAGTGCGTCAACGCGAATGTCGACATTTTCGCTGCGCGAGGCCACCAGGAGCACTTCCACCTCTTCGGGGTTATGTGCCGATGTCCCGATTACTTGGAAATCGAGGTTGACCTCCTCCAGCGGATAAGGGATGTTCTGATCGGCTTGCAGATTGACCTGAGCCTCCATATCGTCATCGCTGAGATGGGCGGGCAGGGTCAGTGTCTTACTGATGGCCGCGGAGCTGGAAACGGCAACGGCGGCCTCCTTTATTTTCGTCTGAGCACGTTTGAGCGCGGCGCGTATACTCTCCGATACGGTTTCCAAGTTAGCGATGTTTTTCTCCACTACGGCATTTTGCGGCAGTGGTTCGATTGCATAGCTTTCTACTCGGAAGCGCTGCGCATCCAGCTGGCGCAACTCGACGAGTTTGACTGCCGTGGAGCTGATATCGATGCCGAGTAAAGGCGAGCTTTGCTTGCGAAAGAATGCGGTCACCTGTTGCGTATTGAGTCTCATCCCGTACCTATCCATTGCGCGCAGCGCGCTCCAAACCGATCGCGGCTGCATGGCGAATTCGTGATGTTTTCCGAGGAAATCGATGGGATGTTGCAGGTGTTATACTGGCGTTCGTTGGAGTTGCTATACCACCGCTAACGATGAAACGCTTGTTGCGCATCTCGGCCTACCTCCTTGCCAGCCTGTCGTTATTGATCCTGCTAGGCTGCATTACAGCCGGAGTTGGTTATTTCGTGCTCGCGCCGAGTTTGCCTTCGGTGAAAACCCTTAAGGATGTAGACTTCCACGAGCCATTGCGGATATTCACCGCCGATGGCGCATTAATTGCCGCCTATGGCGTGAAGAAACGCCTCCCGGTACAGTACGGCGATCTACCTCAAGATCTGATCAACGCCGTTATCGCTGCCGAGGATCAGCGTTTTTTCAAACACCCGGGAGTAGACTACCAAGGGATTCTTCGGGCGATCTGGTACCTAGTTCGCACTGGTGAAAAAGGTCCGGGTGGCAGCACTATTACCATGCAAGTCGCCCGGAACTTTTTCCTCAGCCGAGAACGCTCCTTCATTCGGAAAGCCAAAGAGATCCTTCTGGCGCTGAGAATCGATCGTGAGCTCAGCAAACAGGAGATCCTCGAGCTTTATCTGAACAAAATTTATCTGGGGCACCATGCTTATGGTGTAGGTGCTGCTGCCGAGATTTATTACGGTAAATCGCCGTCGGCCTTGACCGTCGCGCAGCTAGCGATGATTGCGGGTCTGCCCAAAGCACCATCGGCCTTCAATCCCATTACCGATGAAAATCGCGCATTAATCCGACGCAGCTATGTGCTTGGCCGGATGCGCGCCATGGGTTTCCTCGACGAAGCCCGCTATCGGCAGGCCATGGCCGCTCCCATTACAGCCAAGCTGCATGGTGCCGATTATGCGGTAGAGGCGCGCTATCTGGCGGAGATGGTGCGTGCGGTTGTGACCGAGCGGTTTGGCGAGGAAGCGGCTTATTCCAAGGGTTACCGCGTGTATACCACTGTGCAGAGCAAGCCCCAAAAAATAGCGCTGCGCGCACTGCGAAAAGCACTTTATCAATATGATGAACGGCATGGTTACCGGGGGGCGGTAGATCATATCGCGCTTGGAAAAGCCTGGGTGCCGCCCAATTGGCGGGAGCGGCTTGCTGGTTATCCTGAGGTCGCCGATCTCCACAATGCTCTGGTGCTCGAGGTTGACAAAAGCGGCGTGAAGCTCGTCAGCGAAGGTCGGGCAGAGCCCTGGCAGCTGTCCTGGGATGGGGTGCGCTGGGCGATCCGCAATCGCCACTCCAATCCAGACGAGCGCTTGGCGGTGGCTACTGGCGTGCTCAAGCGGGGTGATGTAATCCGCTTCCGGGCCACGGAGGCCGGACCGAGGTTGGCCGAAGTGCCCGAGGTGCAGGGCGCGCTAGTCTCCATTGCGCCTTCTGACGGGCACATTATCGCCCTCGTGGGCGGCTATGATTTCGGCCTCAGTAAATTCAACCGCGTGACCCAAGCGCAACGCCAACCAGGCTCCAGCTTCAAACCTTTTATTTATTCGGCGGCTTTGCATGCTGGCTTCACGCCGGCCACGTTGATCAATGACGCACCGGTTGTGTTCAAGGACGCGGCGTTGGAGGATACCTGGCGCCCGCAGAATTATAGCGGCCGTTTCTTCGGTCCGACGCGTCTGCGCGAGGCGCTTGTCCATTCGCGCAATCTGGTCTCGATTCGAGTTCTGCAGCAGATCGGTATCGCATCGACAATCAAATACCTGCAACGTTTTGGTTTCAGACCTGAGCAGTTCCCACATAATTTGTCACTGGCGCTCGGTAGTGCCAACGTGACTTTATTGGAACTCGCTCGCGGCTATACCGTTTTCGCCAACGGCGGCTTTCGAATCCGACCTCATTTCATTCAACGGATCGTCGACGACAATGGGCATGTTCTTTTCGAAGCCCATCCGGTCGTAGTCTGTTCGGAGTGTAGTGAGCCACAAAGCCGTCCGCCCACCAATGCAGCAGCCACAGTGCTCGGTAGTCGAACAGACCCGGCGCCCCGGGCGATATCGGCGGCCAACGCTTACTTGTTGACCACGATGTTGCAGGATGTGATAAATCGGGGAACGGGTCGTAAGGCTTTGGCGCTGGGTCGTTCCGACCTCGCGGGTAAGACAGGGACCACCAACGATCAGCGAGATGCTTGGTTTTCGGGTTTTAATCCAGCTCTGGTGACCACCGCATGGGTCGGTTTCGATCGTCTGCAACCGCTGGGGCACAACGAGACGGGTGCCAAGACAGCGCTTCCTATGTGGATGGCTTATATGGAAGGTATTTTGCAGGGGGTCCCAGAGCAACCACTAGCGCAACCGCCTGGTTTAGTAACCGTGCGCATTGATTCGAGGACGGGTTTGATGACGAGATCCGACAATCCTGACGCCATGTTCGAGACTTTCCGGGCCGATAGGCTACCCGCGCGTGAACCCAAAACAGTCGACAGCGTGCCCGGCGGTGATCGAATTCCACAGTCTGTGCAGTCGCTATTTTGATCGACGAGGTGTGATCATGCCACGCCGAGGCAACGCACGCGACAGCCGTATGCGCGAGCGCTTGATACAGCTGGCGGCTCGCCTAATGGCAGAAGAAGGAATCCGTGATTTTCATCTCGCCAAGCGCAAAGCGGCGGACCGATTAGGTGCGTCGGATACCCGAAATTTGCCACAGAACCGCGAAATCCAGGCTGCTTTGACCGATTATCAGCGGCTTTTTGGTGGTGCGGCTCAGGCGTGTCAGTTGCGTCGCTTGAGGGGGATGGCGCTGGAAGCTATGGAGTTTTTCGCGCGTTTCCACCCCCGTTTAGTCGGCTCGGTGTTGGAGGGCACGGCGGATGCTCATTCCGATATCAACCTTCATGTCTTCGCTGACACACCGGAAGAGATCGCCTTGTTTCTCATGGAGCAGCATATCCCTTTTGAGGAGAATTGGCGCCGCCTTCGTTTCAACGGGTCGGACGAATACGTGTTTCTGCCAGTCTACCGCTTCGTAGCCGACGATACGCGAATTGATCTTACCGTGTTCGGTCACCTGGGATTGCGGCAATCCCCGCGTAGCTATACGGACGGCCAACCCATGCGACGGGCCAATCGAGCCGCTGTACGTCGACTACTGCAAGAGCCGCGCTAATCAAGCACTCTAACACCGTGGTGTCGAGGCCAACGCCTCGTTTCAACGAGGGGCGCCGGAAGGGGCGGGGTGGGTAAACATCCTGGAATGATCAGTCCGAGCGCCGATGCAGTGGCACATAGTCACGCTTGCTCGGTCCAGCATAAAGCTGGCGTGGACGACCGATGCGCTGTTCGGGGTCGGTAACCAACTCCATCCATTGAGCGAGCCACCCCGGGGTACGGCCGATTGCAAACATTACGGTGAAAAATTCGGTCGGGATACCCAGCGCTCGGTAGATGATGCCCGAATAGAAATCAACATTGGGATAGAGCTTGCGTTCGACGAAATAATCATCTGCTAGGGCGATTTCCTCGAGCCGCATTGCCAATTCGAGCTGCGGGTCATTGTAGATGCCCAGTTCGTCTAGCACCTCATGGCACGTTTTTCGGATGATATTGGCGCGGGGGTCATAGTGTTTGTAGACTCGATGTCCAAACCCCATCAGCCGGAATGGATCATCCTTGTCTTTGGCTTTGTCGATGTAGCTGGGCACCTGCTTTACGTCGCCGATCTCCTCAAGCATGTTCAGAACGGCCTCGTTGGCTCCGCCGTGGGCAGGCCCCCAGAGGGCCGCACAACCGGCCGCGACGGCGGCGAACGGATTTGTTCCCGTGCTGCCGGTGAGACGGATGGTGGAAGCGCTGGCATTTTGCTCGTGGTCGGCGTGTAGGATCAGCAGTTGGTCTAGGGCGCGTTCTGCCACCGGGTTGATCTCGAATTCTTCGGAAGGCCGAGAGAAGAGCATGTTGAGGAGATTGCCGCAGTAGCTCAGGCGATTTTGTGGATAGACGAACGGCTCGCCCAGCATGTGTTTGAAGGCCGCGGCGGAGATGGTCGGCATTTTGGCGAAAATTCGGTAGGCGCAAAGGATCCGGTTGTGTGGATCGCTGACATCGACGGTATCGTGGTAAAAGGCCGATAGAGAGCCGACCACCCCCGTTAGCATCGCCATTGGATGGGCATTGTAGTGAAAGCCGTTGAAAAAGTTCTTCAAGCTCTCGTTGACCATCGTGTGGTGGGTTATCGTGCGGTTGAATGCACTCAACTCACGTTTGCTCGGCAATTCGCCATGCAGCAGCAGGTAAGCCACCTCGGGGAAGGAGCTCTGCTCGGCCAACTGATCGATTGGATAACCACGATACCATAGCTCGCCTTGGTCGCCGCCGATGTATGTGATCTCGCTGCGACAGCTAGCTGTGGCGGTGAATCCAGGATCGTAGGTGAAATACCCCATTTCTTTATAGAGGTCTTTGATATCAATTACAGCCGGCCCGTGTGTTGCCTCACGTATGGGGAGGTCCACGCTTTTGCCAGTGGCATTATCGGTAATCGTGACGGTTTTCTGGGACATAAATTGCTCTCCTGCATAGACCTCATGCGTAGCCGGCGAGGCCTGGAGCGGCGTGCGTTTGCCATTGCCGCCGGGATCCATTGATGATCCATATCGGGCTGCTATAGATGGGCGGATCAAGCGTTAGTTGCATCAGGTTAGGGCGGTTACTGTGGTTTTTGGCCGCCATTCTCTCCCTAATAAGCCTTCTCGGTAAACGATCAGGCCGTTTATGCGTGGTTATGCAGGTGACGGCTGAAGCTTCATGAACTCGTGGAACAGATTGCCATAATCAAGAAGAATTTACTCACTCGCAATGATGCTCGATGCGCTTGGGGTTGATGAAGATGCATGGGCCTTCAGAATCGATTAACCGTGATCCGCTCGCCACCAGCCCATCGACAAGTTCATCCCGAGAGTAGTCGATGAGCCCGGCATGGACGGAATTTTCAGAGCATGCATAAGGAAGAGACGATGGAAGTTGTAGGGCTATCTATCCTCGTCCCTTCGAGTCGGGCCATAATACAGTACCGTACGCCGTCGCGGCGTAGGCTGAGCGGGGCCGGGGCGGGTTTGGACCGCAGCAACAGCTTGCCGGACAGGCGTTGCGGCGGCCATTTATTAGCGGCTACTTACTCTTGCCTGTGGTGCCGTAGCGCTTGCGGAACTGGTCCACGCGGCCACCGCTGCTTGCTACGCGCTGCTTGCCGGTAAAAAACGGATGGCTCTTGCTGGATACTTCAACCTTGCATAACGGGTATTCTTTGCCGTCATTCCATTTGATCGTTTCTTTTGTGCGCAGCGTGGAGCGAGTGAGGAACACGAAGTCGGAAGAAAGATCCTGGAACACGACCGGGCGATATTCGGGATGGATGCCTTTTTTCATTGAGCTGCCTCCTAATGTTCGTTGATGAGGCCACGGTATGCAGCCACCAGGTGCAAGGCGCGTCATCATAGACTCGGCCGGCAATGGAAGGCAACTGCCGATCAAATAGGGTGGCTAGGACGGCTCGGGTTCGCTCTGAGTTGGTTCACGGGATTGGTCGGTTGAGTCGGACTGATCTGGTCGACGAAAGGGAAGAATTTTTGCCGAGCGCCGCCTTTGTCGGGTATCCCGCGCCGGAGTATACGGATCTGTAAGAATCTGAATGAGCCCACTTGGCCCAGCAAAAGCATCCCACATCAGCTGTGAGAGCCTCTGGCATGCAAGCAAGGGCGTGCTCGAGCTCTGTCGTATACGATCCAGCCGCCATTGTAAGCAACGTAACCGCTGGCGTCGCCAGCCGGGTTGTGCCTTGATAAATGAATCCAACATGGCACGCCGCCGTGCCTCGAAACCTTTCGGGTCTTGCTTAGCAAGACTCGACCACTCGTCGAAGTCAATGGCGAAGCACCGTTTGCTGTCCATGGGCAAAAGCCCTCGTAAAGATCAACCCGCCAAATCTTACCCTCCAGTATAGGCGGTATCTGCTTACAGACACTACCAATAGCGCGCCTGGTGGATAATGAAGCGCACGTTAGAATGGTCGGCGCAGTTTTAGCCAATATTCCCTGGCCCGGCTAATTCGGGCAGGAGTTGAGAGGATCGAACCGGGTGATACGATCGAGACGAATTTCAAGCCGCTCCCCATCACTGCCCTTGGCGATCAAGCTCTCCTCGTGGCTGCGAGTCACTAAATTTCGCGGCCATAACGCCGCGAGGTGGCGTCTCTCATCGCCGTCTCGCCAACTGATGCGCCGCATTCTGCGCTGCAGAATGGTCAACTCCAGCTCAGCATATATTTTGCAAGTGATGGGACGGTAATCGGTTATAGGGAAGAGCCTTAGAGTAATTGTCGAGTCTGTATCACGGAGCGTTAGAAAAGGAGGAATTGGCCTTGTCCGCCTATATGGTCGCTAAATCGCTTCACATTACCCTGGTCACCGCCACTTTCTTGTCCTTTACGGCCCGTGGGGTATGGATGCTGTACGACTCGCCTTTGCTCAGACGGCGTTGGGTGCGCATGCTCCCTCATGCCATAGATGCCTTGGTGCTGGCAAGCGGCCTGTATCTGGCCGCTGTGTTCTATGAGTTTCCGCTTACCTACCATCCTTGGATCATTGCCAAACTGATTGGGTTACTTGCCTACGTTGTGCTCGGTACGGTCGCCTTGAAGCGCGGTCGGACCAAACGGGTTCGTGGGGCCGCCTTCGTCGGCTCTTTGGTGTTGTTTGGTTACATTGTGTTTGTGGCGATAACTAAGATGGCCTAGCGGGAACGGTCGCTGAAAGTGGACAATCCTGCGCACCGTTGGTAGCTGCGTCAGTCTGGTGGCAGAAAACAGCCAAGGAGATCGTTCAAAAACCGCAGCCCCACCGCAGTGGGCCGTACGTAGTCGTCCGCTGTTATATCGAGCCAACCGCGTTTGCGGGCATCGTCGACTGCGGCTTCGAACTGACTCCAGTGTAAACCGGTTCGTGTCGTACAAAGCTTACGCGGTACGCCCTCCGGTAGCCGGAGGGCGTTCATCATGAATTCCAGCACCACATCCTGTGCACTGAGGTGGCGTGAATCTGCCACCGCCTCTCCGAGGGCCGCCTTCCTCATATATGCCATCGGCCGGGCTAGTTTTTCGTAGCGGATGATGTTGCCTTTATCAAAGTCGGTTACTTTGCCATGCGCCCCCGCACCGATGCCGAGGTAGTCACCGAAAGTCCAGTAATTGAGATTATGTCGGCAGCGTCGGTCCTGGCGTGCATAAGCCGATACCTCATAGTGCAGATAGCCTGCGTTGGCGAGCTGTGTTTGGCAGCCAAACTGCATTGCATAGATTGCATCGTCTTCTGGGAGCGCGGGGGGGCGCGCCGCAAACACTGTATTGGGTTCCAGCGTAAGTTGATAGTGCGAGATGTGCGATGGTGCGAGCGCAATGGCCTGGGAAATGTCCGCGACAGCCGCCGGCAGGCTCTGATTGGGCAGCCCGTACATGAGGTCGATATTGAAGTTGTCGAAGCCGGCCGCATGGGCGGTTTCGACCGCTGCGATAGCGGCTTGGGGCCCATGGATGCGCCCAAGGCGGCGCAGGCTATCCGCTTGGAAGCTTTGTACGCCGATGGACAAACGGTTTACGCCGGTGCTGCGGAACTCCTCGAAGCGGCCCCGGTCCACACTTCCAGGGTTAGCCTCTAAGGTGATTTCGCAGTCGGTGGAGATCCATAGATAACGTTGCAGCCCCTCAAACAATCGTGCGAGGGCCGCTGGTGGAAACAAGCTAGGGGTGCCGCCGCCCAAGAAAACGGAACTGATCTCGCGCCCATGGGTGTGCTTGATCTCCCGGAGCACATCGGCGAGCAGCGCGTCCACGTAGGCTGTTGCCGGTAGCTCGCCGCGCAGGGCGTGTGAGTTGAAGTCGCAATATGGGCATTTGCGTACACACCAAGGTAGATGGACGTAGAGTGCGAGAGGCGGGGCGGTAGTGAAGCGGAACACGATGTCAGCCTTCGTGACGAAGGGCCTCGAGCAGCGCTCGCAGCGCTTGGCCACGATGGCTGATGCGATTTTTGTTTTGCGTTTCCAGTTCCGCTGCCGTGCATTCGAGTTTCGGCAGATAGAACAACGGATCGTAACCGAAGCCGTTGGTTCCGCGCGGGTGGTCGATGATTTGCCCTTCCCAAGTGCCACGGCAGATGAGTGGATCCGGGTCGCGGGAGTGCTGCAGGTAGGCAATGATGCAGATATAACGAGCCTTGCGCTCGTTTACCGGGGTGTCGATGAGTTCATCGAGCAGGCGTCGATTATTGGCTGTATCGTCGGCGTCCTCACCAGCATAACGGGCCGAGTAGATGCCTGGTTCGCCAGCTAGAGCCTCGACTTCGAGGCCGGAGTCGTCGGCGATTGCGGCGTGGCCGGTGTGTTCACAGGCATGTCGTGCCTTGATAAGAGCGTTTTCGACAAAAGTTAGCCCGGTCTCCGCCACACTGGGCACGTAGTAGAGAGACTGCGGTGTTAGCTCGATACTTATGCCTCCTCGTAACAAGGCTTGCATCTCCTGCGCCTTGCTGGGATTGTTGCTGGCCAGGACGATCCGATGCATGCGTACTAGCTTTCCAGCGCTTGGCGTTGCGTCTCAATTAGGCCGCGGATTCCTTCTTCCGCCAGATCGATCATCTGGCCCAATTCGACACGCCGGAAGGCGTGGCCCTCGGCAGTGCCTTGAATTTCGATGAGTGCGCCTACCTCATTCATGACGATGTTCATGTCGGTCTCCGCCTCGGCATCCTCAGCGTAGTCCAAATCGAGCACTACCTTGCCCCGATAGATGCCCACGGACACCGAAGCCACATGACCAAATAGGGGTGGGCGCTTGAGCAAGCCCTTTTTGGTAAGGCTTTGCAGAGCGTCCGCCAAGGCGACATAGCTCCCCGTAACGGCCGCGGTGCGGGTCCCGCCATCGGCCTGCAGAACATCGCAGTCGATAATGATTCGGCGCTCGCCTAACGCCTGTAAATCGATTGCCGCGCGCAGCGAACGGCCGATCAAACGCTGAATTTCGATTGTCCGGCCCTGTTGGCGCCCCCGTACGGCTTCGCGTTCGTTGCGGCTCCGGGTCGCGCGTGGGAGCATTGCGTATTCGGCCGTTACCCAACCCTGCCCAGTATTGCGCAGCCAAGGCGGTACACGTTCTTCGACGGAGGCGTTACAGAGGATTTTAGTGTCGCCGAATTCCACCAAAGCAGAGCCTTCCGCATGTTTGGTGAAGTGGCGAGTAATACGCACGGCCCGCATTTCGTGGTTGTCGCGGCCACTGGGGCGCATGGCTTTCCTCGTGTCGATCTCTAGATTTGATCGAATAGACTAGCACAGCCGTGGAGGTCGCGGGAGCGGCGTTTTCCTCGTGGCACTATTGCGCGTACCATTTTGGCCTCATCCCGCGGGGAGAGAAGCGATGATTCGCAGCATGACGGCGTTTGCGCGCCGGGAGCAGCAGGGCGGCGAAGGCAAACTCGTTTGGGAGATACGCTCCGTTAATCACCGTTACCTGGATATCCGGGTGCACCTGCCCGAAGAGCTGCGCTCGCTCGAGTCGGCGGTACGTGAGCGGCTGGGGCGTCGCCTGGGTCGGGGTAAGATTGAGTGTACTTTGCGTTACCGCCCGAGCGTTGATGCGGCTAATGCACCACGGATTAATTGGCCCTACGCCGAGCAAGTCATTGCCGATTGTCTCTCGCTTGGACGCCGGCTCCCGCAGGTGGCGCCGATTTCGCCGCTTGAGTTGCTGCGTCTGCCTGGCATCCTTCGGGAGGGCGAATCCGATTTGCAGCCGGTTGCCGAAGCCGCGCTCAAGTTGTTGGAGGTTGCCTTGGGCGAGTTGTTGAGCATGCGGGGGAGAGAAGGTGAGCGACTTGCGGCAATGCTGCACGAGCGAGCGGGACAGATACGCGGGTTGACACGGGAAGTCCAGGATAGGCGTCCCGCGGTCGTGCGAGCGGCCCAGGAGCGGTTGTGCACCCGCATCGAGGGGCTCAAGGTGGCTGCTGATCCCGCTCGTTTAGAGCAGGAGTTGGTATTGATTGCGCAACGGTTGGACGTCGACGAGGAGTTAGAACGCCTGCTCAGCCATATCGAGGAGGTCGAGCAAGTGCTGCGACAGAATGAGCCGAAGGGCAGACGGTTGGATTTCCTGATGCAAGAACTCAACCGGGAAGCCAATACGCTGGCGTCGAAGTCATCGGATACCGCGACCACTCGCGCGGCGGTGACGATGAAAGTGCTCATCGATCAGATGCGTGAACAAGTGCAGAACATAGAATAGCGCCAGCCGCCGGTTCGAAAGACGAACCGGCGGCTGGCGCTATGTGGTATTTTGCGTGTTTTTGATTTGCACGCTGTGGGTTGGGTAAGGGGGCGTCTCAACGGGCCTCGTTTTGGCATTCAGGTACGGTGTGTATGCCGCTTTGCTCCGAACTCGGCGGGTAGAAGTGAGTGGCGGATGCCGATGAATAGCCGGTCTCAGGCAGAAGGCATGACTGGAACATTGCATATCGTGTCTGCCCCGTCTGGTGGGGGCAAGACCAGCCTGCTGCGTGCTCTTAAGCAGAGCGAGCCAGGGATGGTCGTTTCGATCTCGCATACCACACGCCGACGTCGTCCGGGTGAGTATGATGGGGTGGATTATCATTTCGTGGCGGATGCGGCCTTCAAACGAATGATGGCGGCTGGTGAATTCCTCGAGTACGCGTGTGTATTCGATCACTATTACGCTACGGCGCGTGTGACGGTCGAGCAAGCGCTTGGCCGCGGCCAGGATGTGCTGCTCGATATCGATTGGCAGGGTGCGCGACAGGTCCGCGCAGCCATGCCACAAGCGGTCTCCATCTTTATATTGCCGCCTTCGCGTGCGGAGCTGGAGCATCGGTTGCGCACTCGCGCCCAAGATAGTGATGACGTGATTGCGGGGCGGATGCAAGCTGCCGTTGAGGAGATGACCCACTACGTCGAGTACGATTATCTCGTGATCAACGATCACTTCGACCAGGCACTGGCGGATTTGCGCGCGATCGTTCATGCGCGACGTTTGTTGCGCACGGTTCAGGCGCCGCGTTGGGCTGGAGTGGTGGGCGAGTTGCTGCGTGGAGATGACTGCCGGTAGTGGAGAATGGTCCCGGTTTGACCCTTTAGGACCATAAGAGGGTGTGAATTCCTTATGTGGCCATCTAGGGGCTCGATATGGCCGATCGCGGCTCGTCCATGGTGCGGAGCGCAAATCGGCGTTCAGCTCACTTTCATCGGTAGCCGGCTTGTGACTAGAATGAATCGGGTAAGTTTCTTGCGGAATCTGGGGAGGATGCGAGCGCATGGCGCGAGTAACAGTAGAAGACTGTTTGGAGCATATCGGTAATCGTTTCGAGCTTGTTTTGGCGGCCACGCGACGGGCCCGTCAGATAGCGCGTGGGGCTCAGCCACATGTGGATTGGGAAAATGATAAGCCCACTGTCGTGGCTCTGCGCGAGATCGCCGAGCGTTATGTGACGGCGGAGATTTTGCGCGCAGACGAACTGCCCAAGCCAGAGTTCGATCTGAGCGGGGATTCTGTGGAGGCTCGTTCGGATTAGGTTAGGTAGTCGACCATGGCTCATGGTAATGCGGTAGTCTACGAACAGCGTGCCGGGTCCGAACTCCCGGCGCAAGCAGCCGACTTGTGTGCTTTGCTGGCAAGCTATATGGATTCCAGCGAAGTGCGACGCGTTATTGAAGCCTACCAATTCGCGGCCTTGGCGCATAAAGATCAGCGCCGTCTCACAGGGGAGCCTTACATCACGCACCCATTGGCGGTGGCAAAGATTTTGGCCGAGATGCGCCTTGAGGTGGAGAGCATCGTGGCGGCTCTTCTGCATGATGTTATCGAAGATACGCCCACAGCCAAAGTTGAGATTGCTACCCGTTTCGGTGATCAGGTGGCCGAGCTAGTTGATGGTGTGAGCAAGCTGACCCAAATCGACTTCGGTAGCAAAGCGGAGGCGCAGGCTGAGAACTTCCGTAAAATGTTTTTGGCCATGGCGCAGGATATCCGGGTGATCCTGATCAAGCTGGCGGATCGCCTGCATAATATGCGCACCATCTGGGTGATGCCGGCGCACAAACGCTGGCGTATCGCGCGCGAGACGCTGGAAATCTACGCCCCAATCGCTCAGCGCTTGGGTATCAATGCCTTGCGAGTGGAGCTCGAAGATCTAGGTTTTGCTGCGCTCTACCCTATGCGCTATCGGGTGTTGAAAGAGAAGCTGAGGCATCAGCGAGGATCTCGCTCCGAGATCGTCAGCAAAATCGGACACACATTGGAGGAGCGCCTGGCCGAGGCCAGTATCCCGGGCCGTGTGGTTGGGCGGGAGAAGCATCTTTGGGGCATCTACCAGAAGATGCGTGCCAAGCATGGCAATTTTCATAACATTTTCGATGTCTATGGCTTTCGCGTCACAGTCGATGCCGTAAGTACCTGTTATCAAGTGTTGGGCATGCTGCACGGCCTATACAAGCCATTACCTGGGCGCATCAAAGACTACATAGCGATACCCAAGGCGAATGGTTACCAGTCTTTGCATACCACATTGCTGGGTCCGCGTCGTATACATCTCGAAGTTCAGATCCGCACAGTCGAAATGGATAAGGTGGCCGAGGCCGGGATTGCCGCACATTGGCTCTATAAAGGCAATGCTGGTGCCAGCAATGTGGCCCATACTCGGGCTCGGGAGTGGTTACGCGGTCTGCTGGAGATGCAGCGCAATGCCGGGAATTCACTGGAATTCATTGAAAACGTTAAGATCGATTTGCTGCCCGATGAAGTCTATGTGTTCACGCCAAATGGCGAGATTATGGAATTGCCACGTGGCGCCACGGTAGTGGATTTCGCCTATACGGTGCATTCTCATATTGGGGACAGCTGCATTGCGGCGATGATCGACCATCGCCTGACGCCACTGCGCACCTTGCTGGAGACAGGGCAAACTGTGGAGATCATTACGGCACCGGCCGCGCGACCGAATCCAGCGTGGTTGGATTTCGTCGTGACCGCAAAAGCCCGAACGGCCATTCGCCACAGCCTTAAACGCCTTAAGGGCGAGGAGGCCATCAACCTAGGGCGTCGTTTGGTAGGACAGGCGTTGGATGCTTTGACCGTGAAGCTCGAGGATTTGCCCGAAGCCTGGATCAAAGAGGCGGTGGAGGCATTTGGTGCGGAGAACCTCGACGGTTTATTTGAGCAAGTGGGGTTGGGGCAGCGCATGCCATGGCTGGTGGCGCAGCGTCTTTCCAGGGTCAGCGCCGAAGCGATCGAGGCGCTCGGTGTGGAAAACCAGGGGTGTGCTACCGCACCGCTTATGGTCCGTGCCACCGAGGGCGCGGTGATTACCTTCGCGCGTTGTTGTCGCCCCATTCCCGGTGATTCGATCGTTGGTTTTGCTAGTTCCGGGCGCGGCGTGGTGGTGCACCATCAAGGCTGTCATAATATTCGCGAATATCGCAATCATCCGGAGAAATGGCTCGATGTCCAGTGGGACAAAGAGGTGGCGGGGGAGTTTCCGGTTGCTGTCGCCGTCGATGTGGTGAATCGTTGCGGCGTGCTCGCCGATGTGGCCGCTACGGTTTCCGATCTCGATTCCAACATCAAAGCGGTGGATATCGATGAAAAGGACGGTGTGATCGCCACTATCCGGCTCGTGCTCATGGTGCGCGACCGGCTGCATTTGGCTCGACTCATGCGCCGGTTGCGCGTGCTTAACACCGTGTTGCGGATCACCCGCCGTAGGGGCTAAAGCGATCCGAGTTGCGAGCGCCGAGGATTGCTATGGGCTGATTGAGGAGCCATCATGGGTCGTGAGATTATTCATACCGACAATGCGCCGAGTGCTATCGGTCCGTATTCGCAGGCGGTGCGCGTCGGTGAGATGGTTTACCTGTCGGGCCAGATTCCCCTGGATCCCCTCACCATGGAATTGGTGCCAGGTGATATTGCGACCCAGACCCGGCGTGTCTTCGATAATCTGCGCGCCGTTTGTCAGGAGGCCGGTGGCGATCTTGCCGATATTGTCAAGCTCACGATCTATCTGACGGACTTGGGTCATTTTGCTCGAGTCAATGAAATCATGAGCGAGTATTTTCGGGAACCCTACCCGGCTCGGGCAGCCATGGGGGTCGCGGCTCTGCCGCGCGCAGCGGCCGTAGAGATGGAGGCCATAGTGAGCCTCTCTGGTTAACCACCGGATCAGAGCACGCATGATCACCGCGGTGGGTGCGCTCGAGGCTCCGTTCACCGGTTGGGAGAATCTAAACCCGCATCGAGTCGCACGGCTAGCGCGGCTGGGTATTCGTAGGGTCGAGGATCTATTATTTCATCTACCACTACGCTATGAAGATTGGTCAACGATCCTTCCTCTGGAGCATGCGCGCCCAGGGCAGAGCGCGTTGGTTGCAGGTGTCGTAGAACTCGTCGAGGTGGTCGGAGGACGGCGCCGGCAGTTGTTGTGCCGGATCAGCGATGGCACAGGCCGCCTAACTCTGCAATTCTTTCATTTTTATTCGAATCAGCGGAAGAGACTCCAAGCCGGGGTGCGGTTGTTGTGCTACGGTGAGGTGCGGTCAGGGCCCGCCGGTCTGCAGATGGTCCATCCGCAATGGCGCGTACTCGCCACAGATCGGTCTGGCTCCAGCGAAAAAGGATTCAAGCCAGTATACCCTTCGACCGAAGGTCTGGATCAAGCTTTCTTGCGTCGTCTTATACACCGTGCGCTTGGGGAGGCGATGGCTGGGCGCATGGGGGATGAACTGTTGCCACGACGGCTGCGTGAAGAGCTTGGTTTACCCAAGCTGGTTGATGCCTTGCGCCTCCTGCATGCGCCAACCTCTGCCGAGGCGGCGAGCGAACTTATGGCGCGGCGGCATCCCGCAGTGCGCCGGATTATCCTCGAAGAGCTACTGGCACATCGTCTGAGCTTGCTGCGATTGCGTGGCCGGCGGCAACTTGCCAAGCCGGCGCCGACGCTTCAGGGAACCGGTGCACTTTTAGAAGCGTGGTTTGCTCGTTTGCCGTTTCGGCTTACTTTGGCCCAGCGCCGCGTGATGCGGGAGGTGGCTAAGGACATGGGGCAGGCCCGCCCTATGTTGCGATTGGTGCAAGGCGATGTCGGTTGCGGCAAAACGGTGATTGCTGCCTTGGCGGCGTTGACCACCGTAGAAGCCGGCTGGCAGGTGGCGTTTATGGCGCCAACGGAGCTGCTGGCGGAGCAACATTATCGTACCTTTCAGCGTTGGCTGGCGCCCCTCGGAGTTGAAACAGCCTGGTTGACTGGTCGGTTGACACCCAGTGGCCGTCGTGACCACATCAAGCGCCTGGCAAGCGGCGAAATACGCGTGGTCATGGGGACGCATGCGCTGTTTCAAGAGCAGGTAGTCTTTAACCGCTTGGGGTTGGCTATTGTCGATGAGCAACATCGTTTCGGCGTACATCAGCGGCTTGCCTTGAAGAACAAAAGCGGCATGGAGGAGGTTCAACCGCACCAACTCATAATGACAGCGACCCCCATTCCGCGCACTTTGGCTATGACGGCTTTTGCCGATCTCGACGTTTCGGTGATCGATGAGCTGCCTCCGGGGCGTAAGCCCATAACTACGGTTGCTATCTCCGATGCCAGGCGGGGACAGGTGATCGAGCGTATTCGCCATGCTTGTGCCGAGGGGCGGCAAGCTTATTGGGTATGCACACGGGTGGAGGAATCCGAGGCATGTCAAACGGAAGCAGCTGAGGCGACCGCGCAGCGGTTGCGCGAGAGTCTACCGGAGTTGCGAGTGGGCCTCGTGCATGGCCGAATGAAAGGTGTGGAGAAAGAAACGGTCATGGCGGCTTTCGAGGCTGGAGAGCTACAGTTATTGGTGGCGACTACGGTAATCGAAGTCGGCGTCGATGTGCCGAACGCCAGCCTTATGGTTATCGAGAATGCCGAGCGGTTTGGCCTTGCGCAACTGCATCAGTTACGCGGCCGCATAGGGCGGGGGGCGGCAGCGAGCAGCTGTGTGCTCATGTACCATGGTCCGTTGAGCCAGGCCGCGCAGGCGCGTCTTGCGATCCTGCGGTACACTCAGGATGGCTTCCGGATCGCGCAACGCGATTTGGAACTCCGTGGTCCTGGAGAGTTGCTTGGTACCCGTCAGACCGGCGAACTGCATTATCGGGTGGCGGATTTGCGGCGTGATACCGATCTTCTGCCGCAAGTACGCCGTTGGGCGGCTATCCTGCTTCGGGGGTGTCCGGATCGCGTCGATGCGCTGATTACACGGTGGATCGGTGAGGCTGAACGCTACGCTCGAGTGTGAGATCGATTTGGTGCGCGCTTAACAAGCGGGCAGCGGGCAAACGATGACGAATCGAGGCCATGAGTGAATCGAGCTGTCCGTAAGTGGCGGCCACGCCGGTTGCCATTGCAGCGTATCGCGCTGCCGCTGCTGCGTCGGTGGTTGGACGAGCCGGGTTCATTGACGCGGCGCATACGCCGCAATTGCCCGGGCTGCTTTTATGTCGAAGTTTTATGCGAACGGTGGGGCGCACCGTTTTTGGACGAGGCCCGCCGGCTTGGCCTGCAGCATAAAAATCGGGTTTGGCTACGCGAGGTTTTGTTGTGCTGTGGTGACAGTGCGTGGGTTTATGGCCGCAGCATCGTACCTGGGCAGACCCTGCGGGGGCATCTGCGCGGCCTGCAGCAGCTTGGTCAGCAACCACTGGGCAGCATCTTATTCAAGCGTCACCCGGTAAGCCGAGGTGAGATCGAGATCGCGCGTTTGGCCGCGGACGACGGGCTGTATCGTCGGGTGGTGCGGAGCACTGTGGCCGTGCCGGGTTGTTGGGTCCGACGGTCGGTTTTTCACGTCGCTGAGCGTCCGTTATTGGTGACCGAAGTATTTTTGCCGGCTTTGGTGGCTCAAGCCGCTGGTAGCGGATCATCTTAGGTCGGCGGACCCATTTGTGTGGAGCAGATGACAAGCACTTTTTTGGATCGCGCCGTTCAGTATGCACGGCTAGCTCGGTTGCATCGTCCGATCGGAAATTTTTTACTGCTCTGGCCCATGTTGTGGGCTTTGTGGATTGCGGCCGCCGGGCGGCCCGACCCGCGGGTGCTGGGTGTTTTTTTGCTCGGCGTGCTGATGATGCGTGCGGCCGGCTGTGTGGTCAATGACTATGCCGACCGCCACTTCGATGGTCGGGTCCAGCGTACCCGTGACCGACCTATGGCGACCGGCGCGGTCCGTGCGCATGAGGCGTTGCCGTTATTTGTAATGTTGTGTCTGGCTGCATTTGGATTGGTTCTGCTGATGAACCGGCTGACTATTTATCTTTCAGTCGTGGCTGTAGTGTTGGCTGCCACTTACCCGTTCATGAAACGCTACACGCACCTGCCACAAGCGTATCTCGGCGTGGCCTTCGGTTGGGCGGTTCCTATGGCCTTTGCGGCGCAAACCGGCAGCGTGCCACCCATAGCCTGGTTGATTTTTCTATCGGCCGTAATCTGGGCGGGCATTTACGATACCGAGTACGCTATGGTGGATCGGGATGACGATCTCAGGATCGGTCTTAAATCCACGGCAATCTTGCTGGGACGGTATGACCGTGTTGCAATCGGTTTTCTCCAGTTGCTGATGACCGTCCTGCTGATTTGGATTGGTGTCTTGATGCATCTTGGGTTGTTTTTTTGGCTTGCACTGCTACTGGCTACGCTGTTATTCGGCTATCAACAGTATTTGATTCGTGACCGTTACCGTGCGGAATGCTTCCGTGCCTTTCTCAATAACAATATTTACGGTGGCGTTATTTTTATCGGAATCGCCTTGCACTACCTGTCGAGTTGAGGGGTGCGTGCCATAACCCAGATTTCGATCTGTTTGGCCCCCGCCAGGCGTAGCGTCTTGGCCAACTCGATCACGGTCGCACCGGTGGTCAAAACATCGTCGATCACTGCCACGTGTGCTGGCACGCGGTGTGTTGTTACTTGGAACGCTCCGCGTGTGTTACTCCTGCGTTCGCTTTTGTCCAGGCCGGTTTGCGCGGCCGTCGCACGGCTGCGGCGCACCATTTGTGGGGCGAGCGGAGCATCTAGTCGGCGGGCGAGCTCAAGCGCCTGATTAAACCCCCGTTGGCGTAGTCGCTGTGGGTGCAGAGGAACGGGTATCACCGCGTCGGGCACCGCTACGCTCCGCCGATGCAGATAATCGGCTAGTAAATCACCCAGGCATCGAGCGGCAGCAAGGTCATCCCCATACTTCAGTGCCTTGATCAAGACGTCGACCGGGTGGCAATAGCGAAACGGGGCATAAACGCACCGGAAAGGCGGAGAATGGCGCAAGCAATCGCCGCAAAGCTGCTCCTCGCCGGTGTCAGTAAGTGGTAATGCGCATTGTCGGCAGTGCGTATCCAGCCAGGGCAGCTCCGCGGTGCAATGCGCACAAAGCTCTAACTCGTCTATCCCCGGTGCGGCACAAAAGCGGCAACGCATGGGGTAGAGCCGCATATGGACACGGGTTAGCCACCGGTAAACCGATGGCGGGGAATGACGGTTGACAGTCAAGGTGGCCACGCTACCATCGCCTATACTTCATATTTGATTTCACACTCCGGAGGATAACCCATTGCGCTGGAGAACCGAGCCGATGGCAGCGAGCGAGGGCACAGACATTCGTCACGATTGGCAGCACAGCGAGATCGAGGAACTACTAGGACAAGCCTTCAGCGATCTGCTATTCCAGGCCCAGGAGATTCATCGGCGCTATTTTGACCCGAACGAGATTCAGGTGTGTACGCTGCAAAGCATTAAAACCGGTGGTTGCCCAGAGGACTGTAAATATTGCCCCCAGAGCATTCGCTACCAGGCGGGTGTCGAATCTGAACCGCTCATGAGCTTCGAGGCGGTGCTTGCTGCAGCGCGCAGGGCGCGCGCAGCCGGTGCGACGCGGTTCTGTATGGGTGCGGCCTGGCGGCGCCCGAAAGACCGGGATTTGACGCGTGTCATCGAAATGGTATCGGCAATCAAAGCCTTGGGGATGGAGACCTGCGTCACCCTCGGTATGCTCACCGCTGAGCAGGCGCAGCGCCTGCAAACGGCAGGGCTCGACTACTACAATCACAACATCGATACGTCGCCCGAACGCTATCCCAGCGTTATTACGACTCGGACCTACCGGGATCGTCTTGAGACTTTAGCGCATGTCCGAGCCGCGGGAATCAAGCTCTGTTGCGGCGGCATCATCGGTATGGGTGAGAGCCGTGCCGACCGAGCAGGTATGCTCCGTGTATTGGCCAACCTTCCGGAGCACCCGCAGAGCGTGCCGATCAACCAACTCATCCAAGTCCCGGGCACGCCATTGTATGGTGCACCGGCTGTGGATCCGTTTGAGATGATTCGTATGGTTGCAGCCAGTCGTATCCTCATGCCGAGAGCATGGATTCGGCTATCCGCAGGCCGCTGCGAGATGAGTGACGAGACGCAGGCCCTGTGTTTCTTGGCCGGCGCCAATAGTATTTTTTATGGTGAGCGTTTGCTCACCACCGATAATCCCGCAGAGCAACACGATAGAGCGTTGTTCGCGAAGCTTGGTTTGCGCTTACAGACGCGTTCGGAGCCTGCTCGGTCGGTGCACGGCGCGACTGGCGAGAGGATGCGGAGGTCGACCTGATGGAGGCGGGTCGGCAGTGTCTGAACAAGCGGTTGCTGCGGCGTTCCTTCAATGCCGCGGCGGTTAGCTACGATGCGGCGGCCGTACTTCAGCGAGAGGTCGGCAAGCGTCTGATCGAGCGCCTTGAGCTGATTCGGTTGAATCCGCGCTGGGTCCTGGATATTGGGGCGGGCACTGGAACTACGACGCGTCAGTTGATGCGGCGCTATCCGCGCGCGCGCTTTGTTGCGCTTGATATCGCTCCTGCAATGCTAAGCCGAGCCCGCCGCCGCGCTCCCCTGCTGCAGCGGTTGCGCTGTGCCTGTGCCGATGCCGAGTCACTTCCCTTTGCCACGGATAGCTTCGATCTCGTTTTCTCCAATCTTACACTCCAGTGGGTCAATGATCCGGGGCGGGTTTTCCGCGAAATCCAGCGGGTGCTGCGGCCGAGCGGTTTGTTGGTGTTCACCAGTTTGGGTCCGGATACTTTAAAAGAATTGCGTCAATCTTGGGAGTGTGCCGATGGCTATGTGCATGTGAACCAATTTGTCGATATGCATGAGGTAGGCGATACCCTGGTTCAGGTGCGCTTGGCCGATCCTGTCATGGAGATGGAACATTTTACCTTGACCTACCGCAGCGCGCGCGATCTGGTGCGTGAGCTTAAAGCCCTTGGCGCTCACAATGTCATCATTGGCCGGAATACAGGACTGACTGGGCGGCGACGGTGGCTTGCCATGGAGGCTGCTTATGAGCGTTGGCGTGCTGCCGAAGGGTTGCTGCCCGCAACTTACGAGGTGGTTTATGGCCATGCGTGGGGGACGCAGTCCGCACGCCAGCGGGTGGATCGCTCGGGTGCGATCCACATCCCGCTGACCGAACTCGGAAGACGCCGATTTGGAGCACGTTGATGGCCGTTAGCTTGCCTAGCGGGCCTTTACAAGCATCAGAGATGCCGCTAAGGTTGTTTTTAGGTTGTGGGCTCAATAAAATGCCCCGCAACTTGGAGTAACCGCGTGCAGCTGAAGTAGGCGCTTACCGCCTCCTAGGGAGGTGGAGGGTCATGGTTGCGACACAGTACGACGAAAAGGATGGGGCTTGGTGCCTTATTTTGCGCCCGAATGTCGCGTTATCCTGGCGGCAGGCAAAGATATTCCTGTTGTTCACCGCAGGTGTTTGTTTTTCCGCAGCGGGCGTGTTTGCCTTGATGGGCATGTGGCTGATCCTACCGTTTGCCGGTTTAGAGATCGGAGCGTTGGCCTTGGCACTCATCGTCACGGCGCAGAGAGCGTATGACACCGAGGTCATACACGTTTCGGAGTCCAAGGTCAAAATTGATAAAGGGCGGCGCCGTCCGGAGCGTCATTGGAGTTTCGACCGGCTGTGGAGCGAGGTGATCCTGGCCGTGCCAGGACACCCGTGGTATCCGACACGTTTGGCGGTGCGCTCACGGGGTGAGCAGGTCGAGTTGGGTCGTTTCCTCGCTGACGATGAGCGGGCCCAGGTGGCCGGAGAGCTCCGTCGCTGGATCGGGCCAATGGCGGGGCTGGGCGGCCCCATTGCGAAACTGAGAATCGGTCCGGCCACCGCGCGTGAGGACGGGACTACCCACCGCAAGGCCTAATGAAAGGCTAGTGTAAATAAAATTGCGTTTTGAACGTTAATTTCAAACGGGATGCCGCGGGTTTTAACCGCACGCGTTCAGAGTTGTGTTGTGAGTTTTTTGTCTTGTTTAGGGCAAGCCTTACTGATAATTCACCTTCGGGGAGGTTGCAGAGGATGAAATGGGATAAACGACTGGTCACGATTACCTCGGGCCTTGCAGGGGGGCTGGCGCTTGCCGCGACCCCGGCATGGGCGGGGCTCGGGGAATTGAATCTGCCATATGGCGTAACGAGCATCGCCCATATGAACTACGATCTGAACATGCTCGTGCTTTGGATTACGATTTTTATCGGCATCATCGTTTTCGGAGCGATGGGGTATTCAATTTACCATCATCGCAAATCGCAGGGAGCCGTCGCCGCTCAGTTTCATCACAATACGACCATAGAAGTCGTCTGGACGGTCATCCCATTGCTTATTCTGGTCGGCATGGCGATCGCCGCAACGCGGGGATTGGTGCTGATGTACGATACCGATAACGCCGAAATGGATATCAAAGTCACCGGATATCAATGGCAATGGCGCTATGACTATCTCGGCGAGGGGGTCAGCTTTTACAGCAAACTCGACGAGCAGAGCAACCAGGCTCGGCAGTTGGGATCTCCGCTGCGGCCCGAGCGGGTGGAGCATTATCTGCGCAATGTGGATAAGCCGCTGGTGGTGCCGATCAATACCAAGATCCGTTTTCTGATCACCGCTGAGGATGTGATCCATGGTTGGTGGGTGCCGGAATTCGGCTGGAAAATGGACGCCATCCCTGGATACGTAAACAGAGCATGGACGAAGATCGAGCAGCCCGGTGTGTATCGGGGGCAGTGTGCCGAGCTTTGTGGGCGTGACCATGGCTTCATGCCGATCGTGGTGATAGCCAAGACTCCGGAGGAGTACAAGAAATGGCTAGCCGAGCAGAAAGAGCGCCAGAGCGCCTCCGAAGGTGCTGAGCAGGCCTCCGCCGAGCGCTCCCCTGCAGTCGATGCGGCTCAGACCCAGAGCTAATAATTGACCAGCGTGACCTCTTGCCGTAGCGGTGATTATGCTATGCGCTTTCCCGCAAGGCAGAGATGGCGTGGTTAAGAGGTTTTTTCGATGTTAAGGAAATCGTGCCGAGGAGGTTTCAGATGAGTGCTGTTGACCACGCGGAGGCCCACCATCACGATGGGCCCGAGCCCGGGCTCTTGCGGTGGGTTTTCACGACCAACCATAAAGATATCGGTACCTTGTACCTGTTGTTCTCGCTGTTGATGTTTTTCGTCGGCGGCGTAATGGCGTTGATCATCCGGGCGGAGCTTTTCCAGCCAGGCATGCAGCTAGTCGATCCTTATTTCTTCAATGAAATGACTACCTTGCACGCGTTGGTGATGATTTTCGGTGCAATCATGCCGGGTTTCGTTGGGCTCGCCAATTGGCAAGTGCCGATGATGCTGGGGGCGCCGGATATGGCGTTGCCCCGGTTGAACAACTGGAGTTTCTGGCTGCTGCCATTCGCCTTCACCCTGTTGTTGTCCACCATGTTTATGCCCGGTGGCGGGCCAGCCGGCGGCTGGACGATGTATCCCCCGCTGATGTTGGAGACGGGGCAAGCCTTCCCGTTCGTTATTTTCGCAGTTCATATAATGGGCATGTCCTCGATCTTGGGGGCGATTAACATTATTGCGACCATCTTCAACATGCGGGCGCCGGGGATGACGCTGATGATGATGCCGTTGTTCATATGGACCTGGCTCATCACCGCTTTCCTGCTGATCGCCGCAATGCCGGTGCTTGCGGGTGCCGTTACGATGCTGCTCACCGATCAGTACTTTGGCACTCACTTCTTTAATGCCGCCGGCGGTGGCGACCCTGTGATGTACCAGCACATTTTCTGGTTCTTCGGGCACCCCGAGGTGTACATCATGATTCTGCCGGCGTTCGGAATCGTCTCTCAGATCATTCCGACGTTCGCTCGCAAGCCGTTGTTTGGTTATGCTTCGATGGTATACGCGACTGCCTCGATCGCATTTCTGTCGTTTATTGTTTGGGCTCATCATATGTTCACTGTCGGCATGCCGCTCGCCGGTGAGCTGTTTTTCATGTATGCGACGATGCTGATCGCGGTGCCGACCGGGGTGAAGGTGTTCAATTGGGTGGCCACTATGTGGCAAGGCGCCATGACTTTCGAGACCCCGATGCTGTTCGCGTTGGCGTTCGTGGTTTTGTTTTCCATCGGTGGTTTCTCGGGGTTGATGTTGGCGATCGCTTCGGTCGATTTCCAGTATCAGGACGGCTATTTCGTGGTCGCTCACTTCCATTACGTGCTTGTCACGGGTGCGGCGTTTGCGATTATTGCAGCTGCGTATTATTGGTTGCCGAAATGGACGGGCAACATGTACGACGAGCAGCTCGGTAAGTTGCATTTCTGGACGTCCGTGGTTTCGGTGAACATTCTTTATTTCCCACAGCATTTCGTGGGTTTGGCCGGTATGCCTCGGCGTATTCCGGACTATGCGGTCCAGTTCACCGAGTGGAATATGGTTTCCACGGTCGGTGCCTTTCTCTTCGGTTTCTCCCAGCTGATTTTCGTTTGGCTCGTTATCAAGGCAATTCGTGGCGGAGTCAAAGCTGAAGGCAGAAGTTGGGAAGGCGCTCATGGGATGGAGTGGGAGCTGCCCTCACCGGCACCCTACCATAGCTTCCAGACGCCGCCTGATATCAGCAAGATCGTGGCGAGAGGGGATCTGCATTCTTGATCGCACGGATCTTTTTTGATTCGGGTATGTGAAAAAGCCCGGCGACTGCAGCGCAGGGTCGCCGGGTTTGCCGGATGAGACGATGAAAACGATGTCACAGCAGATGGATTCCGAGGAACGCAGGCGTAAGGTTCGACTTACTGTGATTATTTTGTCCGTCGTTGCCTTTTTGATCTACGTCGCGTTCTATTTGGACCGCATACTCTAATAATCGGTAAACGATTCGTGACAGTCGGTTTGGCGCTGCGTCTCTAGGCTGACGGCTGTATGTGCCGATTATGCGGCATTAAAATAATGGGCCTTACGGAGGTGTTTTAAAATGGCTGCAACACACGGTGGCTACTACTTACCCCATGGAAGCCATTGGCCTATCACGGGTAGTATTGCCATATTTACGCTGGCGGTGGGCACGGCCTCGTATTTCCAAGGTGCGGGTTGGGGGCCGTGGGTGATGCTCACCGGTTTCGCAATCTTGGTTTTCATGATGTTCGGTTGGCTCGGAACCGTGATCGGTGAAAGCGTGGCCGGGTCTTACAATGAGCAAGTCGACCGGTCGTTCCGCTGGGGAATGTCTTGGTTCATCTTCTCGGAGGTGATGTTTTTCGCGGCCTTCTTCGGCGCGCTGTACTACGCTCGGATTTTTTCAGTGCCGTGGCTTGGTGGCGGTGACGTGGAAACTAGTCAACTGCTCTGGGATGGGCTCAGTCTCAATTGGCCCACGGCAGGACCCGGCTATGCGGATTTCGAATTTGAATACATGCCGGCATGGCCGATTCCGACGATCAACACCATTCTCTTGCTTACCTCCGGTGTTACCATAACGATTGCCCATCATGCGTTGAAAGCCGTTGACCGTGAAAAATTGGTTAAATGGATGTGGGCAACCGTTGCTTTGGGTGTGACCTTCTTGATGTTCCAGGCCTTTGAGTTTTATGAGGCTTGGCATCATATGAACCTGACGCTGCACACTGGTGTCTATGGTTCGACATTTTTTATGTTGACTGGTTTCCATGGTTTTCATGTGACCATTGGAACGATCATGCTGATCGTGATTAGCCTGCGTTGCATGAAAGGCCATTTTACGCCGGAAAATCACTTTGGTTTTGAAGGTGTGGCCTGGTATTGGCATTTCGTCGATGTCGTTTGGCTTGGCCTTTATATCTTTGTCTACGTTTTGGTTTAGTAGGCTAGTGGACTCCGGTTTACCGGCAGAACGCCAGTGAACATCAAAATAAGTATCAGTACGAACAGCACCACCGACAATGTGATGCGCAAGGTCAAGGATTGGAGCATTCGGCGGGACTGGCTGCGGTCGCGGACCAGGAAAAAACCCGCGGATATGAGACTGATAAAAATGGCGATTAGGGTGATGACAATTCCTACCTTGATCAATAGCACGACCATTTGAAGCTCCTCTGCGTTGGCATCATGAGTTGGCAATTATAGGTGATTGGGGCAGTTAGTGGGCATCGACAACCGGTTGGCGGACAATGCGAATTGGTTCTTACGAATTCCGTCCGGGTTTCATACCCACATTAGCAGTGGTGCTCGTGCTGCCACTGCTGACTGCCCTTGGTTTTTGGCAGCTTGATCGAGCAAAAGAAACCCAAGCTTATTTAGATAGTTTACACGCTGGCCTTCAGGCAGCGGCAATCAATTTGAATGCGGCGATGCCCGAGTATTCGGTGGCTCAACACCGTGTTGCTAAGGCTTACGGCCGATATGACAGCACACACCAGTTTTTGCTTGACAATCAAGTTCACGCTGGGCAGGTCGGCTACCATGTGCTCACCCCTTTACGGCTGAGCGGCGCTGGTACAGCTATTTTAATCGACCGCGGCTGGATAGCCGCGTCGTTTGATAGGAAGATTCTCCCCGATGTCGGGGTGGCGGAGACTGAGCGCGGAGTCAGTGGGGTGGTAGACAAGGGCCCGTCGGTGGCCGTCAGGCTGGGGCAGGCCTATGTAGGTACAGGCAGTTGGCCACGGCGGATCGGATATGTAGACTTCGCGTACATAGCGCAAGCCCTGCCTTATCGAGTGGCACCTTATCTTATTCGACTCGATCCACAGGCAGCAGATGGTTTTGTCCATGTGTCGCCGAAACCCGCGATGGGGCCGGAAAAAAATCTGGGCTATGCGGCGCAGTGGTTCACCATGGCGACCGCAGTAGTAATCATCTATTTCTTAGTCAATCTAAAGCGCCGAACTGATGACAACTGATATCGAGCCCACATCGGGACAGGTTCGCCGTCGTGGCCGTATACAAATTTTAATTATCGCCGGGCTTTTCGCGGGCCCCATGCTATTGGCGTGGTTACTCTTTAGGGCGGATTTGCGACCGAGCGGGACCACCAACCATGGGGAGTTGCTTAAACCTCCGCAAGCAGTGGCACCAAGCAACTGGACGACTAGATCGGGGAAACCGTTCACCCGTGCCGATTTGCTGGGCTATTGGAATCTGCTTCTGGTCGTGAATGGCAATTGTGAGCGAGTTTGCCTGGAATCATTGGATCTGCTGCGACGCCTGCGCCTAGCGCTTGGAGCGAATGCTGATCGGGTACATCTGCTGTTATTGCAGCCGCAGGAGGCTTTTGCGCCTGATTTGCCCAAGGTCTCGCAGCCTGTTGTATTCGAATTGCTTGCGCCCAACGCCCAGATCGATTCCTTGCTCGCGAAGCGGGCGCACACGGCTGGGGAGGGGGCGGGAATATTCATCATCGACTATCGTGCTTTCAATATGATGACCTACCCAGTGCCGTTAGACGGTAGTGGCATGCTTGATGATATGGAACATTTGTTAAGGGTTTCGAACCGTCAAGTTGAACGCAATCAGCAACAATCCCAGGATTTTTAAACGATGACTGCAAGCCAGACGATGACTGTGAACCCAACGATGACTGCCCGACGAGCGACGGTAGCAAGCCCGTGGTTTTATCGCGTCTCGCTATTAGCGACTGTACTCGCGCTGGGTGTCGTAGTGCTCGGCGCGTATGTCCGTCTAAGCGATGCCGGACTTGGTTGCCCCGACTGGCCTGGCTGCTATGGTCATCTAACGGTGCCGGAGAGCCCGGCCGCGCAGCAGGCTGCGCAGGCAGCTTACCCGCACCGTCCGATCGAGGCAGCCAAAGGTTGGAAGGAGATGATCCATCGGTACTTCGCAGGTACGCTCGGACTGCTGATTGTCGGCTTGGCCATTGTTGCGTGGCGTAAACGCAAGATCTCAGGCTATCCATTGGCTATTCCGCTGCTTTTAGTTGGCTTGGTGGTGTTTCAGGCACTGCTGGGTATGTGGACCGTCACTTGGCAGCTTAAACCGGTGGTAGTGCTCGCACACCTGCTCGGTGGGCTGACGATTGTCTCATTACTGTGGTGGCAAGTCTTACGAATGAAGCGTTCCGGAGAGAGTTCGAGTGGGCTTGCTCCGAAATTTTGGCTAAAAGCGATTTTGACGCTCGGCTTGGTTCTTGTGGTGGCGCAGATCGCGCTTGGTGGTTGGACGAGTTCCAACTACGCGGCGCTAGCGTGCAATGAGTTCCCGGCCTGTCATAGCGGGGAGATTTGGCCAGATGCTGATTTCAGCGAGGGCTTTGTGTTATGGCGTGGGGTCGGTACCAACTATGAATTCGGTGTACTCGAAGCGCCGGCGCGAGTCGCTATCCATTTAATACACCGATTGGGTGCTGTAATCGTTGCCGTGTTCACTCTGCTATTGGCACTTGCTCTCTGGCGCTGGGTACCTGGGCGTACCGCAACATGGTGTGCCGCGGTGCTCGCATTTTTGGTGACTATTCAATTTATTCTGGGGGTGAGCAACGTCCTGTTCAGCTTGCCCCTTCCGGTAGCGGTGGCACATAATGCCGTAGCTGCACTGCTACTTTTGACATTTGTGACACTCAATCATCTCATCAGACCGGTGCGTGCATCATGAGTAGAAGTCCCTCTATCACATGGTTTGAGCCAGCCCGCCAGCATTTGATTCGCCATTGGCGCGACTACTATGAGCTATGCAAGCCGGGGGTCGTCGCTCTTATGGTTTTTACGGCGATCGTTGGGATGTTGGTGGCAAGTCCGGGCGACGTGCCTTGGCGGGCATTGACATTGGGCAGCCTTGGAATTGCTTTAGCGGCTGGTTCAGCTGCTGCGATCAACCACATGGTCGACCAACATGTGGATGGCCAAATGTGGCGCACTAAGCGCCGGCCGTTGCCGACGGCGCGTATTCGAACTCGGCACGCCGTTGTTTTTGCCGGGCTGCTGGGAGTCAGCGGACTTGGTATTCTTTACTTGTTCGTTAATCCGCTCACTGCCTTTTTGACATTTCTATCGCTGATTGGCTATGCATTTGTTTACACGCTCTATCTCAAACGAGCGACGCCGCAGAATATAGTTATCGGAGGTGCGGCTGGTGCAGCGCCTCCCATGTTAGGTTGGACCGCAGTTACCGGATCGATTGATCCGAATTCATTGCTCTTGTTTCTCATCATCTTTGTGTGGACACCGCCGCATTTTTGGGCTCTTGCCATTCATCGGCGCGAAGATTATGCCAAGGTCAATATCCCCATGTTGCCGGTTACTCACGGTGACCGTTATACTCGATGGAATGTGCTTTTTTATACCATTCTATTGGTGGCGGTAAGCGCTTTGCCCTTTGTTACAGGACTCGGCGGACTCATCTACCTCACTGGGGCAATGATCATGGGTGGAATTTATCTGTATTATGGCGTGGCCATGTTGGTTTCATCAGATAAAGCACTACCCATGAAGTCATTTGGCTTCTCTATTATTTATTTGATGGCCATCTTTGCTATTTTGTTGTTTGATCGGTATTTACCTTATATTAAGCTGGCGTTTTCATAAGTGGATGCCCTGGTGATTATCGGCAAAGAGAGGCCGGTGTACTTGGATATAACCGACAGAGTGGCCCTGCTTTGGAAAGCAGTCTCAGCATGCAGCGACCGACCATTGGATGGTCGGTCGTTCTGAAGGCTCAGCGGCTCGGGTTGTAGAGTGATGTGGCGGCTCGTTATTTCGTTTTGGTTTACTAAAGTCGTGTTTGCGGTACGGCTAAAACATAGACTACTTGTTTGATTCAGTTATGTGCCGTTGCTCTCGTTGAGACCGCAATTAGTTTGTTCCAGTACACGCTCAGCACGGTAACTCGAACGGACTAAGGGGCCGGATACAACTTCCAAAAAACCCTTGATTAATCCTAGACGACGATAGTGTTCGAATTCAGTGGGTGTAACGTAGCGCTGCACCGGTAAGTGGTTGACAGTTGGGCGTAGGTATTGGCCGAAGGTAACGATGTCTACTCCCACAGCTCGGAGTTCATCCATCGTTTCCAGGATCTCGGCATCTGTCTCACCAAGACCCAGCATTAAGCTGGTTTTGGTCAGCACATTCGGATGATG
>JAUILK010000021.1 GCA_030433275.1 Gammaproteobacteria bacterium
CGCCTCTAGCGCCACCTTCGCCTTGAACTCGCTGCTAAACCGCTTACGTGCCACGTCTGTCTCCTCGTCTTCGGCGTGGCATTCTATCTACGCCAGTGGTCCAAATCATGGGGACCACTATATTTAGTGCTGATGCATTCACATCGGGAGGGGGCTTGCCAGCAGCAGTCACTGCTATGGAGAGAGGCAGTGCTGTTGGCTAAACGGCGTCCCTTGGTTAATTTAAGTTAGCGACGCCAGAAGGCGGGAAGAAAGAGCACCAACACGGTGAAAATTTCGAGGCGTCCCATTAGCATAGCCAACGAAAGCAGCCACTTGCCGGTATCGCTTATGCCAGCGAAACCACCGCTGACCGAACCGAAGGCAATGCCAAGGTTATTGATGCAGGCGACAACGGCGCTGAAGGCGGTGAGTTGATCGAGGCCTGTGCCAAGAAGTGCCAGCAGAAGGAGCGCGAACACAGCCATGTAAGTGGCGAAAAAGCCCCATACGGCGGTGGTGATACGGTCATTCACGCCCCGGTTGCCAAGTTTAACCATAAATTGACCCTGGGGATGAATGAGTCGCAACATCTCACGGTAACCCTGTTTGAACATGAGCAGAAAGCGTATTGCCTTGACTCCACCAGCCGTGGATCCGGCGCAGCCGCCGATGATGCTGATGAACATCAGCAATACCGGTAGGAAACTTGGCCAAGTGGAATAGTTTGTCGTAGTCAGACCGGTGCTGGTAGAAAAACTCACTACCTGAAAGGCTCCGTGGCGTAACGCATCCGGCAGAGAATTCGTGCCGTAGGTGTATAAAGCGGCGCTGACGACGGCGATGCTTCCCAGGCTGATCAGTAAATAATAAAGGAACTCCGGATCCGTAAGGTAAAGGCGCAGACTGCGCCGGCGCCAGGCACTGAAGTGCAGTGCGAAATTAGCTCCGCCAATGAACATAAATACCACGCCCAACCAGCTGAGCACGGGTTGCTCGTAATAAGCCATGCTGGCGCCGTGCGGGGCAAACCCTCCTGTCGATACGGTGGAGAAGCTGTATGCAATGGCATCGAAGAGCGTCATTCCGCCGGCCCAATAAGCAAACGCGCAGGCCACTGTCAGTCCGAGATAGATGTACCAGAGTGCTTTCGCCGTTTCGGCGATGCGCGGCGTGAGTTTGGCATCCTTGATCGGGCCCGGAGTTTCGGCGCGGTAGAGCTGCATACCGCCGATGCCGAGCATGGGGAGGATGGCAACCGCAAGTACGATAATGCCCATCCCGCCGAGCCAATTGAGTTGCTGGCGGTAATACAAGATGGAGGGAGGTAGTGAATCGATTTGTGTCAGCACGCTCGCACCGGTGGTCGTCAACCCGGACATGCTCTCGAAATAGGCATCGGCCAGCGACATATGGGGGTGTTCGGCAAACATTAGCGGTAACGCTGCGCAGCCGGCCAGCACGGCCCAGAATAGGGTGACGATGAAAAAACCGTCGCGCGAACGCAGATCGCGATGCCGGGTCCGCATAGGTAACCATAGTCCCGCACCGATCCCGAGAATGGTGAAAAAAGCAATAAGAAAGGAGCCAAGGGCGCCATCTTGCGTCCACAGCGAAATGCTGATGGGTGGCAGCATGGTAGTGCTGAACACCATCATCAGCATCCCGAGGATTCGCTGGATAACATCGAAGTGCATTGATAGCCGGTTCTCAGATGAAGGTTACGCCGACCTGGAACAGCCGCTCTACCTCATCGATTCGGCTTTTGTCCACTAAGAACAAAATGACGTGGTCTTCGGACTCGATGACGGTGTCGTGGTGCGCCATGAGCACTTCATCACCACGCACGACCGCACCGATGGTGGTGCCGCGCGGCAGTTTTATCTCCTCAATGCGCCGCCCGACGACCCGAGAGCTGGATGCGTCGCCGTGAGCGACCGCCTCGATCGCCTCGGCCGCGCCTCGGCGCAGACTGTGCACGTTGACCATGTCACCGCGGCGGATATGTGCGAGCAGGCTGCCGATGGTCGCTTGCTGGGGTGAAAAAGCAATATCGATGCCCTCGGTTGATTGCACCAGATCTACATAGGCGGGCCGATTAATCAGCGCCATGACGGTGCGCGCACCGAGCCATTTCGCGAGCATGGCCGAGAGAATGTTGGCTTCGTCGTCATTGGTCAAACCACAGAAAATATCGGTATTCTCGATATTCTCTTCCAGTAGCAAGTCCTCGTCGGCCGCATCGCCGCATAGGATTATGGTTTTCTTCAGCTCCTCGGATAGAAGACGGCAACGCGGCGAATTATGTTCGATGATCTTGATCTGATAACGTCCTTCTAAAGACCCCGCCAACCGCTTGCCGATATTGCCGCCGCCGGCGAGTATGATGCGTTTGACCGGCTTTTCCAAACGCCTGAGCTCGCTCATTACGGCGCGGATGTTCTTTTTCGCGGCCACGAAGAACACCTCGTCGCCTGCTTCGATAACGGTGCTGCCTTCCGGAATAATGGCCCGTCCACGCCGAAAAATCGCTGCGACTCGAGCATGGACGCCCGGCATATGCTCTTTGAGCGTACTGAGCTCGTGGCCGACTAAAGGTCCTCCGTAGTAGGCGCGCACGGCCACCAGGCGGACTTTGCCATCAGCGAAATCCAAGACTTGTAGTGCGCCTGGGTGTTCGAGCAGTCGCCTTACGTATTGTGTAACCAACTGTTCGGGGCTGATCAACACGTCGATCGGCAACGCCTCCGGGGAGAATAGCTGTGGGCAGTTCAAGTATTCGATGGCACGAATGCGAGCGATTTTGGTTGGCGTATGGAACAGTGTGTCGGCGACCTGACACGCGATCATGTTGGTTTCGTCGCTATCGGTCACTGCAATGATCATGTCCGCATCGTCCGCGCCGGCGCTTGCCAGAATGGTTGGGTAAGTGCCGCTGCCCATGATCGTCCTGAGGTCGAGCCGATCCTGAAGCTCCTGTAGGAGCTGCGAGTTGAGGTCGATGACAGTGATGTCGTTGGCTTCGCTGGTCAATTCGTGCGCAACCGTCCGGCCAACCTGTCCCGCGCCGAGGATTATGATTTTCATGATGAAATAAGTCACATAAGCGTTGCTGGCGTGGTTATGGTCGGGTACGTGGGCGCGACCAATGATGCTCCGTGCCGGATTCAGGCGCTTTCCTTCGGATCGATTCCGAGTGCGCGCAGCTTGCGGTAAAGGTGTGTGCGTTCCATCCCGGTGAGTCGGGCCAGTCGGGCGACGTTGCCGGCGGCACGCTTGAGCTGATGTTGGAGATAGAGACGCTCGAACTCCTCGCGCGCTTCACGCAAAGGTCGGTCCAGCGATAGGTTTGGCAAGCTTGTGGCGGCATCCATCTCATCGATCGGTGCGGAGGCGGTAAGTGTGTTGTCTACCTCGGATACCGTGATTTCCAAGCGCTCGCCGAGGATCAGCAAGCGTTGCACCAAATTGCGCAGCTCCCGTATATTGCCAGGCCAAGTGTAGTTGCGCAGCCGATTTTGGGCCGCTACGCTGAATCGGCGATAGGGTAGACTTTGTTGTTCGACCAGATGATTCACGTAGAAATTGAGCAGGTCGGGGATGTCTTCAATGTGCTCACGTAGCGGTGGTATGTGCACCGGAACGACATTGAGATGGTAATAAAGGTCCTCGCGAAAGTGGCCGGCGTGTACCGCAGTGGCCAGGTTGATGCGTGTCAGGGCGATAATGCGGGTTGTCAAAGGTTGTGATCGGCTACCGTCGATACGTTCGAACCTCTGTGTTTCCAAGGCGGAGGCCAGCCGAGTTTGGGCCTCTGGCTCGAGATCGGCTACTTCGTCCAGCACTAAGGTGCCGTTGCTAGCTGTTTCCAGGCGACCTGGGGTGTCGTTGTAGCCGAACAGCTCCGCAGCTGCTTTTTCGCCGGCGGCGAATTCGATTAGTGGTCCCCGCCGTCGCTCGCCCAGCGTATGTAGATAGCGGGCGAAACACGTCTTGCCGCTACCGGCCTCGCCGCTGAAAAGAACCCGGCTGTCACTCGCTGCGAGTCGTCGGACTTGCTTACGCAATTCCAAGAGCCGACGGCTATGACCGATGGGTTCTAGTGGTTCGGTTGTCGTCTGGGGGGGGCTTTGTGCCGTTTTCCCTGTGTTGTTGGCAAGGGCTTGCCGGACCGTCACGAGTAACTTGGCCATCGATAGTGGTTTTTCGATGAAATCAATGGCCCCAAGACGGGTAGCTTCCACCGCTGTCTCCACGGTGCCGTGTCCGGAGATCATTACCACCGGACAACGGTTTGCATCGTTTTCGCTCCACTCTTTGAGTAGAGTGACGCCATCTTCGTCGGGCATCCAAATATCGAGCAGGATCAGATCCGGGCAGCGCCGTCGCCGCGCTTCTCGTGCAGCGGCGGCGCTGCCCGCCGTCGCTACCTGGTAGCCTTCGTCCTCCAGAATCTCCTTTACCAATTGTCGAATATCCGGCTCGTCGTCAACGACCAGAACGTACGCTGCATTCATAAGGATGCCTCTTTGCTGGCCTTGGCGCGGCGCGGGGATCGCCCACGGCGGTGATTCGGTATCGGCAAGCGGACGATGAGCTGAGCACCCAGCTGCGTATTGCGTGCGGAAATGCGGCCGTGGTGTTCTTCAACAATACGCTTGACGATCGGTAGGCCGAGTCCCGTTCCTTTCGGTTTGGTAGTGACATAGGGCTCGAAGAGCTGATTGAGTACGTCCCCAGAAAAGCCCGGCCCGTTGTCACTCACGATGAGTTCCACTGCCTCGGTATCGTGGCCTCCAGCTAGGCGGGTGACAATGGTGATCCGGCAAGCGCGATCGCCTGGGTTCGCCTCCAGCGCGTTGCGGATCAGATTGTTCAGCAGCTGACGCAAGCGTCCGGCGTCGGCGTATAGGGTTGGCAGGTTTTGAGCAAGCATAAGCTCGAATTCGGGCTGATCCGGGTTGCCTCGGTAGAGTTCTACCGCATCTTGAATAAGTGTATTGAGGTCCAGTGGCTGGATCTCCAGCCTGGGTGGGCGCATATACTCCGAGAATGCCTTGACCATGGCCTGCATATTATCCACTTGCGCAATGATGGTTCGGGTGGCCCGCTCAAGTACCTCCGCATTCTGTGCATCGGCGCGCGCGAGGTATTTGTGGCGGATGCGCTCGGCGGAGAGCCGGATCGGTGTGAGTGGATTGCGGATCTCATGAGCCAAGCGTCGCGCTACTTCACCCCAAGCGGCATCGCGCTGTGCCTGAATCAACGTCGTGACATCGTCGAAGACGATCACGTGGCCCCCGGAGGCCACGTCAGCTGGCAGTGCGGCGCCACTGCAGATGAGCACCCGGCGGCCCTCATTGGTGTGCAGAGTCAGCTCCTCGCGCCACTCGGCCGTGCCGTTGGTCATCCGTTCGGTGACTAAATCCGCGAATGGGGCGACATTCGCATGGGCACGCCCTATTGCCATTAGCGGCTTGCCTATGCAGTCGGCCAGATGCACTGCCAGGATATCGTCCGCCGCCTGGTTATGAGTGCGCAAAACGCCTTCGTGGTCAACCGCTAGGACGCCGGAGGAGAGTCGCCCGAGAACGGTTTCGAGATAGGCGCGTTGGGCTTCGGCTTGCGCCTGACCCTGTCGCGCCGCGTTACGGGCTAGGGCGACGCGGCGACTCATATCATTGAAGGATTGAACCAGAAAGCCGAGTTCGTCTCTTCCGGCTGAAGGCAGCTGTGTTCCATAATCACCTTGCGCTAAGGCTTGGGTTCCCTCGACCAGGCCGCTGATGGGCGCGACCAGGCGTTTTGCAAGGAAAAAAGCCGACCAGACGGCGAACAGCAATGACAAGAGCAGGACCAGTGATAGGGTGAGGATGAAACTCTCCTTGAGTGGGCCGCGTAGATAGGTGATTTCACGGTAATCGCCGAATGCCTGTTGGACATCACCAGCCAGAATTGCAAGATGTGGTGAGATCGGAAAGAGCGCTTGAAGGATGCGGCTGTTCTGAGGATTGCTCGGATCGGGTGCCGGGATAACCGTATAAATTTGTAAGCCCGAGTTGTCGATCGGATCCAGGCCAACATAGGGGCGGCCCTGGCGCAACTGTAATAGAATTTCTTTTTCCGGGCGGTGGGGAAGAATCACGGCTGGATCCTGGCTGCTTGAGGCGATAATGCGTCCGTTGTTGCCAAGCAGCGTCAGCTCGGAGGCCTCGATTCGCTCCCGTAGATCGCCAAGGGTAAGCGCCAACATGCCGTCCGGTACATCGATGAGTTGACGCCTGGCCGATTCGACGCGTTTCAGTACATCGCGCATGCGTAAATCTAGCGAGGCCTGAGAGAGCTTGAGCGCGTTGTTCAGCGCCTTTTCCACTCGGATGTCAAACCAGCTATCGATTCCGCTGCGCAGGAACTGCATGGAAAAGGCGTACACGACTGTGCCGGGGACGACCGCAAGTACTAGGAACAATAACAGCAATCGTGCTGTGAGACGGCTGCCGGCGCGCCGCGCGCGAAATGCCACGATCAGCCGCCAGAGGTTGTGACCGATCAGCCCCAGTAGAGCCACCAACCCAATAGTGTTGAATAGTAGCAGCCAACTGTAAAGTCGACCGAAGCGAGCAGAGTTCTCTGTGGCCGCCGTGAGTAGGTACAGCGAAGCCAGGAGCAGCGCGCACAGTCCGATTCGGACCATGCCTTCACGCAGTAGCACTCGCTTCAGGATTCGAGCTTCCATTGCTGCCAATCGCTTACTAGCCGCCATTCCGGCGATAAATAGATGACCGTTCGTAACGGTCGGGGCAAGGCATCGAGATCCAATCGAGCGCGGGCGCGGACTCGATATTGTTGCGGTACTTGCAATAGTTCAGCGTCGATTACCGGCAGCCCTTGGATGTTTCCGAGCTCCACCAACATGGTCTGTAGGCGACGGAAGCTGTGCGTCTCACCGCTGTTGATGGCGGTGAGCATATAGCGTTGGCTCAAGGCATGGTATTGCAAGCGATAGCGTTGGGTTAACTCCGCGACCACCTCATCCAGCCAGCCCCACGACCACCAGCGGGGGCGAACAACATTGATCTCGAGCTCCACGTATAGCGGTACGCCGTTGTCCAGCGCCTCCTGCGCGGCCTCGCTCAGGTGATACTCCACCCTGGCATCGAGATAATAGACGCCCTCGTACAGGGATATGGCGCCTGTACGGATGCGGAACTCGCCATCCGCTCCAGCGCTTGCCAGCGTCGTTACCAGTGCCAGCAAGAAAGCAAGCAGCTGCACCCGGGTGGTGCACCGCAAATGCGTCGCCGCAGTTGTCAATCTTTTTCCAGGCACGCGTAGTAAAATCCGTCCATGTCCCGCTCTCCGGGCAGGATCTGGTGACCGAATTGGAGCGCGCGTCCCAGCGGAATATCGGGTACGCGCACAAGGGCATCCCCGTGCCCTTGCAGAAACGATTCGATGACCGCGTCGTTTTCGGCCCGCAACACGGAGCACGTCGCATAGATCAGCCTACCGCCGCTGTTCAGCAACGGCCAGAGCTGGTTGAGCAGCCGCTGCTGGGTGACGGTCAGCGCCGGCAGGTCAGCAGGGCGACGCAACCATTTGATGTCGGGATGCCGGCGAATGACTCCGGTGCCTGAACAGGGTGCATCCACCAGAATACGGTCGAATTTCCGTCCGTCCCACCAGCTTGCGGGATCCGTAGCGTCACCGACCAGGAGATTCGCCCGCAGGCCAAGCCGTGCCAGGTTTTCTGCTACTCGAGCCAGGCGTCGCGCATCAATATCTAACGCCGTCAGTGTTACCTCGGTGTGCTCCAGGATATGGGCCGTTTTACCGCCCGGTGCAGCACAAGCGTCGAGCACGCGCTGCTTCGGCTGTAGAGCCAGGAGTATAGCGGCGAACTGTGCAGCGGCGTCTTGTACCGAAACCTCGCCGTCAGAGAAGCCCGGCAGTTCAGTTACTGGTAGCGCTCGACTCAATATTACCGCCTGTGGCAGTTCCGTGAGGTGCGTGCCGGTAAGCGAAACGGCCTTCAATTGCGCCAACCACGCATCGCGGTCGCGCCGCCGGCGATTGATTCGCACCGTAAGCGGCGCGCGCGCATTGCTTGCCTGCACCAGTGACTGCCAATCGGTCGGCCAATCCGTATTCAACCGCTGCAGCAACCAGGGCGGCATGGCGTAGTAGGTAGCACAATCAAGATCTATTGTTTGCAGCCGATTAGCGCGCTGGCGCTGGAAGCGACGCAGGACGGCATTGATCCAGCCGGCCGCCCAGCTTTTGCCCAGTGCCCGTGCGGTATCCACCGTAGCTGAGACGGCCGCATGCGGCGGTATCTGCGTGTAGAGTAATTGATACAAGCCGAGTTCGAGAAGCAGGGTGAGATCACGGTCGCGATTGCGTGGGCGCTGTTCCAACAGATTAAGCACCAACGCCTCCAGCCGGGAGTGCCAGCGCAGTACCCCATAGCAAAGCTCTTGACAGAGTGCCCGGTCACGGCTGTCCTGCAGTGCAGCGAGGGGATCCGCTAAGGCATTCGGTAGGGCACGGCCGTGCGTCAGGACATCTTGCAAGGCCTGTATGGCCGCCTGGCGTGATGATGTGGCGGGACCGGGGTGTCGTCGACCAGGCACGGGCTTAGCCCAGACGGTCAGGTGGGGTGAGTGGGTAACCGTTGAGGAACGCCTTGGCGCGCTGGCGTTGCCGACCCGGGATTTGCAACTCCTCGATGCGCAGCAATCCCTCGCCAGTGACGACATCGATGCCGGCATCGCCAATCTCTACGATGCTGCCTGCGGCGGCGATTGGCGATTTGCTGGTCAGTGCCCGTGCCAACCACACTCGAAGGACACGTTCATGGTGTTGGGTGTATGCAACTGGCCAGGGGTTGAAGGCTCGAATTCGACGGGCAATCTCTGTAGCCGGGCGGTGCCAGTCGATGGCGGCCTCTTCCTTGTTTAGCTTCGTGGCATACGTGGCCTCGGTCGAGTTTTGGGCTCGTGGCTCGATCTCACCGGCTAGCCAGCGCGGTAGAGTGGCCGTTATGAGTTCCGCTCCCAGCTCAGCAAGCCGATCGTGGACGACGCCGGCGGTGTCGTGCGGGTGAATCGCGCAGTCCCGTTGAGCCAGGATGGCGCCGGTGTCCAGGCCGGCGTCCATGCGCATGATAGTGACTCCCGTTCGATCATCACCGGCGATAATCGCGCGCTGTATGGGGGCTGCACCGCGCCAGCGCGGCAGTAGTGA
This sequence comes from Gammaproteobacteria bacterium, assembly GCA_030433275.1. Taxonomy (GTDB): domain Bacteria; phylum Pseudomonadota; class Gammaproteobacteria; order Nitrococcales; family Nitrococcaceae; genus Nitrococcus. The sequence goes on from JAUILK010000021.1 coordinate 9,226, forward strand.
GGCATGGATGTTCAAGCATCCCAGTGCTGGGATCGCTAGCACTTCCGGCGGCAGGATCAACCCGTAGGCTGCGACCACTATAAGCTCTGGAGCCAACTCAGCGAGTTCTGCTCGTGCTGCGGCGCTGCGCAGGCTCGTCGGCTGATACACGGGCAGGTTGCAACCCTGTGCGGCTATTTTGACAGGGCTCGGGCGCAGCCGTCGACCTCGGCCGGCGGGGCGGTCCGGCTGCGTGTAGACGCCGATCAGGCGCTGCGGACCTTGACTCAGCTGCTGCAAGGCGGGCACGGCAAATTCTGCCGTGCCCGCGAAGACGATCAACGGGGCATCGCTCATCGAGAGAGCGGCTCAGATCACACGTTGTCTCGGATGCGCCGGCACCGTGCCTTGGCGCACCTGTTTCTCCAGCTTCTTACGCAAACGCTTGCGCTTGAGTTCGGAGAGATAATCAACGAAGAGCTTACCCTCGAGATGATCGAGTTCGTGTTGAATGCAAACCGCCAGTAAGCCGTCGGTTTCGAGCTCGAACGGCTCGCCGCTGCGAGCTTGGGCGCGGACTTGCACCCACTCGGCGCGCCGCACCGTGTCAAAATAACCGGGTACCGACAGGCAACCCTCCTGCATTTCCTCTTCGCCCCGGCGTTGCAGGATCTGTGGGTTGATGAAGGTGAGCGGTTCGTTCTTGGCTTCGGTGATATCGATAACCACGATGCGCTGGTGCACGTTCACCTGGGTGGCGGCTAGGCCAATGCCAGGGGCGTCATACATGGTCTCGAAGAGGTCGTCCACCAAGCGACGTATTTCGTCGGTCACCTTGTCGACCGGTTGTGCCCGAATGCGAAGCTGCGGATCGGGGTAATGCAGGATATCCAAGATTGCCATATTTGATCCGTTGCGATTGGCGACACTTCATTGCTAATCTGAACTCAGATTACTTGAGCTCGAACTATAACGAATTAAACTCGGTTGCCGCTACCATGGAGAGGGCTTCAAACAGGGAACGTCGATGCTCGTCAAAAACAAGTTTGCTTGGATACTATGTGTTCTGCTCATGCTCGCCTCCCCGCTCATGGCAGCCGAGCTTCCGCTTAAGCAGGAACACCCGAACCACTATACCGTACAGCCCGGTGACAATCTGTGGGACATATCGGCCCGCTTTTTAGAGGATCCTTGGTATTGGCCTGAGATCTGGTACGTTAATCCGGCAATCAAAAATCCCCACCTGATTTACCCGGGCGACGTGATCAAGTTTACCATGGTTGGCGGCCGACCCCGGCTCGTCGTCGAACGGCAAGGCGGCACTATAAAGCTGTCACCGCATGTTCGAGCGGAAGAACTGGAAGAGGCTATCCCGGCCATTCCGATTAGTGCCCTGCAGCCGTTTATTACCGGTGACCGCATGGTGTCGGCTGAACAATGGCACCAGGCGGCCCACATCGTGGCTGCCGCCGATGAGCACGTGATGGGGGCACAGGGGGATTTGATCTACGTGCGCGGTCTCGACCAGGATGGGACGGATCGCCTATACGGTATTCTGCGCAACAGGGGGCCGCTGGTGGATCCGGAAAGCGGAGCGGTGCTCGGCTATCAAGCCACTCATGTCGGCGATGCCGTGTGCAGGCCAAGTGGTGAGCCCGCCATGTGCACCATCAGACGCAGCAATCGTGAGGTATTGCCTGGAGATCGTTTGCTGCGTGTAGAAGAAAAGGCGCTCAGAGGCCGGTTTTACCCGCGCCCTCCGACGCAAGCGGTCGAGGGAGTGATCATCGCAGTTATGGGCGGCGTCTCACAGATCGGTCAATATAATGTGGTGGCCATCAACCGTGGTGAGACACAAGCTCTCAAGCCCGGTGATGTGCTACTGGTCTACAAATCGGGACGACAAGTGGTTGACCGCTTCGATGGGCGTCGTGATCGGGTGGGGTTGCCGGACGAGCGGGTCGGAAGCATGATCATTTTCCGTACCTTTCCCCAGTTGAGCTTTGGATTGATCATGGAGGCTACCCGTGCTATGAGCGTTCATGATCGGATCCGCAGCCCGGCTACACAATTGCCGTTGCAGCGCGCCGGCATACCGGCGCCGCTCTAGCCAAACAAGCTGGTGATGTCGGCGCGTATTCCGTTAGCTGGTTCCGCCGGGCGCAGCAGGGCAGCGCATCATGCCGAATCGTTTGCGGGGCGAATCACAAGTGGCTTGGCTGCGCCTATATCGCACGCCGGGCATTGGCGTTCGCACCTTTCAGCGCATACTCGCGTGCTTTCAAACCCCTGCGGCTTTTCTGGCCGCCTCGCGTGAAGAGCAGGCGCAAGCGGGGCTTGCCGCCGATGTGCTTACTGCTCTGGCGCATATCGACGAGGCTAGGATAGAGACGGATTTGCGGTGGCTGGAGGGCGAAGGACACCACTTATTGTGCTGTACCGATCCGGCTTATCCTGAATTGTTACGGCGCATCCCGGTACCGCCACCGCTGCTGTTTGTCGTTGGTCAGCCCACTGTTTTGAATCAACCGCAGCTTGCCATGGTGGGCAGTCGTAATCCAACCCCGGGTGGCATGAGCAACGCCCGCGCTTTCGCAGCGCATTTGGCAAGCGCCGGATTGACAATCACCAGCGGTTTGGCGCTCGGGATCGACGCCGCCGCCCATCGTGGCGCGCTTGAGGCCGATGGTTTTACTGTTGCCGTTTTGGGCACCGGGCCGGATCGCATATATCCAGCGCGCCACCGTGATCTTGCTCACGCCATCGCCGAGCGGGGCGCACTGATCAGCGAATTGCCGATCGGCAGTCGGCCGCGACGTGAGCATTTCCCGCGGCGCAACCGCATCATCAGCGGTTTGACTTTAGGTACGTTGGTCGTCGAGGCGAGCCTGCGCAGTGGCTCATTGATCACGGTGCAGCATGCGCTCGAGCAGGGGCGGGAGGTGTTCGCCATCCCCGGTTCGGTCCACAATCCGCTCGCGCGAGGCTGCCATGCGTTAATCCGCCAGGGGGCGAAGCTGGTGGAGTCTGCGGCTGATGTGTTGGAGGAGCTTCCTCCATTTGCAGGGGCAATGACCGAGAGGCGAGCATTGCCCGGTTCCGAGCGGACGGCCTCTTTGGGTTGGGAGTATCGGCGTGTATTAGCTGCATTGGGGCACGATCCGGTCCCGGTGGACGTGCTGCTCCAACGCACCGGATTGACGCCCGATACGCTTTCCGCCATGCTTTTACAATTGGAATTAATGGGCTATGTAGCGACCTGCCCCGGCGGCCGGTATGCGCGCCGGAACGATGGGGCGTGAGGATGAAAGAGAACGTTTTCGATGTGTTGATGTATCTGTTTGAAAATGACCTCTATAACGAGGAGGAGTTAGGTCCAGATAGGGAGCTTGTCGAGACGGAGTTGTTCGAGGCGGGGTTTAGCCGGCTTGAGATTCGTAAGGCATTCGATTGGCTCGATGCGCTTTCGGATAGCCGTAATGCCCCTGTTTTGGGACCCGGAAGCAAGCGGTCGATCCGCTTGTTCACCGAGTCGGAGCTGGCTAAGTTGGAGGTGGATTGTCGCGGTTTTCTGCTCTATCTGGAGCAAGTCGGCATCTTGACCTCAGTCAGCCGCGAACTGGTTATCGACCGCATGATGGCCCTAGATGATGAAATTGATTTGGATACCTTGAAATGGGTGATCCTTATGGTTCTTTTCAGTCAGCCCGGACAAGAAGAGGCGTATGCTTGGATGGAGAACCTGATATTCGACAATCCGGCGCATTTCCTCCACTGAATCTGCTTTACAGCATGCCTACATTGTCTATGCCGTCCGACCCATCTTCAGACTGTTTTTAACATGGCAAAAAATCTGGTAATCGTTGAATCACCAGCCAAGGCGCGCACGATCAACAAGTACTTGGGGACCGATTTCGAGGTGTTGGCCTCTTATGGTCATGTGCGTGACCTGGTGCCCAAGGAAGGAGCGGTGGACACCGAGCGTGACTTTGCCATGAAGTACGCGACCATCGAGCGCAATGCAAAGCACGTCGATGCCATTGCCAAGGCCATTCAGAAGATCGACGCCATTTATTTGGCAACGGATCCGGATCGGGAAGGGGAGGCTATTTCCTGGCATCTCTCGGAGTTGCTTAGAGAGCGTGGCGTGCTTGATGACAAGCCCATCCATCGAGTTGTCTTCTATGAGATTACCCAGCGCGCCATCCAGGCGGCCATGGCGCATCCCCGCGGATTATCGACAGATCTTGTCAATGCGCAGCAGGCTCGGCGGGCGCTGGATTATCTAGTCGGCTTCAAGCTATCGCCTTTGTTATGGAAAAAAATTACCAGTGGGCTCTCTGCCGGCCGAGTCCAGAGTCCGGCACTGCGGTTAATTGTGGAGCGCGAGCAGGAAATCGAGGCCTTCACTCCGCGTGAGTACTGGACGATCGAGGCTGATCTGGAAAAATCGCAGCAGCGCTTCATCGCCCGATTATCCACCCTTGCCGGGCAGCGGGTCGAGCAGTTCTCGATCAATACGGCTGCGCAAGCGGCTGAGGTGACAGCTCGACTCAGGCAAGCGGCGGACAGCCGCTTGCGGGTTGCCAAAGTAGAGCGCAAGCAGCGGCGACGGAACCCAGCTGCCCCTTTCATCACCTCGACCTTACAGCAAGAGGCCTCGCGCAAACTACGCTTTTCTACTCAGAAAACCATGCGAGTGGCACAGCAGCTCTATGAGGGCATCGACACCGGCAGTGGTGCCATTGGCTTGATTACTTACATGCGCACCGACTCGGTCAACCTGGCCCAGGAGGCCGTATCGAATATCCAAGAAGTAATTGCCGAGCGATACGGCCGTGACAAACTGCCGGAGCGTCCGCATCGGTATCGAACTCGGGCCAAGAATGCTCAGGAGGCGCATGAAGCCATTCGGCCGACCGATGCTTGGCGGCTGCCAGATGAGCTCAAGGCCTTCCTGACCCAGGATCAATATCGACTCTACGAGCTTATCTGGAAGCGCTCGGTTGCCTGTCAGATGATCCATGCCACGATCAATACGGTGGCGGTGGACCTTGCCTGTGACAGTGAGGGGGTATTCCGAGCCACTGGCTCCACAGTTGCAGATCCGGGTTTCATGGCGGTGTATTCGGAAGGCACCGACGATGCCAGCCTCGCCGAGGACAACGAGCGGACCCTGCCGTCTATGCAGGTCGGCGATGAGATCAAGTTGTGGGAAATCCGGCCCGAGCAGCACTTTACCGAGCCGCCCCCGCGCTATTCGGAAGCGAGCTTGGTGCGGGCGCTGGAGGAACGGGGCATCGGTCGCCCATCCACCTACGCCGCTATTTTGTCGACGCTGCAGCAGCGCAATTATGCGCTGTTGGAGAACCGGCGATTTCGCCCTACGGATACTGGGCGGGTAGTGATCAAATTTCTCAAGGAGCACTTCGATCGCTATGTAGATTACGATTTTACGGCCCGCATGGAAGATGATCTGGATGCCATTTCACGCGGCGAACGGGACTGGATTCCGGTGCTGCGTTCATTCTGGGAACCGTTTAAAGAGCGTATTGACGATAAGAGTAAGGTTTCGCGTGGCGAGGTGATGCAGGCACGCGAACTCGGTGTCGATCCGGTCAGCGGTCGCCCCGTGACCGCCCGGTTGGGTCGTTATGGCCCCTATGTGCAGATCGGAAGCGCGAACGATTCGGAAAAACCAACCTTTGCCGGGCTGGTTCAGGGGCAGAGCATCGACACCATTACGCTCGATGAGGCCTTGGCATTATTCAAGCTGCCTCGGGATTTGGGCGAGACGCCGCAGGGGGAGAAGCTTGTAGTCGGCATCGGTCGTTATGGTCCCTATGTGCGCTATGGCAGCAAGTTCGTTTCCCTGAAGCGCGAAGATGACCCTTATACCATCACCCGCGAGCGGGCGTTGGAACGGGTGGCCGAGAAGAAGGAAGCCGAGGCGAATCGGCTTATACGTCGGTTCGATGGTGCTGAGGTGGAAATTCTACGCGGTCGGTTTGGGCCGTATATCACCGACGGTAAGAAAAAAACGCGTATTCCCAAGGGGCGAGACCCCAGTGAGCTCGATCTCGAAGAGTGCCGTGAGCTGTTGGGCAAGGTGCCGGAGCGTAAGAGCGGGCGGCGTGGGGGCGGGCACCGACGTAAGAGCGGTTGACGGTGTGCGCTTTGGTCGGTTTTCGTCTGCGCCGCTATTCGGCATTATTGAGCGTCGGCGGTGTCATCGGCTATCCCACGGAAGCCGTTTATGGCTTAGGCTGTGATCCACGGTGCCTCGATGCCGTCGGTCGTTTGTTGGCACTGAAGGGTCGCTCGGCGCGCAAGGGATTGATATTGATTGCTCCTGAAGCTGGTTGGCTCGCCGAATATATGGCTCCCCTCAACGAGGTGATGATGGCGCGAATGATGGCGAGTTGGCCGGGTCCGGTGACCTGGGTGGTGCCGGCTGCGGCTCGAGTACCCGCTTGGCTGACTGGCGGCCGTGAGACCATCGCGCTGCGAGTAACGGCGCATCCCATCGCCAGTGCTCTGTGCCGGGCCTTCGGCGGAGTGCTGGTGTCGACCAGCGCCAATCGCGCCGGAGGCGCGCCGGCGCGCACGGCGTTGCGCACGCGGCTATTGTTTGGCCCTGATTTGGATGCGGTCGTGCCGGGTAAGCTCGGCGGGCTCGATCGTCCTACCCCGATTTTCGATGCGCGCTCGGGGGCGATCCTACGGGAATGAGTTCGCGTTCCATGATAGCCGAGAGCCGGTTGTCAATTAGTTCGGTAGATAGTGAGCTGTTGGTGGGGACAGCATTGACACACCATGGCAAATCGAGAGCAAATGAAACCCCGGATGGACAAGCCTAGCCCAGAGGCCGTGAAAAGCTATCTCTTGGATCTGCAGAATCGGATCTGTGAGGCCATTGGCGCCGAAGACGAGGTCAGCACACGCTTCCAGGAGGATCCCTGGAGCCGTGAGGAGGGTGGTGGCGGTCGTACTCGTGTGTTACTAGAAGGTGCTACCTTTGAGCAGGCCGGTATTAACTTCTCCCATGTATATGGCAGCGCTCTGCCGGACACCGCTAGCGCCCGCCGCCCGGAGCTGGCTGGGCGGTGTTACCAGGCTATGGGTGTTTCACTGGTCATCCATCCGCGCAACCCCTTCGTTCCGATCTCTCATGCTAATGTGCGTTTTTTCCTTGCCGAGAAGCCGGGTGAGACCCCGGTGTGGTGGTTCGGTGGCGGCTTCGATTTGACCCCTTGCTACGGCTACGATGAAGATGTGCTGCATTGGCACCAAACCGCCAAGGCCGCCTGTGATCCATACGGTGAACAACTCTATCCACGCTTTAAAGCATGGTGTGATGAATACTTCTATCTGCCGCATCGTAATGAGCCGCGGGGGGTGGGAGGACTATTCTTCGACGATTTCGCAGGTGCTGGGTTCGAACACGCTTTTGGCTTCATGCGCTCTGTGGGTAATGGCTTTCTCCCGGCTTACCTGCCCATCGTCAGGCGCCGCAAGAGCACTGACTACGGTGAGCGTGAGCGTCGTTTCCAACTCTATCGGCGGGGCCGCTACGTGGAGTTCAATTTGCTCTTCGACCGCGGCACACGTTTTGGCATTCACTCCGGTGGGCGCGCCGAGTCCATTCTTATGTCGTTGCCGCCGTTGGTGCGTTGGGAATATGGTTGGCAGCCGGAAGTCGGCTCAAGGGAAGCGGAACTTTATGCGCGCTATCTACAGCCTCGCGATTGGTTGACGGAATTGGTGGTAGAGCGCTGAGAAGTCAATCCCCGCGCAAGCGGACGATCCAGCGGCTTTCAATTCTTTCTGGGTGTGCGCTATGGCGTGTGGCACGTTATTCAGTGCCGTGCTTGGGTGTGTTGGTAAAAGACATAACGGTTGAGGATCGTTTGCGTTTCGGCGGTGATATCCTCATCAAAACGGATAGCTAGGGTTCGGCGCTTGGTATCGGTATGGTCCTGGTTTATCCGTACTACCTCGCCTTTGAGCTCGAAGTGTTCCGCGTTACTGAGTCGGACTTGCAGATGAATTGGATGGCGACCCGGGTGGGTAAAGCTTGAAGGCAAGTCGGTTAGTGACAACCCCGTGACGGAGAGGTCGCGTACCTGGGGTGCTTGCAGCAGGCCTCGACTGTCGATTACCCGGATATCGCCCTGGTAGGGGTGAACGCGTACCGCTCGCTCGGTCCCGTAGCGCTCGATGATGGTGGGATAGCTAAAGCGCAGGGCCACTGGCGAGCCGGCTGTTGGATGCTCCACGTAGAGCTTGAAATCAAAAACGTAATTGCCTTGTTCGAGCTTGAGTTGCAGGCGCTCGGTATTACTCAGCAACGCTAGCAGTTCGGTATCACCGCTGTAGGGATCGAGCACAAACGCGCATGAGCGAATTGCGGGAGCCTGGCGCGGCTTACTCGAAGCAAACAGCTCGCGTAGGTAACCCAACTCCTCAGCGGTGAGATGGGCTGATTTAATCGCCATAAGCAACCCTCCCGGTGGTTGTGGCTGTGCCCTGCCGCGGTGAGGCCTATGAGGGCATAATGTCCGTATAGCGGGAGTATGGCAAGCTTGTTGCGAAGTCGGCCGGTCAGTGTGGCTGCCATGAGGGTGCGGGCAGGCATGCTTTGGCCAGGGAGATCGTGGACACGGCGATGTGGGTGGGAAAGCTAATCGGTGGTTTGCTCGGATATTGGCTAGGAGGGCTATTCGGTGCACTGTGCGGTGTACTGCTGGGGCATCTGCTCGATCGAAGTCTGGCTGCTTCCCGTTTTGTTTTGGGTGATCTCGGACGTATTCACGAAATTTTTTTTCGTTCCACGTTTGGCATTATGGGCCATGTGTGCAAGATAGACGGCCGCGTCAGCGAAGCGGAGATCGCGGCGGCCGAATCGATCATGGCTCAAATGAACCTCTCTGCGGAGCAGCGCCGTGCGGCGATCGGTTACTTTAATGCCGGCAAGCGAGCCGATTTCGACCTAGATAGAGCCTTGAGCGAGTTTCGTCGGGCTGGTCGGGGACAGATCAATCTGTTGCGGATGTTCCTGGAAATCCAGATCCAGGCGGCCCTGGCCGATGACCGCATCGACGAGGCGGAGCGTAGTGCGTTGCTCTATATTGCCCGGGGGCTCGGCCTGCAGGAAAGTGAGTGTGCTCGTTTGGAGGCTTTTCTGGCGGGCAGCTATCAACGTGCCTATGCAAATCCGCCAGGCGGTGCTCGGAGCGATGGGCTTGCGGATGCGTACTGCACATTGGGCATCAGCCCAAGCAACAGTGATTCCGAGGTAAAAAAAGCCTATCGACGGCTGATGAATCAACATCATCCGGACAAGTTGGTTGCGCGCGGTTTACCCGAGGCGATGATCAAGATGGCACAGCAACGCACCCAGGAGATACGGGCCGCTTATGATTCCATCAAGCGGGCTCGCGCCATGAGATAGCCGTCGAACCTTGTTGTAGGGTACTCCGATCGCCGCGCGGGCGCCGAATCAATCAATCCGAATCAGCGCTGATAACGGGCTTGGTAACTCATTGTGGCTGTGCCGGTTGCAGGTACAGCAACCGTCCATTGGGCGACTGTGGACGATACGCGTTTGTGCGGTGCGCTTTGTTGCACGATCTCCCAGTCACCGAGCAGGCGCTCGCGGAGTTGCACTGTGACCGATTCTGCCCCGGCGTTGTGCAGTTCGATGCGCCAACCGACTTCGTAGTGATCTTTGCCCAGGCGCCGTAACAGCGCACGTGTGCGATGGGCGGTGATATCAAAAGCCGTGCCGAGGACGAGTTCCAGCGGCTTGCCGGCAGGCGTATGGTCGATCCGGTCGGCCCCCAGATAACGCGGCTCGCCATCTGTGCCCACCTCTCTTATACGCACCGTGCCGGCTGGAAGCGCAAGTGGGTGTTCTGCAGTGGCGGTATCCACATGCAGGCGTACTCGAACGGGCGTTTCACCGCCACTATCGGTGGCGCTTCCGGTAACCCGATAGCGACGCTGTACCGCCAAGCCTTCGGCTCGGAACAATTTCAGGCTCAGGGCGGTGGAATCGGGCAGACTCACCGGCTGATTTAGGCGGTATAAATGCCATGCGAATGCCGGTTCGACTGCGCTCGCCTCGGCCGAGGGGGGCATGCGCTGCGCTTTCATTATGGCGGGGCTGACCCCGTTGGAGCGGGCAATATTCCCGGCGATCAGGCGCACCTTGGCGTTCGGGTAGTTTCCGCCACTGTGGTTGACAATCTGTGCGAAACCCTCTAATCGAAGCCGCGTAGCCTGCAGTTCAGCCCAATAGTTCATTTGCCAGCCGAGGCCGTCGCTTAGATAAATTAGATCGAGCTTGTGGTGGCCATCTATAGCGTCCGATAGTCGCAAATCAAGTGCGGGCGCGGCCACATCGACACGCGGATTCAGCGGCAAGGCAATGCGCCAGGGTGCCTCGGGTCCACCGATTTCCAGCCGCTTGCCGATCCGAACGATCGGATTACCTTCCTCGGCGCTGATGAGCACCCCTCTGCGTGGTTGGCCTTTTTCTCCGGTGCGGGGCATAAGCAGAACCGTGTGGCCTTGATAAGCTTGCAATAGCGTGCTGGGGGTCCACTGCGCGTTGTGAAACCGTTGCTGCTGGACATGAACAGCTGAGTCCAGGGTAACGGCCAGTGTATCCGGCTGTAGACGCGTCGGTAGATCGAAGAGTGTAAGCTGTTTACAGGCCGGAGAGAGGGAGAGTTCTCGAGCGTCGTGGACTAGGCTCAGGCGATTTTGATAAATCGTTAGGGTTAGTGCGCGGCGGTTTTCGGTAGCGTTATGAGCGGTCGTGGTTGCAATCGGTTGCAGGATCGTGCAGTCGACAGGCAGCGAGCGAGCCGTCGCTGTCCCCATTGCACTGGCAGCAGTCAGGGCGAACACCAGAAATGGTCGGTAACTTCCGTGCAATGCGGCCTCCCCCTTGAAGCTAAAGGTTTAGTGTGGCGCACCACCGAAAGGATGGCGCTTCGATCATGTGTTTGGCCGTCGTGTGCGTAACAGCTGCGCTTTAGCCGCATTGAGGCGCGCAGCGAGGTAATTGGAACCGCCCCGGTCCGGGTGCAGCCGTTGTATCAGTCGCCGGTGGGCGGCCACAATTTGTGCGCGGTCGGCGCCATTCGCAAGCCCGAGCATGGCGTGCGCTTGGCTATCCGACAAGGTACCGCCGCCGGGATCGTAGCTTGTGTTCTCAGTACCCCAGTCGGCTCCATTAGCCTGCCAGCCTGTATGAGTTTGATCGAGGTAGGCGGCCAAGAGTGCTGCCGTTTCCTCGTCGAGTGCTAGGTAGGCGTTGTGCAGTACCTGCAATTCATTCAGTGCAAGTTCGCTCAACCGGCGGCCCTGCTGACGGCTTTCTAGGATTGTGCCGTCGATGCGCCCGTTACGCGGATCGATAGTAAGCACTAAATTTTTCGTTTGCAGGTAACCACAGCCTTCTGTTTGGGGGCGCGCGCCTTTAGTCGGGCCATTCAGTTTAGCGAGCAGTCGACGCCCTAGCAGGGCGGCGCCGAGGAGGAGCCCGAGTATCCAGTGCAGGCGCCCGGTCGCAACCAGCAGAGCAAGCAAGCTCAGGCCGACGTAGCCCAGTAGTCGTGGTAAACGCCGCCGCAGCACGGTGCGAGCCTCGGTGGAGAGCCAGAGGACGAAGGCGGTGATTATGGCGGTGAGCAGGAGCAGTTGAATCATTGACACGCACCGATAAAGCCGCGCACCCGGAAAATGGAACAGGGCCGCCGGGAAAGCGGCTATGCGAGGCTGGCAGCCGCAGAGAAACTTGGTGTGGACTATACGAGATAGCGTGTGGTTGGGTCGATCCGCCGCCTGCCGCGGCGGGCGTACCGCCACCTTTACCACCATGGCGAGGATCAGTGTCATTCGGCGCCTATTAGGCCAGGCATATCGGGAATACGCTTAGCGTTTTTCGTTAATTTTCCTACGCGCAGTCTATGGAGCGAGCATTGAATTCTATATGCACGACTCATGGTGTGCGGGTGCCGCTGAATCGGGCATGATTGTCCCGCGATGGCCATCTACTCAATCCGTGCATCTCTAATATTTGAGTGCATGATGCGGATTGCAATCCGAAAGGTGAGTATTGCGATCCATGCACGCATATTGCTGTCCCGCACGGCGCGGCTCATTTGCCAGCGCCCGGCGTGCAGCTTACACTCCTTACGGCTGGCTCAGGGTTGGATTGAATAATTTGGGTAATCCACGAACGGGGCGTTCGACCAGTGATGGTGAGCGGATTCTAGGACACGGCAGGCGAGTAAGCGCGCCGAACTTTTCGTCGCTCGTCTGCTCTGCAGTATCACGGAGTGAAAAAAAGCCTAATATGCAAGCCAGCGACCAGCAAGCTCCGCCGGATAAGGGCGCCGTGGTTTCTCAGCAGCAGATGCTGCCCGGTGTCTCGCGCACGTTTGCTCTTACCATTCCGCAACTTCCCGAGCCGCTGCGAACCTCGGTCACCAATGCTTATCTGCTATGCCGGGTTGCGGATACGATCGAGGATGAACCCGCTCTGAGCGCTCGGCAGAAACAGACTTTTCATGATCGATTTCACGCTATCGTTGCGGGGGGGGAGGAATCGCCCAGCTGTTTCGCAGCTGATCTCTATCCTCTGCTGTCGAAGGCGACGTTGGCCGATGAGCGCGAGCTCATCCGGCAGCTGCCCGGGGTGATCGCGATTACCCATTCGTTGCCGATGAAGGAGCGGGCTGCTCTGGAGCGGTGTGTGCGGATCATGTGCGAAGGAATGCCCTGGTTTCAGCGTAATCGGCGGCAGGGCGGACTCGACGACATATTCGAGTTCGAGCGTTACTGCTATTACGTTGCCGGCGTGGTCGGAGAGATGCTGACAGAGTTGTTTTGCCAATATTCCACCGACATTTCCCGGCAACGAGAGCGGTTGCATGCCCTGAGTGTTTCGTTCGGGGCGGGCCTGCAAATGACCAATATACTCAAGGACGTATGGGAGGATCATCGGCGAGGTGCGTGCTGGTTGCCCCGCGATGTTTTCCAGCAGTTTGGGTTCGAGCTGAGCGATTTGAGCGAAGCGCATTATGATCCGGCCTTCGGTGCCGGGATTCGGGAGTTGGTGGCGCGGGCTCATGGTCATCTTCGCAACGCATTGGCCTACGTACAATTGCTTCCTCCGGGCGAAGTTGGAATACGGCGATTCTGTCTGTGGGCTCTGGCGATGGCGGCGCTTACCCTGCAGCGGTTGAATGCCAATCCCGCTTATCGTTCGGGCAGTGAGGTGAAGATATCGCGCCGCGCCGTTCGTACGACGGTGCTGAGCTTCGGCTTGGCGGCCGGGCGGGATACCATGCTGCGGTGCCTCTTCGACTGGGCGGCCCGCGGATTGCCATTACGCAGTGTGGACTGCACGGGGGTGGAACATAGGCAGGTCAGGGTGTGACCTGCTCTTTCCCATGATCGCCTGCGCCTGGCTCCGGCGTGTCTATAGTTGGAGAACTGTATGAGATCAATGGAGCAACAGCCCGAGCTACTCTCGGCCGGGATCGGGGGTGTCGCCTATCCATGGGATCTTGGCGCGCAAACGGTCGAAGAGGCGATTCTTTCGGCTCGCGCAGCCTTGATGGCTCGTATGCATCCGGACGGTTATTGGTGTTTTGAGCTTGAAGCCGATTGCACCATTCCGGCCGAGTACATCATGATGATGCATTACACCGGAGAAATCGAGGCGGCTCTGGAGCTGAAGCTGGCACGCTATATCCGCGAACGTCAGCTCATGGAAGGCGGTTGGCCGCTCTACTACGGTGGTGCTATAGACATCAGTTGCTCGGTGAAGGCGTATTTCGCCTTGAAGCTGGCGGGAGATGATCCCGACGCGGCGCACATGCGCCGGGCACGCAAGGCGGTTCTTGAGCGCGGCGGCGCGGTTAACGCCAATGTGTTCACGCACATCGCTCTGGCCCTTTTTGGCGAAATCCCCTGGCGCGGTGTGCCATTCATGCCGCCTGAGATTCTGCTTTTACCCCGCTGGTTTCCATTTCATCTGAGCAAGGTCTCTTATTGGTCGCGCACGGTGATGGTGCCTTTGTTCATTCTGGCCGCGTACAAGCCGCGCGCGCGCAATCCGCGCGCTATACACATCGGTGAGCTCTTCGTTACCGATCCGCAGCTTGAAACCGATTATTTTAAGGCACGTTCCCGCCTCAACCGCTTGTTCATCACCCTCGATGCGGTGGGACGGCGTATCGAGCCACTCATTCCCCGGTCGGTGCGTGCCAAGGCGTTACGCCGGGCCGCCGAGTGGTTTATCGCGCGTCTCAACGGAGAGCACGGCTTGGGTGCGATTTTCCCGGCCATGGTCAACTCTTACGAGGCGCTCGAGCTGTTGGGATATGCAGCCGATCATCCCCTTCGGCAGCAGGTTCGCAAGGGGCTGCGCGATTTGGTGGTTGAACAAGCCGATCGCGCCTACTGCCAGCCCTGTTTATCCCCGATTTGGGATACCGCGCTGGCTTGTCTCGCCCTGCAGGAAGCTGACCGTGGCAGCAGTTGCGTGCAGGCCCGCCGCGCTCTGGATTGGTTGCAGGCCCGTCAGCTGTTGAACACACCGGGAGACTGGTCCGAACAGCACCCGAGCCTTCCGGGTGGAGGTTGGCCGTTCCAATTTCGCAACGATCATTACCCGGATTTGGATGATACTGCTATTGTAGCCTGGGCTATGCAACGCGCCTCGAACAGCGAGCGCTATGGCGAGTCCGTGCGCCGAGCGACGGTTTGGCTGCTCGGTATGCAATCCGCCAACGGCGGCTTTGCGGCATTCGATTCTGACAATACGCGGTATTATCTCAACGAAATTCCGTTCGCCGACCATGGCGCTTTGCTTGATCCTCCGACGAGCGATGTGACTGCCCGCGTAGTGGCATTGTTCGGTAGCTTGAATGGGCAACTGCGCGATCGCAGTGCTTTGGATCGCGCTATTGCGTTTTTGCGTCGTGAGCAGGAACCCGAAGGTTGTTGGTACGGGCGTTGGGGTACCAATTATATCTACGGTACGTGGTCGGTTCTGACCGCGCTTGAGCAACTCGGCTGCGATTTAAATGCGCCCTGGGTGCGTAAGGCCGTGGCTTGGTTGAAAAGTGTGCAGCGAGATGACGGTGGGTGGGGAGAGAGCAACGATACCTATCTGGACCACCGGAATTGGGAGGGGCAAGCGGCCGAAAGCACACCGTTTCAGACGGCTTGGGCGGTGCTGGCGCTCATTGCCGCCGGGGAATGTCGCTCGCCCGAAGTGTGGCGGGGGGTCGAGTACCTGCTGCGCCACCAGCGCTCGGACGGGCTTTGGCGCTGCCCTTGGTTTACAGCGCCGGGATTTCCGCGAGTCTTTTACCTCAAATATCATGGCTATGATGCGTATTTCCCGCTGATGGCGTTGGCGCGCTATCGAAACTGTGTTTTGGACAATAGGGCATGAGTCGCATCGGCATAGTGAGCGCCTTGGCAGTCGAAGCCCGCTGTCTGCAGGGTCGCCGCGGTTTGCTCGGGTGGCGGAATGCGCTGCCCGCCGAGGCCGTTCTGGGGGTGTCTGGCCCCGGAGCTCTATGCGCACAGCACATGGCCGAGCAATTGGTGGCGCAAGGCGCTACGGAATTGGTCAGTTGGGGATTGGCGGGTGGTTTGGGCCCGGAGATTGCCCCTGGCACGTTGATCGCCGCTGATCGGGTAGTGGTTGCTAGCGGCGGTGCTGGCTATGCTACCGACCCAAGTTGGCGGCAACGCTTACTCTCGGCTCTCCCACGACGGGTGGAGGTGGTCGAAGCACCGTTGTTTGCGAGTGAGAGCATCGCTGCAACTTCTGCGGATAAGGCCGCATTGTGGCGCCGTTATGCGGCGGTTGCCGTAGATATGGAAAGCGGTGCCATTGCTTGCGTGGCAAGTCGGCATCGATTGCCGTTATTGGTGCTGCGAGTTGTGGTAGATCCGGCTGATATGGCGCTGCCCTCAGCACTTGCCAATCTCATGGCTCGCGATGGTGGAGTGCGTCTATCTCGCCTGGTTGGCCTCCTGATCCGCCGGCCGAGCGTACTTTGGCCCTTGCTCGGGCTTGCTTGGAATGCTCGGATCGCCACTTCGACCTTGCGGCGGGTCGGGCCAATGGTGACGGATCGCGGTGTTTGGCCCCCAGCTGCCGCTGAGGGCAATCTCTCATTACTCCCTTGATTCTGCTCTATGAGCTCCTGACTACTGCCAGCTGTTTTTTTACATTGTCGAGCAGCGGTAGTGAGCGCCCCTTACGGCTTTGCCGCTGATTGATTTTGGGCGTCTGAGCCGATTTTTGCCGGACCGTGTATCCGTTGTTTGCGGCAGGATCGTGTGCCGACTATGTGCTGTACTCGGCCATCGTTTTGCAGTGTGGCCAGAATGCCGTTGGCATCGAGCCCGGTATCTGCTAGCTGCTCTTCTTGGCTACCGTGCTCGATAAAGCGATCGGGCTGCCCGATCTGAAGCAACGGGATACTGATCCTTTCTTTGGCCAAAGCCTCGCCGACGGCACTGCCCGCGCCCCCAGCGACAGCATTGTCTTCGACGGTTACGATGAATTCGTGACTGGTGGCGAGTTCGACGAGCAGCTTCCTATCCAACGGCTTTACGAAGCGCATATTGACTACGGTTGCCCCCAAGCGCTCGCCTACCTCTAGACACGCCGATAGGAGCGTGCCGAAGGCTAGGATAGCAATACCTGAACCCGATTGGCATATCTGCGCCTTGCCGATCGGCAAGGCGCGCATTTCTGGGTCGACTGCCACACCGGCCCCTTTACCGCGTGGGTAGCGTACGGCCGCCGGACCGTCGAGGAGGAAACCGGTATAAAGCATCTGTCGACACTCGTTTTCGTCGGCCGGCGCCATAATGACCATGTTCGGCACGCAGCGCATGAAGCTCAGGTCGAAGGTGCCTTGGTGGGTCGCGCCATCGGCGCCTACCGCGCCGGCGCGGTCCACTGCAAAGAGTACCGGTAGATTTTGCAGAGCCACATCGTGGATGAGCTGATCATAGGCCCGTTGCAAGAAGGTAGAATAAATAGCCACCACGGGCTTCAGGCCATCGGCGGCCATGCCAGCGGCAAGCGTTACGCTGTGTTGCTCGGCTATGGCGGTGTCGAAGTAACGTTCCGGGAAGCGCTCGGAAAAGCCCACCAACCCTGAGCCCTCACGCATTGCAGGGGTAATGGCCACCAAGCGCTGATCATGGCGTGCCATGTCGCAGAGCCAGTCGCCAAATACTTGGCTGTAGGTAGGAATTGCAGGGGGGGTGCTCGACTTGCGTATTCCAATTTTGGGGTCGAATGGCGAGACACCGTGATACTGGATCTGATCGGCCTCCGCCGGTGGGTAGCCTTTGCCTTTGCGAGTCACCACGTGCAGCAGCCGCGGTCCTTGTTGAAAGCGCAGATTGCGCAGCGTGTGGATCAGCGTTGGCATATGGTGTCCGTCGACCGGCCCAAAGTAGCGAAAGCCGAGTTCTTCGAACAATGTACCGGGCACGACCAATCCTTTGGTATGTGTTTCGACCCGTTTAGCGAGCTCCCACATCGGCGGTACCGTTTGCAGGATACGTTTGCCGCTTTCGCGCAGGGCTGTGTACTGCCGGCTTGAGGCGCAGCGGGCAAGATAGTTGCTCAGGCCGCCGACGTTACGCGAAATGGACATCTCGTTGTCGTTGAGGATCACCAGTAAATCTGGGTGCCGATCACCCGCATGGTTGAGGGCTTCATAAGCCATTCCGCAGGTCATACCCCCATCGCCGATCACCGCCACGGCTCGTCGTTGCGAGTTTTGCCGTGCGGCGGCGAGTGCCATGCCGAGCGCTGCGCCGATCGCAGTGCCGGCATGACCCACGGCGAACGTATCATACGGGCTTTCGTCGCGATGCGGGAAAGGTGCCAAGCCGCCGTGCTTGCGGATGGTGTGCAGCTGTTCCCGCCGACCGGTCAGAATCTTGTGTGGATAGGCTTGATGACCAACATCCCATACTAGGCGGTCTTCCGGCGTTTCGAATACGTAATGTAGCGCGATTGTCAGTTCTACGGCACCGAGCCCGGCGCCGAGGTGGCCACCGTTACCGGAGACCGTCTCCAGCAAAAATTCCCGTAGCTCCCGTGCGAGAACCGGTAACTGCGCTTCGGGCAATTGCCGAAGGTCCTCGGGATACCTCACGGATTCCAGCAGGGAGCGTGCCATAGCGAACACCTTTCCATACTCAGCGGTTGACCTTGATCGTTTCTTAAGCATTCATTGTGACTGCGGTTGTGATGAACAGCCACCATCAGTTTAATCGGCCGTATGCCACCGGCCACGAATCGAGCTGCTCTACAGAGACATAGAAAATCGACTTCATCTGTCAACTTAGGCTTGAATGATCGAGCGGTCTAGTGCTAAACGTGACACAACGCGCACGGCTTGTGGTTTTTGGGCATTGTACCCTCCGTTGCGCAGACGAGTCGCTGGGACGCAAAATTACCACAGTCCCGCCGCTATGAGTGTGGCGAATTGCCGACAAACTGCCTGACCCAGTACTGAGCCGTGGATATGCAATGGACGTGATATTGGCTCAACCCCGTGGATTTTGTGCCGGTGTGGTTCGCGCCGTCGAGATCGTCGAAAGTGCCTTGGCACTCCACGGCGCCCCTGTCTATGTACTGCACGAGATCGTGCACAATCAGCACGTAGTCCAGGATCTCAGCAAGCGCGGTGCAATTTTTGTGGAGTCCCTCGAAGAGGTCCCCGTGCAATCAGTGATTATATTCAGCGCTCACGGGGTCGCGACCGCTGTAGCTCAGCGAGCCAGGGGGATGGGTCTTCGGATTATTGACGCGACCTGTCCGTTGGTGAGCAAAGTCCATCGGCAGGCGCAGCGCTATCGTGACGCAGGCTACGAACTTATCATTGTTGGTCATGGCGGGCACCCCGAAGTGCAGGGTACTCGTGGTCGAGTGGAAGGGCCGGTGCATGTGCTTGCAACGGCGGAAGAAGTCGATGCGTTGCGCGTTCAGGACCCGCAAGCGCTCGCCTACGTCACGCAAACGACTTTGAGTCTCGACGATACCCGTGAGGTTGTTGCGGCGCTCAAGGCCCGATTCCCAAAAATTCAAGGCCCCGGCCTGAACGACATCTGTTACGCTACTCAAAATCGCCAGAACGCGGTGCGTGAACTCGCCGCACAAGTCGATGTGTTACTTGTGGTCGGTGCTCGCAACAGCTCCAATTCCAACCGCTTGCGCGAAGTTGGCGAACAGATGGGGGTTCGTTCCTATCTCCTGCAAACCGAGGATGATCTGGAACCGGAGTGGTTCCCTGCTTGCACCCGCGTGGGCATAACCGCGGGGGCATCGGCTCCGGAAGTGCTGGTGCAGCAGGTACTCGAGCGCTTGCGTGTGTTTGGCGTTGAGACGGTTGCTGAGCTCGACGGCGTGAAGGAAGCGACGCGCTTTCGGCTACCACCCATGTCGGATTGATAGGGCGGCGCGCGTTTGGATTTTAACTTACCCCTCTTCGGTCTAGGGAAGGAAGTTTATTATGGGCATCCCGCTGATCCAGAAGTACCGGATCGGTCGTTATATCCTCTCCAAGCGAATCAAGGGCGAGCGGCGTTACCCGCTGGTGTTGATGCTTGAGCCGTTGTTTCAGTGCAATTTGGCGTGTGCTGGTTGCGGCAAGATCGACTATCCCAGCGAGATTCTGCGCAAACGTTTGAGCGTCGAACAGGCACTCGGCGCGGTGGATGAGTGCGATGTGCCCGTAGTCTCTATCCCCGGGGGGGAGCCATTGATTCACAAAGAAATGCCGCGCATCGTCGAGGGGATCATCGCGCGCAAAAAGTTCGTCTATCTTTGCACGAACGCAATTTTATTGGCGAAGAAGCTGGATGATTACCGTCCCTCGCCGTATTTGACATTCTCGGTGCATTTAGACGGCAATCGCGAGCGACACGATGAGTCGGTTTGTCAGGAAGGCGTGTTCGACAAGGCGGTTGCCGCTATCCGCAAGGCGCGCGATCGGGGTTTTCGGGTCAACATCAACTGCACCCTTTTTCAGGGCGAGGATCCGGTGGAGGTCGCCGATTTCTTCGACTTTGTTACCGACCTCGGCGTCGAGGGTATCACTGTTTCCCCGGGCTATAGCTACGAGCGTGCTCCGCGCGATGATGTTTTTCTGGCCCGCAGCCAGAGCAAGCAGCTGTTTCGTGAGGTCTTCCGTCGCGATCGCCGCCGGCGCTGGCCGCTGAGCCATTCTGTGTTGTTTCTGGATTTCTTGGCGGGCAATCAAACCTATGAGTGCACGCCTTGGAGCAACCCCACCTACAACGTCTTCGGCTGGCAAAAACCATGCTATCTTCTGGCGGACGAAGGTTATGCTGCTACGTTTAAGGAACTCATGGAGGAGACCGACTGGAAGCACTATGGCACCGGGCGAAATCCAAAATGCGATAATTGCATGGCGCACTGTGGCTATGAGGGAAGTGCGGTAGCTGACACTCTGCTACACCCTTGGAAAGCGCTTGGGGTGAGTTTGCGCGGCCCGCGTACCCGAGGTCCGATGGCACCGGAAGTGCCGATTCATTATGCCCAGGAAGAGCTGGCGGCCCGTGGCGATGAGGTTCGGATACCAGTGGAGCGCATCTCTCGGAGTGAGCCACGCGCGGCTGTGCCACCCGGGGCGCAGCGCTGATTCAGTGGGCGTCGGGCTCGAAGTGCTGTGGACGGCTTATCCGGCATTGTTGGGGATGATTTTATGGTTGGGGGTGCTCGTCGTGCCATGGAGGCCTTGGAGCACTCAGGAACGGCTGGACGTTCGAGACGGGGTTGGGAAAGACGTTAGTCTGAGCGATATCACCGTTTTGATTCCAGCGCGCAACGAAGCGCAGATGATCGCTCGCTGCTTGTCTGCGCTGAGTTCGCAAGGCAAAGACTTGCAGGTCGTGGTCGTTGACGATCAGTCCACGGACGATACTGTTGTGGCCATTCCCGCGCTTCCGGCGCTACGCCTCGAGGTTATCCCTGGACGGCCGTTGCCGGAAGGTTGGGCCGGCAATCTCTGGGCCTTGGAGCAAGGGATGCAACGGGTTCGCACGCCGCTTATTTTGTTGCTCGATGCCGATATTGTGCTGGTTCCGGGCATGGTGGCCACACTACGTGCCCGGCTCTTGCAGCAGGGTTTGGATCTGGTTTCGGTCATGCCGTGGTTGCGTATGCAAGCTCTTTGGGAGCGGCTGCTCATCCCGTCGTTTATCTTTTTTTTCAAGTTGCTGTATCCGTTTCGACTCGCTAATTCCGGTTCGGTGCGCTTTTCTGCCGCCGCGGGTGGTTGCATCCTGTTGCGCACCGAGGCCTTGCATCGCATCGGTGGTTTCGCGGCCCTGCGTAGTGCGCTCATCGATGACTGCACTCTGGCGCGGCGAATCAAGTTGGCTGGAGGGTTGAGTTGGACCGGTCTGACGCGCAGCGCGTGGAGTCTGCGAAGCTACCGGCGTTTGAGCGAGCTCTGGAATATGGTAGCCCGTTCCGCGTTTATCCAGCTGCGTTATTCAACTGTTCTTCTGCTTGCGTGCACGCTTGTAATGATGACCGGTTTCTGGGGGGCCGTTGTCGGGCTAGCGCCGGGGGAGGGGATGGTTCGATGGGTTGGTCTGGCCGGGTGGTTTTTTTATGCATAAGCTATTTGCCGACGCTGTTGTACTATCGATTGAGCCCGCTGTGGGCGCTGCTGTTGCCGATCATCGCCACGCTGTACCTGGCTATGACCTGGACGTCGGCCATGCGTTACTGGCGCGGCATACGTTCGCGCTGGAAAGGGCGTACTTATGTGTGAGGCGAATTTAAATCTGGCTATCGAGTCGAAGGTCTGATTGTCACTAACGAAACCGCAGTCGTTATCGCCTACTTGGATGTGAACGGTCTCGTAAAGCAGGCGTGATGAACCGGTAGAGGCGGTGAAGGTTACCGAGTCGGGTGGTTTGATCGATGCCTTAGCGATTCAGGCGGCGGCTGCCAGAGCCGCTGGCTGCAGCGCTTCGACCAGCTCCAGCAGCAGCGCTTTTTCGGGTGGCGAGAAACGCTCGTGCGCATCATAGGGGTAGCGGGGTACTGTGGCGGCCCCGATATCGAGGCAGTACTCCAGGATCATCCGACGCCGTTTGTTATTCACTCGAGGATCCGAGTGATCGAAAATCACGGGCATGGCCAATTGTCGAAGTTCACGCAGCATCGTGCGGTTCGGCTGCTTACTGAGAAAGCGCTCGACGAAGGCGTTGACCTGCCCTGCGGTAAGCACGCTCAGGCCATGTGCTTCGTGGTCCAGTTCAGCGAGCCGCCGTAAGGCAAACTCGTAGACAAGGGCGGCCTCCGCGGGCTTGCTTCGGCCGTCGGCCCATACCATCTCGATGAGCGGAATCAGTTCGAGGAGGTAGATCTCGTGACCTTGAATACCGTACTGAGTTTCCAGCACCGTCAGAGCATCTTCACGCGTGATGTGCACTACGTTTTTCATTCGTATGCTACCCTCTAGCATGACTCACACATCGGCAGTATGGCAGCAACTCGTCTCGCCGCGTCCCCGGTCGTCTGTTATTTGCTACCGTTGATGCTTTTTGAAAGCGTCAGCGAGGGCTGTCGTTGGGCCGCGCTCTTTGGCGCTAGCTTTGCGTTGGTCGAATGGCCGCTGCTGCCCATCACCTGATAGGCGCATGGAAAGCTCGATGCGGCTGCGTTTGAGATCGACGCTCACCACCCGGACGGTTACGACATCGCCCGGTCTGGCCACATCGCGCGGATCGCGCACGAAATGCTCGGCCATAGCTGAGATATGGACCAGGCCATCTTGATGAACTCCGATATCCACGAAGGCGCCGAAGTTGGTGACATTGGTCACGACGCCCTCGAGAATCATACCGGAGGTGAGATCTCCCAGATGCTCCACTCCATCCCGAAAATGGGCGGTGCTAAATTCCGGGCGCGGATCCCGCCCCGGCTTCTCCAGCTCCCTCAGGATATCGGTTATGGTGGGGATGCCAAAGCGTGCATCGGTGAAATTGGCGGGCGTGACGGTGCGCAGCAATTCGGCATTGCCAATTAATGATTGAATGGGGTAAGCCATGGCCGTAGCGATGCGCTCAACTAGTGAATAGGCCTCGGGATGCACGGCAGAGGCATCCAGAGGCTGCTCGCCATGGCGAATCCGCAAGAAGCCAGCGGCCTGCTCAAAGGCTTTGGCGCCGAAGCGCGGTACGGCCTTGAGTTCTTCCCGGCAGCGAAATCCCTTTTGGTTGTCACGATAGGCAACCACCCGCTTGGCCAGCGCCGAAGAAAGTCCGGCGACGTGTGTCAGAAGCGCGGCTGAAGCTGTGTTCAGGTCGACGCCTACGGCGTTGACGCAGTCTTCGACCACGTCTCGTAAGGCGCTTGTGAGTTCCGTTTGATCAACGTCGTGTTGATATTGGCCGACGCCGATCGAGCGGGGCTCGATCTTGACCAACTCGGCGAGCGGGTCCTGGACCCGGCGAGCGATCGAGACCGCGCCGCGTAGGGAAACGTCGAGGTTCGGCAGCTCGTCGGCGGCCTGTTGCGAGGCGGAGTAAATCGATGCCCCTGCTTCGGAGACCATTACGTCCTGCGCGCCGATTTCCGGGTGTGCGCGACGCAAGTCACCGACCAGCTTTTGGGTCTCGCGCGAGGCGGTGCCGTTGCCGATGGCGATCAATGTAACTCGATGCGCTTGTGCAAGTGCGGCCAGAGCGGTAACCGTTTCAGTCCAGCGGTGCCTTGGTGCATGCGGGTAGACTGTGGTCGTGTTCAATAGCTTACCGGTTGTGTCCACGACAGCAACTTTGCAGCCCGTCCGCAGACCAGGGTCGATACCCAGCACCACGTGCGCTCCGGCCGGTGCAGCGAGCAGCAGATCGCGCAGATTGCGGCCGAACACCCGAATGGCTTCTGAATCCGCCGCCGCCTTGAGACGACCGAACAGATCGGTCTCCAACCGGGGGAGCAGCTTCACCCGCCAGGTAAATCGAGCCACTTCGGCGAGCCAGTGCTCGCCGGGCCGGGTACCCTCGCGCAATCCGAGATAACCGCTGATCATGCGTTCCGCGATGCTGGGTGAGCAGCGGGGCTCTTCGAGCTCATCCGGCATGATCAGGCGTAGGCGCAGCACGCGTGCGCGCCGGCCCCGCAGCAGCGCCAGTGCTCGGTGGGAGGGAATTTTGCAGATGGCCTCGCGATAATGAACGTAGTCGGAGAACTTGGTGTCGTTTTGCGCCGCCTGTTCGGTGCCTTCGGCGATCAGCAGCCCATGCTGCCAAGCGTATTCGCGCAGACGATCCAACAGCCCCGCGTCTTCGGCGAAGCGTTCGGCGAGAATAAATCGAGCGCCTTCTAAAGCACTGCCTGGAGCATTGATTCCCTGCGACGGATTAAGATAGTGTGCCGCCAGAGTTTGCGGATCCTGCGACGGGTCGGTCAACAGGGCCTGTGCGAGTGGCGCCAAACCTGCCTCGCGCGCGATTTCACCTTTGGTGCGGCGCTTTTTTTTGAATGGTAGGTAGAGATCTTCCAGGCGAGTCCTGGTGTCTGCCTGCCGGATCGAGCGGGCAAGCTCCGCAGTGAGCTCGCCCTGCTCTGAAATGGTCTTTAGAATTACCTCACGGCGCTTTTCCAGGCCGCGCTGATAACTTAATCGTTTCTCCAGTGTCCGCAACAGATTGTCATCGAGCCCACCTGTCACCTCTTTGCGATAACGGGCGATGAAGGGCACGGTTGCACCTTCGTCGAGCAATTCAATCGCCGCTGCTACTTGCTTGGAGTTTACCCGCAGTTCCTCAGCGATACGCTGCGCGATGTTTTGCGCCATGAGTTGGTCCATCCGAATCAGTAGCAGATACCGCTCACCAGTACGATAATAGCGGCTTCCAGCCGCGCAATGCTTTATTTAAATAGGCGCGGCGGAAAACTGACGTGTTTTGCTGCCGCCACCCTTTATCCGTAATCGGACGCGGCGGGCCCTCAGCAAGGCCCCTGTGGCTGGGCAGGGGCTCAGTGTTCCGAGTTTTCGGGCTCGTCGTCTACCCTCCGGGGCTTACCGTAGAGGCTGCTGCGCAGATAACGATCATGGGCATGCCGCAGTAGCACCGCGACAATTGCGGCGATCGGCAGTGCCAGCAAAACTCCAGTGAAGCCGAACAGCTGCCCGCCGGCGAGCACAGCGAAAATCACCGCCACGGGATGTAGACCGATGCGATCACCGACCAGTAACGGTGTCAGTACCAGACTCTCGAGTAGCTGACCGACCAAGAACACGCCACAAACCAAGCCGAGCGGTATCAGCCAGTCGCTGAACTGAAACACCGTAGCCAATGCCGCCGAGCCGATCCCGACGATAAAGCCAAGATAGGGCACGATGCTGGCAATACCCGCCAGCAGCCCCACGAGCAATGCCAGATCGAGTCCGATCAGCCATAACCCGAATGCGTAAATGACACCCAGCGCGAGCATGACTAGGAGCTGGCCGCGCAGGAACGCCGCCACAACCTCGTTACACTCGCCCGCCAGCGCGCTGATGCTCGGCTCCATCGGGCGTGGCAAGAGTTCACGAATGCGCCTGATCAGTACATCCCAGTCCCGCAGCAAATAGAAGGCTACTACGGGGATAAGGGCCAGGTTGGCTAGCAATCCGGCCAGTGCGAGACCGGAGCTTGTTGCCTGAGCGATCACCCGGACCGCAAGGCTGCCGGTGGACTGCCAGTGTTCGGCAATCGCCCCACGCAGGGTCGCAAAATCCAGCGATTCGATGGCGACCCCAGCGTGGGTGCGCAACCAGGGCAGCCCGATCTGGTGCACCCAATCCACCATTTGTGGCAGTAACGAGCGTAGGGAGTCGATTTGACTACCAAGCATAGGGAGGAGCAGCAAGAACGAGCCGACGCCGACTAGGCTCAGTCCGGTGAATACCACAATGACCGCGAGGGTGCGATGCAACCGCAGTTGCTCCAGACGGTCGGCCAAGGGATCGGCAAGATAGGCGAGTAGCGTGCCGGTGAGAAAGGGCATCAGAATGGGTCGCAACAAGTAGATGAGCATACCGCCCAGAGCTAGGGCCAGTAGGAGCGGCCAAGCTCGGCGGTCGGGGAGGTCAAGAGAAGTTGTCATGGCCAGTTTTTACGGCGGCAATGGGCAAATCCGATTTTGCCTCGAGCGGGGCGGGTCGAACAACGGCGGTTGTTCCTAGCACAGTGTGTGGTCATGGGGCGTATCCATATGGTGCCGCGACTCTCACCCAGATCTTTTAAGCGGCTAATCTGTGGTAGAAGAGCTTGAAGAGCCGTATTTTTTGTTAGTCTGATATGGGGGAATAGGACTATAACAGATGGGTGCCGGTATGAGCGCATCCAAGGGTTTTTTTTAGGAGAGAGCGGGTCTGGAACCCACGGCTGCGGGAGGATGGCGTAGGCGGTGCGCCGAGCGCATGGCGTTATCTGGAGGCCCACAGTGCGTAATCCGTATCGTGTCCTGATCTGGATGAGTCTGTTTCTAGTCGTCGTGGCTCTTGTCAGCGTTATGTTGGCAGTCCCGCTGCGCAGTGCCTTCATGGCGAATCCGGTATTCAATGGCATGATCCTAACTGTGCTGTTCATCGGGCTTGTCGTCGATTATCGACAGGTGTTGGTGCTAGCTCCTGAAGTGCGTTGGATCGAAGCCTTTCGCCGTGCCGAAGGCGAGATGCCGTTGCCGAGCAGTCGGTTGCTTGGTTCGATGGCTCGTATGCTGACGGGTCGCCATGGGGACCGTTTCAGTCTCTCGGCGCTGTCGTTGCGCGCTTTGCTGGATGGAATCCGATCCCGCCTGGATGAGGCCCGCGACTTGTCTCGTTATATTGTCGGGCTGTTGGTTTTTCTGGGATTGCTCGGAACGTTTTGGGGCCTGCTTGAGACCCTGCGCGCCGTGGCGGGCGTGATCGGCGAACTGAACGTGCACA
The DNA here is from genome assembly GCA_030433275.1 of Gammaproteobacteria bacterium. Classification (GTDB taxonomy): domain Bacteria; phylum Pseudomonadota; class Gammaproteobacteria; order Nitrococcales; family Nitrococcaceae; genus Nitrococcus. The sequence goes on from JAUILK010000021.1 coordinate 36,240, forward strand.
CTCAGGGCACGGCAGCCATGTTCAGCGCGCTCAAGCTGGGTTTACAGCGGCCGCTCTCCGGTATGGGCACCGCGTTTAGCTCCTCGCTGTTCGGTTTGGCGGGTGCGTTGGTGTTGGGTTTTATTGATCTGCAGGCAGGGCACGCCCAAAACCGTTTTTACAATGACCTTGAAGAATGGCTCTCCGGTCAAACCCGATTATCCTCTGGAGCTTTCACTGGGGAAAGCGAGGGCATATTGCCCGCCTATGTCCATGCCTTGCTGGAGCAGACTGCGGACAGTTTGGATAGGCTGCAGCGCGTGATGACACGCAGTGAGCATGAGCGGCACTCTGCTGATCAAAAGCTGCTGAGTCTCACCGAGCAGATCGCGAACCTTTCCGAGCAGGTACGTAGCGAACAGAAGGGTTTGATCGGCTTGACTCGGATGCAGGCCGAGCTGCGGGGCCTATTGGACCGGCTTGCTGTTGGGCTCGAGGGTAACGAGGAGCATGCCCAAGAGGCAGGTGAATCCCTGCGTCATATTGTGCACGGCATCACGAGCTTGCGCCAGGAGCTTATCGTGGATCGAGAACGTCTGAGCAACGAGTTACGCGAGGAAGTACGCTTGCTGACACGCACGGTGGCCCATTTGGGCACTGTGGAGCGGTCCTCGAATCAATAACGCAAAGGCAATGTTCGAAGCGCAGCGGCGCGGCCGCTACAGTCTCAATATTTGGCCGGGTTTCGTCGACTCTTTAGCCACGATTCTGTTGGTGTTCGTCTTTGTTTTACTGCTGTTCGTGGTGGGGCAATCCTATCTGAGTCAGGAGTTGACGGGGCAGAGTCAGGCACTGGAGCAGCTGCACGCGCAGCTGGATCAGCTTGCCCAGATGCTTTCGCTTGAACGGGAGCGCAAGGCGCAGGCCGAGGCAAGGCTATCACGGGTCTACCAACAGTTGCATGACACGCGCTCAGAGCGGGATCAATTGCATGCTGATCTGCAGATGACACGGGTCGAAATCAGCCAACTCAAGGCCGATGTGGCGCATGCCAACGAACGAATCGATGTTTCCGAGCGGCAGCTCAAGCGGCGGTTCAGCGAGATTGCCTCGTTGCAGGCGGACATCGGTATGCTACGGAAGGTGCGTGAGACGCTTGAGGTGAAGGTCGGCGAGTTGGCTTCACATCTTGAACACTCCCAGGAGAAACTTGGTGTGGCTCGAGATCGCACTAAGGCGCTTGAGGCGCGGCTTGCCGAGGTGCAGGAGCGCACTCAACTGGCCCAGCAAACGCTGCGACGGCGGGAGGTCCGTATTCAGGATCTGGTGACCCAAGTAGAGGAGCGGCAAAAGGCGCTTGCGCACCAGCATTGGCTAAGCGCCGCTGCCGATGACAAGCTCAACGCCCTGCGCCGGCAGATCGAGGCTTTGCAAGAGCGGATCAACACGCTGGCCGTTGCGCTGCAGAGCTCCGAACAAACGGTGGCTTCTCAAAAGGTAGAGATCCGCCGTCTCGGCGGGCAGCTCAACGCGGCATTGGTTAAGAAAGTTAAGGAGCTGTCGTATTACCGTTCGGAATTCTTCGGCCGATTGCGTCGGGTGCTGGGCGATGTGCCGGAGATCCGGATCGTCGGCGATCGTTTCATGTTCCAGTCCGAGCTCTTCTTCCCCAGCGGTTCGGCGCAAATCGAAGCGTCGGGCAGGGATAAGCTCGATCGTCTCGCTGCCGTGCTCGAGGAAGTTTCCCGGCGCATCCCCGGCGAGGTCGATTGGGTGTTGCAGGTGGATGGTCATACCGACCGGCGTCCCATACACACGCTCCGCTTCCCTTCCAACTGGGAACTCTCGACGGCCCGTGCCTTAGCCATCGTCCATTATCTCGTCAGCCGGGATGTGCCGCCAAACCGGTTGGCGGCGGCGGGGTACGGCCAATACGATCCGCTCGACTCACGTAATTCAGAACGGGCCTTCGCGCGCAATCGCCGGATCGAGCTACGGTTGACGAGCCGCTGATCGAGCGGTTCGGATGGCCGCGCCGCACGGGTAGCCGGGGTTTACAATTGCAGTTCGTCGAGAAAGGTCTCGAACAATCGCTCGAGCAGCGGCAGATGGGCGTTGAGTGTATGGTCTCCATCGAGTGCATGCAGCCGTGTGCGGTGTTGCTGCGCAAAGCGCCAGCTATGCTCAATGGGAATGATATCGTCAGCCCAGCCGTGCACGATCTCCACAAGGTTGGCGCGTGGCGGCGAATTGATTTGATAACCGGGCATGAGCAGAGCGGGCGCGATCAAGAAAAGCCCCAGCGGATTTAGGGTGCGGCTCGCCACGGTAGTCACGTAGCCGCCCATGCTCGAACCGACGAGCACTAGCGTGTCACCCATCGGTGGGTTGAGGGATAATAAATAACGCACTCGCTCGTCGGCGTCGTGGGTAAAGCGGAAGTCTGGGCTTTCCACGGCGAGTCCACGCCGGCGGGCGAGTTCGGCTAGTGCCGTGATTTTATATCCCCAAGGCCCGCTTTCCTTGCCGTGCGCGAAGTAGACACTCGTGCTCATGACCTAGCCAGTATTATTATTGCCGTTGGCCAGCGGTAAGTGCAGCCAGTTCGACGGTAGGCCAAGCGTCGAACGGCCAAGGTCGTTTTTCGCGATTGAAGGTGACATAGAGCAGCACCTGGTAGAGGTAGGTGCTTAGTTGCTGTGCGAATATCAACAGCCGGGGGTTGCATGCGCCGCTGAGCAATGTGGCGGCGAACTGGAAGGCCACGATGGCCGTCAGTACCATTCCGGCGGTACTGTAAATAACCGAGAATAACACGATGAATAGGCCTCTCAGCCAGGTCTCCCGGCGGGTGAGGTGCGCTTTCAGCGTGGGATCCATGGAAAATGCCTCGTGTCGATGGGGCCAGGAGCGCATGATAACCGCCCTCGCGGTTGTGTAGTAGCCATCCGAGCGGGCCGTTCCACTCTTAAAAGCAGCCAGCCTCGGTTCCGGAGTGCTGGACGAGGGGCTCAAATACCGTGGGGCAGATGGGTTCGCGATCAACACAGATCCAGCGCAAAGCGCTTGAGATCTTCCAGTGCCACCACCTCTAGGGCGGCCTCATGGGTGGCCGCGAGTACCACGCGTGGCGGGCAGCCTGCCTCCAGTGCCTCCTGCCAACGTGCTGCGCAAAGACACCAGCGGTCGTTGGGTTTGAGCCCAGGGAAGCCGGCCTCGGGTAGTGGAGTAGTGAGGTCATTGCCACGGGCGCGCGAGAAGGCGAGAAAAGCCTCAGTTACTTGAGTGCAAACCGCATGTACGCCAAGATCCTCGGGTCCTACTCGGCAGTGGCCGTCGCGATAAAACCCGGTTATAGGATCGTAGCAACAAGGCTCCAGCTCACTACCCAGTACGTTGCGATGTTCTGCCATGGCTTTTATGGATCCTCTTTGCAAATCGTAACGAGACACCCAGTGTAGTCGCGGTGCTCGCTAATTCGAAGCCGGTTGCGTGTTGCGCCACCCAATCGAGCCGCAAAGCTCGTTTTCCTTCCGGGTAGGCACCACTCATTGGTCGTTTATGGCAGCCAGCATGGAGTGGGCGGCTGTGATGATCTGCTCTTCATCTGGCAGTACTTGTTGTGCCGCTTTTCCCAAGGGGATATAGCTGTCGTCGCCGACGACGCGCCGAATTTGAATACCGTGACCGCAGGTTTCGACGATGGCGGTGACGATCTCCTCAGAGATCGCGCCGGTGCGCCGACCCTCATCGACCACCAGAACCCGGCCGATCGACCGCGCGTGCCGAGCGATGATTATGCGGTTCAGTGGTTTAAGCCAGCGCAGATCGATGATACGTATCCGTCTCCCGCTCTGCCGGAGCAGCCGCCTCGCCGCTCGCAGCGACAGCCAGACCCCATTGCCATAGGTGATGATCAGCAACTCACGTGCCTGTGCATGATATACCCGCGCTGAACCAAGAGAAATGGCGCGGCCAGGCTCTGGGTAGGGAAACAGCCATTTGCCGTCGTTGGGTTGGTAGAGATCCTTGGTCATATAAAGCGCGATTGGCTCGAGGAAGGCCACCACGCGACCGTTTACTACATTCAGCGCCGCGCAGGTGCGCAGCATTCGCACCGCATCGTCGCCGCGTGCCGGGCAGGCGATGACCAGACCTGGTATATCGCGCAATGCAGTGATGGAGTTATCGTTATGAAAGTGCCCACCGAAGCCCTTCTGGTAGGCGAACGCGGCGATGCGCATCAGCAAAGGGTTGGCGTACTGGCCGTTGGAGAAAAACTGCAGAGAGCCCGCCTCGCCGCGGATCTGATCGCAGGCATTGTGAAAATAGGCAAGGTATTGGATTTCAGGGATCGGCAGCAGTCCCAGATAGGCCGCGCCTTGAGCCAACCCGAGCACGGTGGTCTCATCGATTAGTGTATTGAATACACGGTGGCCTTTGAATGTCTCGTAGAGTCCGGTGGTGACCGTGTAGACACCGCCTTTTTGGGCGACGTCCTCGCCGAAGACGATGGCCTGCGGGTATTTCGCCAGCAACTCGTGCAGGGCGCGATTGAGCTGAACGGCGAAGTGGCGAGGCGGCTCTTGCTTCGGCGGTCCGCTCGAATCGGCAGTCACGCCGGGGTATTCGGTTTGATAATCGGCGCGGGCCGCTTCGGCGTTGACCGCTGCGGCATTGTAGGGTGCGAGCGGGTGCATGATCTGCGTGCGGCGCTCGAGTTTAGGCGTCCGTGCCGCGCAGGATGCTGCTTCGTGCACCCGCTTACGAGCTGCCTGGTAGCGGTCCAGAATCTGCGTTGCACCCAGCAGCCCCGATCGCAGTGCAGTGCGTGCGCTATGCAATAGCGGGTCTTGAGCCTCGCCGGCCTCGATCTGTGGCAGGCTGCGGTACTTGTCTTCCAGATCCGAGCCGGCATGGCCGAGCAAGCGGTGCATGTGAAGGTGCAGGAAGGCGGGTTTGCGGGTGCGGCGGACATACTCCACGGCTGTCTCTGCGACGGTGTGGGTCTCGATGAGGTCCGCACCGTCGCCGGTAAAGTAGCGTATGCCCGGACGGCCGCGCAGGCTGGCCTCAACCCAACCTGTCGGCGTGCGCAGGGAAATCCCCAAGCCATTGTCTTCGCAGACGAGCAGGATTGGGCAGGGCAAGTGCTGATAGGTTGTCCAGGCGGCGGCGTTAAACCCCGATTGTGCGGCGGCATGGTCTACGGAGGCATCACCGAAGCTGCAGACAATGATGGCATCTGGTGGGATCGGCAGCGCGGTTGCGCTGCGCCGCGCTAGTGCGATGGCAATGGCCATGCCCACCGCTTTGGGTAGCTGTGAACCGATGGTCGAGGTCTGCGGCAGTACCCACAGTGGTTTGGAGCCCCAGACTTTGTGGCGGCCACCTGAGATCGGATCCGTGGCGCTTGCCGCTAACGACATTGCTGCATCGTATACCGGATCGATGTGCGGGAGCTTGCGCGCGCGTTCCATCATGAAGCCGCCGGATCGGTAATGCAGGAATGCGGGATCGGTATGGCGCGTGAGGCGCCCGAGTACGGCATTGCCCTCATGTCCGGCGCTGCCGATCGTGTAAAAGCCTTCGTTGCGGGCGCGCATGGCGCGCGCCTCGAAGTCGAGATGGCGTGAGAGCATTTGTGAGTCGAACAGCTCGAGGAAGGCCGTACCGCTGAGTGTCGAGCCGCTGCGGACCGACTCGGTGAGCCTGGCGCGGTGTGTCGGCGGTTCATTCCATGTCTGCAGAAGCTGGCGAAAGTTCCGATCGACGATGTCGGCACGGTTGATGATGTGCGCCGTGTGCTTGCCATGGGTGGGTCGAGGATCTTTAGGTGTCATGGCCAAACCTGGCATGAGGCATCGGCTAGTAAACCTACTCTATAGAAGTCTACGAGCAAATGCTGAGCGGTATGCAATAGGGCACATGCCAGAGACATAGCCAACGCCGGGTGGCGGGAGCCATGCGGCGTTGAGCTGCTTCCACCCATAGCGAACGGTGGTGAGCAGATGGTGTTACCAGTGCCGCGCCAGCTTAACCAGCATGTCTATGGTGATCGATATCAGTCGAAAAAGGGTTTGCCTAGGGAGTTGGGGAACAAATCTTCCATATAGAGATGCAGCTGGAGGAGCATTCCCACGCGGTCACCGGTGCGCTCGTTCACCGGGATGCTCGCCTCGATGCTAATTTGCCCGAGGTGATTGAACCAAATAACCCCGGGGTTGATCGTGCCGGTCAGGCCCTTGCAGCCGCTTTCCATGCAGAATCGCAGAGGCGCCTCGACTACGGGAATTGCATGGTTCAGCCAGGTCGGTAGACCGATGTCGCGCACGAAAGAGGTCAAATAGCCGAGATTATAATGTAAGGCAAAGCCGCTGGAGAGGGTTTCCGGTTCGCGACCGCGGGTAGGAAAATTGTAGGCGATGGCGGTATTGAATGCCAACGGCCGTAAATATTTGACGTTTTCTGGTAGGTTGCCGAAGCCTTGACCGAGGAAAAAGCTGGGCGAGAAGGTAGAGAATGAGTCTCGATCGACCGCTTGGCTGCCGGTACCACCAATTTTTGTGTCCAAACCGATGGCCACGACTGATTCGCGCTCGGCGCTGATCGGCCCCATGAACTTGACTCCAAGCGTCGTATTGGTGAAGCCATTTTGTTTGGATCCCTGAGTCGGGTCTAGGTGGGCATATCCGCTCGCCAGCGTCAGCGTTAGCCGTTTGGTGATGCGTTTGGAGACAGTCAGCGTGGCTTGTGCAGTGTCCACTTTGGTGCCGTCCGCGTTGGCGTCAGGTCGATGACTGAACAGCGCATCCAGTTCGTCGATGAAAAAAGGATCTACAACGCTCGGGGTGGCAGGGAAAAGTCGTTTACCGGAAAACCCTTGTCCATGGACACTCAGCGGCAAGAGGCTGATGAGCGCCAGCAGCGCTGCGCGCAAGGCAGGCCATTGCATTTTTCTTCTCTCCTAGTTCAATGGATTCGCTCACACTCAGCCGTTCTAATAGTAGCGGCGACTTAAATGGACCACGCCATTGCGAGCCTGCCCTCGTAAGCCAGATGGCTGGTCGTGTTAAATTATCAAGTTGGGCATGTGCTTGAGCGGGACATCCATGCCAATCCAGATGACAGATATGCACGAAGCCTCCACACGGATCAACCTGCGCCGGCTGTTGATGCTGCGCAATTTCACGATCGCCGGTCAAACGGTGGCTGTGCTCGTGGCCGCGTTCGCGTTGAATATGGACGTGCCGCTTGCCGACGTGGGGCTCATTATTGCCGGGCTTGCTTTGCTCAATGCTGTGGCGTGGTGGCGGCTCAAGCGTCAGCAACCCGGCAGTCATGAGTTCATGGGCCATTTGTTGGCCGACGTTCTGGGTTTGACCGCTTTGCTCTACTTCACCGGCGGTGCCACCAACCCATTCGTATGGCTGTTGCTGTTGTCCTTGACCATTGCCGCCACCGTGCTTTCGCGCCGGCAGACGTGGATCATTGCCGCCGTGACGATCGCCTGTTACTCCAGCCTTATGGTGCTGTACCGGCCCCTGTCGGGTGCCAGTGGAGCCAGTGGCCACTTCCAGATGCATGTGTTCGGTATGTGGCTGGGGTTTATGCTCAGTGCCGCCTTGATTGCCTATTTCGTTGCCGGGATGGGGCAGACTTTGCGCGAGCAGGAGCGTGCTCTGGCTCAGGCACGCGAGCGTGCCTTGCGGGATGAACGTTTGCTCAGTTTGGCTACCCTGGCTGCCGGCGCTGCCCACGAGCTGGGGACACCGTTGGGCACTATGGCGGTTTTGCTAAAGGAGATGCAAGCGCAGGCGCGTTCGTCGGATGACCAGGAGAACCTGGGTATTCTGCAAGCGCAAATTGGGCGCTGTCGGCAGGCGTTGACCACGATTTCGGCCTCGGCGGGTGAAGTGCGCGCCGAATCCGGTTGCGCCGTGGCGTTGGATCGTTATCTGCAGGATTTGCTCGGCCAGTGGCAGGTGCTGCGCCCCGGTGTGCGCGTGGAGTACAACGACGCCGTGTTGCCAGCGGGGTTGCGAATCGTCGCTGACCGCACGCTCACCCAGGCCCTCGTCAATCTGCTCCATAATGCGGCGGATGCCTCGCCCCACCAGATCAGCGTGGCAGCCGGGATGGCGGACGACACGCTGGAGCTAACCGTGGCCGACCGCGGTGCGGGGCTCAGTCCCAAGATTGCTGCCGTGCTGGGGCGGGCGCCGGTGACCACCAAGGTAACCGGTAATGGTTTAGGACTGTATTTGACCCAGGGCATCATAGAGCGCCTGGGCGGTGCGCTCACACTGAGCCCGCGCAGCGGTGGCGGGACGGTGGCGCGAGTATTGCTGCCGCTGGAGCGGTTGCGGGCGGCGGCCTGAATGTGACCGGATGCGTTGATGGCACTCGATCGAGAGACGTTTTTGCTGGTGGACGATGATCCGGTGTTTTGCCGGGTTTTGGCGCAAGCGCTGATTCGGCGGGGCTTCGAGGTCGATGTGGCGCAGACCGCCACTGAAGCGCTGACGGTGGCGCTACAGCGAGTGCCGACCTGCGCGGTAGTCGATCTTAGGCTCGGGGAAGATTCGGGGCTGCCATTGGTGCAACGCTTGTTGACCCTGCAAGAGACGATGCGGATCGTGGTGCTCACCGGCTATGCGAGCATTGCTACGGCCGTGGAGGCAATCAAACTCGGAGCCGTGCATTACCTCGCCAAACCGGCCGACGCCGATGAAATTGTCGCCGCGCTGGGATGTCAAAGAGCGAATACCGAAGTCGTTCTACCCGTGCGCCCGCCCTCGGTCAAGCGTTTGGAGTGGGAGCATCTGCAGAGGGTGCTAAAAGCCCATGGGGGGAATGTATCCGCAACTGCGCGTGCCTTACGCATGCACCGGCGCACGCTGCAGCGCAAGCTTGGCAAACGTCCTAGCAAAGAGTAGCGCGGTGAGGCACGCGCAATGGGAGTTCAAGCGTCTTTGTCCATTGATCTGCATTGCGGCGCGTGGCGATCGACCAACGGCAAGGGGCAGGGGCGCGCCGGCTACGGCCGGTCGCGTTCCTTGCCGTCGGTGGTTGCGAGGATTGCTTGACCCGGCGTTGCTTACGTTGGTTGTGCTGTGAGCCGTGGGCATGGCTTATGCTCCGGCCAGCTCCAATCGCGGCCCTTGAGCATTACGTTCCAGTACAGCCAGGGGAAAAAGTGGCGTTTCAGCGCCCAGTACGTGCGACGGGGAACGCGCGGGTCGAGTGGGAAACTCGCTATTACCTCGCCGTTGTAGCGGAACTCGGCCAGCATGACTTTGCCGTGCTCAGTGGTCAGCGGGCAGGCTCCGTAGCCGTCGTATTCGGTCGCCTCGTTGGTGTGGCCGAGCGCTTGTAGCAGACCGGCGACCACGACTGGGAACTGCCGTCGCGCCGCCGCCATGGTTTTGGCGTTGGGGGTGTCGGTGCAGTCGCCGAGTGCAAAAATATTGTCGTAGCGAGTGTGGCGCAGGCGGTGTTTGTCCACGCTGACCCAGCCGGCTGCGCCGGCGATCGGGCTGGTTTTGATGAAATCCGGCGCTGATTGCGGCGGTACCACGTGCAGTAAATCGAAACGCCGGGTTACGGTGCCGGTTTCGGTCTGGAAGGTGGCTGTGCGTTTGTCGCCGTCCACGGCGATCAGGTTGTGCTTGAAATAGGGTATGGCGCCGTAGCCCGCGATGATTTTGTCCAGCGCCTTCGCATAGGCGGGTACGCCGAACATGGCGCTGCCCTGATTGTAGAAGCCGATGTCGGCCTTGATGCCCCGACGCCGGAAGGTGTCGGCCGACAGGTACAGCGCCTTCTGCGGCGCCCCGGCACATTTGATTGGCATCGCCGGTTGAGTGAACAGCGCGGCGCCGCCGTCGAATGATTCGGCCAGTTGGTGAGTATAGGGAGCCAGATCGTAGCGGTAGTTGGAGGTTACGCCGTTCTTGCCGAGCGTCTCGGGCAGCCCTTCGATCGCATTCCAGTCGATCTGCAGACCTGCGGCGACGACTAGGAAGCGGTATTCGAGCGTACCGCCAGAGGCCAGCGTGAGGCGGTTCTCTTCGGGTTGAAAGGAGGCCACTGCGTCCTTGATCCAGCGTGCCTTGGGCGGCATTACCTCAGCTTCACTGCGTCGGGTCTGGGCGGCCGTCATGTCGCCGCCGCCAACCAGGGTCCAGCCCGGCTGATAGTAGTGGTCTTCGCTGGGCTCGATTATTGCCACGTCGAGGTCGGGTTGCCGGTGCAGCAGGGCAGCGGCCACCGCCAGGCCAGCCGTGCCACCACCGACGACGGCTACAACGTGGCGTTTGTTCGTGGCTTGCGGGGTTGTCATGTCCGATCTCCTTTATTGAGCAGTTGCCCGCTAATGTTTAGCGTATTAAATTAAATGGAATATAGTTATTCCTAAAACGAATATAATGATTGGAGGTGCATGATGCTGTTTCGCCAGTTGTTCGATCGGCAATCCAGCACGTATACGTATCTGATCGCATCCGGCAAGGGCCGGGAAGCGCTGATCATCGATCCGGTCAAGGAGCAAATGCCGATTTATCTCAGCCTGATCAAGCAGCTTGATCTTAAGCTCGTGCACGCCATCGATACACACACGCACGCCGATCATGTTACCGCGCTTGGCGATCTGCGTGATGCTACCGGATGTATGACTCTCATGGGTGAGTTCACGAGAGCCGAGTGTGTCTCGCAACACGTCCGCGAGGGTGAGATTGTCGATGTCGATGGGGTTCGGCTCAAGGCATTGTATACGCCAGGTCATACGAATGAATCGTTCAGTTTCGTGCTTGATGGGCGCGGCGAATGCGAGGATGCGGTATTTACCGGTGATGTGCTGCTGATCCGCGGTTCTGGCCGCACCGATTTCCAGGGCGGCGATCCCTATGCATCGTATGATTCGATCGTGAACAAATTGTTTATGCTGGATGAGGAAACACGGGTGTATCCGGCTCATGATTATAAGGGCTTTACGGTCTCCACCATCTGGGAGGAGCGGCGTTTCAATCCGCGTCTAGCCGATAAGAGCGCCGAGCAATATGCTGAGATCATGCGCAGCCTGGATCTCCCCGATCCCAAGATGATGGACGTGGCGGTACCGGCCAACCTGGCTTGCGGACAGCGGGCATGAAGCGGCAATGAGGGTGCGCGCGAGAGCGTGGCACGTCTTGCCGCGCCTGCTGCCCCTGCTTGGACAGTTACGAGACGCTGGCCGTAGCGCTTGGTCCGACGATCTGATAGCTGGAATCGTAGCAGCCAGTCTGCTGGTGCCGCAGAGTATGGCCTATGCCGTGCTGGCTGGCCTGCCACCGGAAACGGGGTTATACGCGTCGATCATCCCGCCCCTTGCGTATGCGTTGTTTGGCACCAGCCGGGTGCTGGGGGTGGGTCCCGTAGCGGTGCTTGCCCTTATGGTGGCCAACGCGCTCAACGACTACAGCGGTGGAGATAGGCAACTTTGGCTGAGCGGCGCCGTCATTCTGGCTGCCGAAGGAGGTTTGTTTCTCACTCTGCTCGGCGTGTTCCGGCTCGGCGTCTTGGTCAACTTCATCAGCCACCCCGTGCTTTCAGGGTTCACCAGTGGTGCGGCGGTGTTGATCATAACGAGTCAGGTCAAATACCTGTTGGGCATCGATTTGGCTCGCGGCGATGTCTTCGAGACGCTGCAGGCGCTCATAAGCCATGTCGATGAGTTGCACGGTCCGACACTAACGTTTGGTCTGGCCGCTCTCATGGTGTTGCTGGTGGGGCGCAGCCCACTCATGCGCCTATTGAAACGGATCGGTATGGATGCTCGTAGCGTCGTATTGGTCGTACGCACAATCCCGTTGAGCGTCGTAATTTTGGCCACGCTAGCAGCGGCACTACTCAATGCCGAGAGTACCTATGGATTGGCTGTGGTGGGTACCGTGTCAGCGGGACTGCCGGTGCCGTCGCTTGATTTTCTCTCCGCATCAGGCTGGCGCACACTGCTGCCCTCAGCGATGTTGATCGCCTTGATAGGCTATGTGGAAAGCGTATCGCTCGCTAAGGTGTTGGCCGCACGCCGACGCCAGAAAGTCGATGCCAACCGGGAACTTGTTGCGCTTGGCATGAGCAACCTCGCCGCTGCTATGGTCGGCGCCTTGCCGGTGGCCGGCGGCTTTTCGCGCTCGGTGGTTAACTTCGATGTCGGTGCTCGTACTCAGTTGGCCGGTATCATCACCGCCGGGTTGATCGGTGTAGTCGCTTTGTTTGTCACGGGTTGGTTCTACTTTCTGCCCGATGCGGTGCTGGCGGCGATCATCGTCGTCGCAGTTGCGCAGCTGATCGACGTGGCTGGCGCGCGCCGGGTCTGGGCCTATGACCGCGCCGATGGCGTCGCCTTGGCGGTAACGGGTGTGGCGGTACTGGGGCTCGGTATCGAGGTGGGTTTGTTGATGGGGATCGTTTTGTCGCTGGCGCTGTACCTGTGGCGCACGGGGCATCCGCACATTGCGGTGGTTGGCCGGCTTCTTGGTACCGAGCATTATCGTAATGTCAACCGCTACGTGGCGCAGACCAACCCGCGGGTGTTGGCGGTGCGCGTCGATGAAAGCATTTATTTTGCCAACGCCGCCCAGGTCGAGGATTTCATAACTCGGCACTTGGCGGCTGCGCCGGATACGCAGAAACTGTTGTTGGTGATGGCAGCAGTCAATTACATCGACGCGAGCGGCTTGGAGATGCTCGATCATCTGGAAGAGGCGCTGGCGCATGCTGGCATCGTTTTGTATCTAGCCGAGGTAAAAGGGCCGGTGCAGGACCGCCTACGTTCTACCCGTCTGGGGCAGCGGGTTGCCGGGCGCACTTATCTCACCACGGGGCGGGCATTCGAGGCTTTTGCCGACGCAGAGTGCTCGAAGAGGCGCAATGGTGCCGAATATTGACAACCCCTGTGCCGAAACCTTGTTCGACACAGGGGTTGCAGGAAGGAGAAAGCACCTGCAGGCCGGAATGAGGGGGTGACGGGGCTTACTAGAGCCTACAGGCGCGAAAACAGTAAACGCGCGCTCGCGTTCGGTCGGGTCTTTATTGTTGGCCAGCTTGTTCCGGAAAATACCTCTGCGGGAGTATAGCCGCAGCCAGCTAATCATTTGAAAGCAAAAGACATGCCTATTTTAATAAATTTAATTGATTCAAAAAGATAGAATTACCCGCCAGCATCGATTCAATTAGGTGACCGCTAAATATGTCTCCTAATAGAGACACTTGTTTGGTTCTCGCCGCTATATTTCTCCATATGTCCCTTGCGACTGCCTATTAAGGCTACTCCAGTTGGCGATATTCAGCCAAGTTTGGCTTTGTCGGGATGTGCGATGGTGCGGAACGTGCGGATCTGAATAAATTTATTACATTGATAATTAAATAGAAAAATGTATAGAGCGCGCTTTGCGATTGGTACAGAAATAGGGTTTGGTGCGAGAGGTCAACCATGCGTCTCTTTTTGGAGACAGGCCTGCGGTGGAATACACGCATGTGGTTTCTCTCATGTTTTCATTTCACCTCTTGGTAGACAGAAAGTTTGTCGCTTTCTTGTCGGCTCATGGCGTATCCGGTCGAGTTGGGTAATGGCCAGCCGAGGCATCTGCAGCTCAGGCATCGGAGATGTTTTCACGCGCATCAACGTGCCTGTTTGAACAGGCTGGGGTTGAGATCGTGGCGGTTGAGCAATTTGTAGAATTCGGTACGGTTTCTTTTCGCCAGTCGGGCCGCACGGCTGACATTACCTTCGGTGATCTGCAGCAGCTTGACTAAGTAACCGCGCTCGAAATCACGCCGGGCGTCGGCAAAAGGCGGCAGACCGGGGGAGTCCTCCCGCAAGGCCTGCTGTACCAGATCGTATGAAATGATCGGCGTCGTGGATAAAATCGCCACTTGCTCGATTACATTGTAAAGCTGACGGATATTACCCGGCCATTGGGCGCTGACCAGGTGTTCCATGGCCTCCTGCGAGAAGCCTTTGAGATTTTTTTCATATTTGCGCGCCAGCTGATGAAGGAAGTGGTTGGCTAGAACTGGCACATCCTCGCGGCGCTGCGCAAGCGAGGGCAGAGATAAAGTCACCACATTTAGTCGATAGTAGAGATCTTCACGGAAACGACTCTCGGCCATCTCTTGCTCTAGGTCACGATGGGTCGCGGAAATGATCCGCACATTGACGGATATATCCTGCGTGTAGCCAACTGGCCGCACCTGATGCTCCTGTAGCACTCGCAGCAGTTTGACCTGGAGCGCAAGCGGCATATCTCCGATTTCATCGAGGAACAGTGTCCCGTCGTCAGCGGCTTTGAAAAGGCCCTCGTGGTCTTGATTGGCGCCTGTGAAGGCGCCTTTTTTATGGCCGAAAAGTTCGGACTCCAGGAGTGGTTCGGGTATCGCACCGCAGTTGACGGCGATGAAGGGCCCCTTGCTGCGCCGGCTTGTGTTATGGATGGCTTTTGCCAGCAATTCTTTGCCGGTACCACTCTCACCCTGAATGAACACACTGGCTTCGCTTGGGGCGATCATCTTGGCGCGTTGCAGGACATCCTCCATCAAAGGGCTGCGGCTGATGATTTCGGCACGCCAGGTATTGGTTTCCTTGCCCGCAGTGTCTGGTTCCACGATGCCCGAAAGGCGCAAGGCGCTTTCCACTTGTTGCAATAGCGCGGGGGCCTCGAATGGTTTGGTGATGAAACCGAAGACGCCCTTCTGAGTTGCCTCTACGGCATCCGGAATCGACCCGTGAGCCGTAAGAATGATCACGGGCAGTGTAGGATGTTGTTTGTGCAGGTTCTGGAATAGCGTCATGCCATCCATGCCGTCCATGCGCAGATCCGTTATTACGAGGTGCGGTCTAATTCCTGCAAAATTCGACAGCGCTTCCTCGCCGCTTTGGGCGGTTGCCACTTCGTAGCCGTTGGATTTGAGTCGAATGGAGAGCAGGCGCAGCACTCCCGGGTCGTCGTCGACCACCAGGATTCGGTAGTCATGGGCCATGTTGGATTCCACTCCGCTAGTGCTGGTTACGCTGCTGAATGCTTTTCTCAATGGCCTTTAAGCCTTCGAGTTGTTTGTGTAATTTTTCGTTTTCGTCTTGCAGCGTTTTAATCTGATGGTGGTAATTTTGTAGCTCGGCGTGAGTTTCGTCGGCGGTCTTGCGGGTTTCGATCAAGTCTTGCAGCAGGTAGGCAAGCCTACCTGCTGCGGAATATCGATTGAATGCATTATTCAGACACGGGTCTAAAATGGCTTGACTGCTCGGGCCGCCACTATGGACCGATAATTTGCTGAGTATCATAGCCGATTTCAACCGAGCCGTGTTGCACTCGTCCTTTTGCAATCGGCCCTGGAGTCCAGAGAAGCGGGTTTTTAGGCCGTTCTCGTCAAGTCTGTCGAGGTCTTGATAGTAACCCAGTAGTTCGGCGATCACGCGTGGTTCGGG
This sequence comes from Gammaproteobacteria bacterium, assembly GCA_030433275.1. Classification (GTDB taxonomy): domain Bacteria; phylum Pseudomonadota; class Gammaproteobacteria; order Nitrococcales; family Nitrococcaceae; genus Nitrococcus. Next base: position 51,685 of record JAUILK010000021.1, read on the forward strand.
TCGAGCAAGCGCCGCTGTCCGTTGGTCGTTCTCGTCTTGGCCGTTTTCGACCGGAAAATATCGACAGCCTGGCATCATCAGCGGAAGGATGAAAAAAATCAACGTGAGCGGCGTTTTGCTCATGCATGAGTGCCTATTAATATTTTAGAGATGCCGTTTTGGGTTGTTCAAGGTCCGTTTACGGCTGTTCGGTTGGCGGCTGCCAGTTTTGGGATTGTGCGACACGGCAGCATAACCCGCAGTCGTGCTCCAGATCCTGGTCTACCCAGAATGTCGATGCGTCCATCGTGCGCGAGCACGTACTCTCGGGCAATAGACAGTCCTAGGCCTGAGCCCTTGACGTAGCCTTCGGGTTGGAGCTTACCTTGAAAAAAAGCTTCGAATACTCTATCGCGTTCCGCAGCAGCAATCCCGGGGCCTTGGTCGGCGACGTCCAGAACGGCGGTATTTTCGAGTTGCAGAGTTCTGATGGTCAGCGCGCCGTGGGTGGGCGAAAATTTGATTGCGTTAGAAAGCAGATTGTCCACGACGGTTCGTAGCTTTCCAGCATCGCCAACCAATCGGCACTCGGCGAGTTTGGTCGTTACCAGAAGCGACTTCGCTTTGATTGCCAACCTGTGATTCTGCAGTACGTTTTCCACCAGCACACTCATGTCTACAGGGACAAGGTTGAGCGCGGGGCGGTGCGCTTGCATACGGGAGAAATCGAGCAGGTCCTCAATGAGGATCTGCAGGCGGTGTCCGCTTGCATGGAGAATCTGGGTAATTTCCCGCTGTTCGTCGTTGAGCGTGCCTACTATTTCATCTCCCAGCAGAGCCGTGCTCTCTCGGATCGTGGTAAGCGGCGTTTTGAGTTCGTGGGAAACGTGTCGCAGGAAACGGGTCTTCTCACTCTCGAGCTCGATCAATCGACAGCGCAGCCACTCAAGACGCTCGCCCAGCGCATGCAGGTCCTGGGGCCCGGAAACCTTGATAGGCGAGCCGAAACGACCGGCACCGAGTTCGCGAATGGCATTGTCCACCTGGCGGACGGGACGCGAGATCAGCACAGTGAAAATCGCCGTCGAAATAAGGGTCAGCGGGATGAGCGCAATAGCCAGCCAGAATAGCACGCGCTGAGCCATAGTGGCTGTCTGCTGCATTACCTGAACTTCGTGGTCGATCTGCCGATTGCTCCCCCGGCTGATTTGATCGGCGAGCTTGTGCAGTGTAATGAAGACATCCGCAGTTTCCTGCTGGGTCATCTGCTGGCGCGCGTTTTCATCCGATAAGCGTTCGAACAGCTTGGTTTCCTGGCGACCGATGTTGTCGATATGGCGACGATGCGGCGCTGCGGCAGTGAGAATACTGAGGTGTTTGACGATGGATTGGAACTCGTCATGAGTCTTTTTGTAAACTTTTAATAGCGAGTGATCGCCCAGCAACAAATACTGCCGCGCCGTGCGTTCCATTCCGGTGAGCGCCTCTACGAGGCTGCGGCTGCCTTGAATTGCCTGGGCCGCATTGTAGACGGTTGTCTGGGCCTGCTCAGAGAGCCGGTCAACGTAGACACCGGCATAGGCCAGGGCAAAGAACAGCGGCAATGATACGACCCCGAAGCCATACAGGATCAAGGTCAGGGTGGATCGCGGGTGGTATAGCTTCATCGCGTGAATGGCCGCGCTCAGGCGTCGTCGAATAGATCCGGTGTCGCCTCGTGGCTACGCGCGGGCGGTGGATAGCCAAAATGCAGATAAGCGTTGCGGGTTGCCATTCGCCCCCGCGCTGTGCGCTTGATAAAGCCCTGCTGAATCAGGTAGGGCTCCAGCACATCCTCGATGGTGCCGCGTTCGTCGCCGATCGCCGCCGCTAAGCTGTCGAGTCCGACCGGGCCACCGTCGAATTTCTCGATGATGGTCAGCAGCAGCCGTTGATCTTGGATATCAAAGCCGTTGCCATCCACATTCAGTAGATCCATGGCGGCCTTTGCTACCTCCATCGTGATGCGCCCGTCCGCCTTTACTTCAGCGAAATCGCGTACCCGCCGCAGCAGGCGATTGGCAATTCGTGGGGTTCCCCGGGAGCGTTGCGCGATTTCCAATGCTCCGCGACCGTCTATAGTGAGCGCCAACAATGTCGCGGAGCGCTGCACGATGGCGGCGAGGTCTTCCACGCAATAATACTCCAGACGCTGCACGATGCCGAAGCGATCGCGTAGAGGCGAGGTGAGCAGACCTGCGCGGGTTGTGGCGCCCACCAGCGTGAACGGCGGCAGGTCGAGTTTGATGGAGCGCGCCGCTGGTCCCTCGCCGATCAGGATGTCGATTTTGAAGTCCTCCATTGCCGGATAGAGGACCTCCTCGATCACTGGTGAGAGTCGATGGATTTCGTCGATAAACAGCACATCCTGGGGTTCGAGATTGGTTAGCAGCGCTGCTAGGTCGCCGGGTTTGTCGAGCACCGGCCCGGAAGTTTGCCGCAAGCCCACCCCCAGTTCGTAGGCGACGATATGGGCCAGGGTCGTTTTACCCAAGCCGGGCGGACCGAAGATCAGGACATGATCAAGCGGCTCGCCGCGTTGCCGCGTGGCGTGGACGAAAATCTCCAGCTGTTCTCTAACCGCCGGTTGGCCCACATAATCGGTCAACCGGCGCGGACGGATGGCCCGATCGATGGCCTCGTCTTCGCCCGCGGCCTGTTCTTGAACGACTCGATCCGGCTCAATCATGGCCCCGTATCCTCAGGCATGTCTGCAATCAGCCGTGCGCATAGGCGTCGCCTGTATTTAATGCCTGATAGTTCGAGGTGGTATTGTTACCACCTTTTGACTGCCGCACGATTTAGCGGTCGCTAAATCCCGAGTAATACATTGGCGATGGCTGCCAGTGGGGTTGATATTAGGTTGCTCCGCGTGGAGGCCATGTATCGGTTTGCTCATGGTTTATGATTTGTGAACGGCCTTGCGAAGGGCAAGCCGGATCAATTCCTCGCTGCTCAATTCAGCTTCCGCTAGTCCAGCCAATAGCTGCTGAGCCTCGGGCGTTTTGTAGCCGAGCGCTAGCAAGGCACTCATGGCTTCGGTGAGCGATTCGCTTGCGCCGTTTGTTGTACAGGGAAAGGCTCCTGCAGTTGTGCCGGTCTGGGTCTCAAACGCAGAGACCCGATCTTGCATCTCTATCACCAAACGTTCCGCTGTTTTTTTACCTACGCCGGGCAAGCGTATGAGCGCTGCGGTATCACGCCGCTGCACGCACCGCAGGAATTCTTCCGTGCGCATGCCGGAGAGAAAAGCCAGCGCCATTTTAGGGCCTACGCCACTTACTCGGATGAGACTGCGAAATAATGCGCGCTCTTGTTCGGTGTGGAAGCCGTATAAAATATGCCCATCATCCTTGATGGCGAGGTGAGTGCGAATAGTAATTGACTCGCCCTGGGCCGGTAGCTCGTAGAAGGTGGACATCGGCGCCTCGAGTTCATAGCCCACTCCCTGAACGTCAATGAGCAACCGCGGCGGTTGCTTTTCAAGTAGAGTGCCCCGCAGACGGCCAATCATGGTATGTGTTTCTCGCCGGCCCAAGCGCAGTCGAAGCGCTGGTCGTGGGCATGGCAAACGGCTGTGGCCAGTGCATCCGCTGCATCGACTTGCAGATTCCCCTGCAGGCGGAGTAAGTGCTGCACCATATACTGCACCTGATGTTTGTCAGCGCCACCTGCGCCGACCAAAGCCTGCTTGATCCTCCGAGGCGTGTATTCGGCAACCGTCAAACCGGCGCGGGCACAGGCGCAAATGGCCGCGCCTCGCGCATGACCGAGCTTCAACGCCGAGCTCGGATTGCGATGGACGAAAACCTGTTCGACCGCTGCGGCGACCGGCTTATATTGAGCCACGACGCATGCTAGCTGCTCAAATAGCAGACTCAACCGCTCGGGAAGTGCGCCGTCCGGAATTCGGATAATGCCGCTAGCAATGTAAGCCAACCTGGAACCGGTTACTGCAATGACACCGAATCCGGTGATCCGCAAGCCGGGATCAATGCCAAGGATGCGCTGTGCACCATTGTGGAGCAACCCCTCATGCTTCGTCGTAAGCTGATTCCTGTATTTCGGCGTTGGTGTAGACATTTTGGACGTCGTCCAAATCCTCCAGGTGCTCGATTAGTTTCAGCGTCTTACGACCTTCTTCGGCGCCGACCGTTACGGTGGTCTCCGGTCGCATGGTAATCTCGGCATCCGCCGGCGCTAGGTCGGCGCGCTCCAGTGCCTGCTTGACCGCATCATAGTGTTCTGGTGAGGTCAGCACTTCCACAGAGCCGTCATCGCTATTAGCGATGTCTTCGGCGCCGGCCTCCAGGGCGACCTCGAGGATGCGGTCCTCGTCGCTGTGCGGCGGGAAGACGAAAACACCTTGTTTGCGGAAAAGATACGCTACGCAGCCGTCCGTACCCAGGTTGCCACCGTGTTTGCTGAAAGCAAAACGGACCTCGCTGACTGTGCGGTTACGGTTATCGGTCATGCAGTCGGCCATAATGGCGACTCCGGCCGGCCCGTAGCCTTCGAAACGAGGCTCCTCATAGCTTGTCAAATCATCCGCACCGGCTCCGCGCTTGATCGCCCGTTCGATATTGTCTTTTGGCATGTTGACGCTGAGCGCGCGGTCGATGGCAAGCCGCAGCCGTGGATTCAAATCGGGATTCGGGCCGCCGACCCGGGCTGCCACCGTGATCTCCCGGATTAATTTGGTAAAGATTTTGCCCCGTTTGGCGTCCTGAGCCTTCTTGCGATGTTGGATGTTCGCCCACTTGCTATGTCCTGCCATGATGTGCCTCGAGGTGCATTCCTGCAGCCGGAGCGAATGGAACCGGTGTGCACGTCGCTCCGTTGCTAAGTCTTGATATCGTAAATTGTCGCTTTTACGCCGGCCAACTGATCAGGTAAGGCTATGCACTATTTGGATCGAGCGGCAGCCAAGAGTTTATCGGCTTGTCAGCCAAGCCATTATAAACCGCCCGTTAGAGTCCTTGAGCGGGATTTTGCTTTACGGATGAGTCAAGTTTAAGCGGCGAGGTTGTGTCCCTCCAGTAGGCGGTCGATTTTCAGATCGATGCGATTGGCGGCAGCACGTAGTTGGGTGGGTGCCGGTGGGTTGGGATCATGAATGCTGGCGAGCGCTGGGATGAGGACACGATGCATGATACGGCTGAACACCAGCGCAGTGTAAGAGCCTGTTCACAATCTCCGGAGCAAACAGTGTCAAGAACGCCACATGGACGAACTGTCGGCTGGTATTGATCTTACGCTCGCAGTTCTTCCATAAGCGGCGGCA
>JAUILK010000100.1 GCA_030433275.1 Gammaproteobacteria bacterium
ACCTTACAGACCCGGTGTTGAGCTCAATGCTGGCGAGCTACTCCGCGGCCGTCAGGGATCCGGACAATGAGCTGGTTCATCTGTACGAAATCCGCGATGCGCTCGCACGGCACTTTGGCAGTGGGCGCTCAGTAATCAAAACGTTGGGTATCCACCAGCGCAAATGGAAACTTCTGGGAGAACTTGCGAACCACAAACCGCTGCAGCAGGGCCGCCATCGGGGCAAGATGCTGGGGACCCAGCGCGATGCGACGCCGGATGAATTGGCCAACGCACGCGGATGCACGGTGGACCTGATTCAAGCATACCTGAACCATATAGATGAGAAGCTCTGACGATTTTCGCACACGCATGATGCGGCTCACAGAATTGCCCCCCCAAGGCGTAAATGCGTTCTGAATCGCCCCGGGTTCTCCGGAGAGTTTTTGGTTTGACTCAGGCGACCATGGCCTGAGCCTGTTCTTGATAATACATTGCTTCGTATTCAGCAGGCGGCATATCACCAATTGGTTCGAGCAGACGACGGTTGTTGAACCAGTCTACCCACTCGAGTGTGGCGTACTCCACGTCATCGACGTTGCGCCACGGAGCGCGCTTTCTGATCACTTCGGTCTTGTACAATCCGTTGATCGTTTCGGCCAGTGCATTGTCGTAGCTATCGCCAACACTGCCGACAGATGCGGTAATACCGGCCTCGGCCAAGCGCTCGCTGTAGCGAATCGACAGATACTGCGTGCCGCGGTCGCTGTGATGAACGAGATCCTCCGCCTTACCGCGCGCATGAATCGCTTGCTCCAATGCATCCAGTACCAAGTCCGTCCTGAGCGATGTCGAGACACGCCATCCAACGATGCGCCGGGAGAACACGTCAACGACGAAAGCGACGAACACAAAGCCACGCCAGGTCGCTACGTAAGTGATATCAGCAACCCACAGCTGATCCGGCCGCGTCGCGACAAACTGTCGGTCCACTAGATCGGCAGGTCGCGAGGCGCCGCTGTCCGGTATTGTGGTCTTGAACGCCTTGCCACGGCGCGCGCCGCGTAAGCCGAGATCCTTCATGAGCCGTTCCACGGTGCATCGGGCCGCTGGCGTTGACTGCCGCTTCAGCTGCTTCCACACTTTGCGAGCGCCATACACCTGAAAGTTCTCCTGCCACACGCGCGTGATCTGAGGCTTCAGCGCCTCGTCCTGATGGTGCCGTGCCGGGCGCCGGCCCGGGTCGCACTCACGCGCCTTGCACTCATAATACGTCGACGGGGCAATCGGCAGCACCTGGCAGATTGGCTCGACCCCGAATCGGTTCTTGTGATCGTCGATATAACGAGCCATCACTTCAGTTGGCGGTCGAGCTCCGCCTGGGCAAAAAACGCCGAAGCGGTCTTCAGAATTTCGTTGGCCCGCTTTAGCTCCCGGTTCTCGCGCTTCAGCGCTTTGAGTTCTTCAAGCTCGCAGGACGTCCGGCCGGGACGCTGACCCTCGTCGATCTCCACCCGCTGGACCCATTTACGCAGCGTCTCGGGCGTACAGCCGATCTTCTCGGCAATCGAGGTCAATGCCGCCCAGCGGCTTGCATACGACGGCTCCTGCTCGTGCAGCATCCGAACCGCTCTTTCCCGGACTTCCGGGGAATATCTGTTTGCTGTGGTCATCGGAGTATCCTCTCAACTTAAAAGGTCTCCGGCAAACCCGGGGCGATTCAGGTGTCTGCCTGGAAGCGGATTTCGGAAGATCAACG
>JAUILK010000022.1 GCA_030433275.1 Gammaproteobacteria bacterium
CGTCCTGTGGCTCGGACTCGGGCGCTATCGTAACGTGCGCCTTGGCGGCGATGATGAAGTGCCGGAATTCACCCACGCCTCCTGGTTCTCGATGCTGTTCGCCGCCGGCATGGGCATCGGGCTGATCTTCTGGAGCATCGCCGAACCGCTCAGTCATTACGCGTCCAATCCGTTCGTCGCCGAGGGTCAGACCCCCGCGTCAGCCTCGGCCGCCATGCGCCTGACCTTCTTCCACTGGGGGTTGAGCGCCTGGGGCCTCTACGCGCTGATGGGGCTGGGGCTCGCGTATTTCGCCTTCCGGCGCGGCCGGCCGCTGGTCCCGCGCGCCATACTCTACGAGGTCTTCGGGCGCCGCGCCGACGGCCTTCTCGGGCATGTCGTGGACATCGCCACCGTGTTCGGCGCGGCGTTCGGCATCGCCACCTCGCTGGGCCTGGGCGTGCAGCAAATCGAGGGCGGTCTCACGTATCTGGTTGGCGCCGAGCCCGGCCGCGCGCGCGAGCTCTGGATACTCGCGGCCATCACGCTGATCGCCATGGGCTCCGCGGTCTCCGGCGTGCGTCGCGGGGTACGGCTGATCAGCAATTTCAATCTCGTGCTGAGCGGTGTGATTCTGCTGTTCTTCCTGGCGTTCGGGCCCACGCTGCACGTGCTCAACCTGCTGGTCGAGACCACCGGCGCCTACCTGCAGACGCTGCCGGCGCTCAGCACCTGGACCGACGCGCAGCAACACAGCGGCTGGCAGGAGGAGTGGACCCTGTTCTACTGGGGCTGGTGGATCGCCTGGTCGCCGTTCGTGGGCATGTTCATCGCCCGCATCTCGCGCGGGCGCACGTTGCGGGAATTCGTGATGGGGGTGCTGCTGGTGCCGGTGTTGCTCACTTTCGCCTGGCTGGCCATCACCGGCGGCACCGCCCTGTATCTGGAGGTCTTCGAGGGCGCGAACCTGCTCGCCCCCCTGCAAAGCGATATCACCCAGCCGCTCTACCGCACCGTGGAGCTGATCGCCCCCGGCGGGCTCGCCGGCGTCGTCTCCGCCTTGCTGGTCCTGCTCGTGGCGACGTTTTTCATCACCTCCTGCGACTCCGGCACGCTGGTCATCTCGACCATTCTGTCCAACGGCGCCAGCGAGCCGCCCCTGCCCCTGCGGGCGGTCTGGGGCCTGACCCTAGGGGCACTCGCCGGGGTGCTGCTGCTTGCCGGCGGGCTGGCGGCGCTGCAGACCGCAGCCATCGTGGCCGGCCTGCCGGTCGGGCTGCTGCTGATCGTGGTCATGGTCGCACTGATCCGGGGGCTGCGCCGCGAGCCGCAGGCACCGCGGCCGGGCACGCTGACGCGCGGCCATTGCGAGCCCTGGACCGGGCTGCCCACGGAACAGCCCGGCCGGACTGAAAGCCAATCATGCGGCCCGCCGAACGAATAAACAGCCAAACGACATGGGGATTGCACCATGAATGAAACATTCAACCACGCCGGGGCCTGGGGCGTCGCGCTGATCGTGATCGTGCTGGTGTCCTGGTTCTTCTATCGCTATTTCGCGCCGAGAAACTGGCGCGAGTGGGCCGGGGCCGGCGTGGTACAGGCCTTCATCATTGCCCTGTACGCGGAGATGTACGGCTTCCCGCTCACCATTTACCTGCTGGTGCGCTTCTTCGGCTTGGATAGCCAATATGTCAGCGCCAGCCTCTGGTCGACTCTGGTGGGCGTGGGGGAGACCGGCATGCTGGTATCCATGCTGGCCGGCTACGCCCTCGCCTTTACCGGCATCGGCCTCTTCATCCAGGGCTGGCGCCAGGTCTACAAGGCGCGGGGCGAGGGCCGGCTGGTCACCGACGGGCTGTATGCCCTGGTGCGCCACCCGCAATACACGGGGCTGTTCATCGCCCTGTTCGGCGAGGGCGTGGTGCACTGGCCGACGCTGTTCTCGGTGAGCCTGTTTCCGGTGATCGTGCTGGTCTACACCTGGCTGGCCCACCGCGAGGAACAGCAGATGCTGGCCCGGTTCGGCGAAGCCTACCGCGCCTATCGACGCCAGGTGCCGATGTTCATCCCCCGCTGGGGCCATTGGCGGCAGTTCGCGGAAGCCTCGCACAACCGCGGGCATGACCACGATTCGGAATAACGACATCCGGTAGCGAAACGCATATGGATCGAACACAGAGTGGGCACAGCCACGCCGGCCACATGCCGGCGAGCGGCCCCGGCATGGCGATATCGGCCTGGCTGACCGGCATTTACTTTTTCATCGAGATGGGCATCGGCCTGTGGACCGGTTCGGTCGCAGTGATCTCGGACGCCTTCCACACCTTCTCGGCCGTGGGCGGAGTGCTGGTGGCCATCGTCGCCGCCCGGCTCGCCCGACGGCCGGCCGACGAGGCGCGCAGCTTCGGCTGGTACCGCGCCGAGATCGTCGGCGCGCTGGTCAACGGCGGCTTCTTGGCAGGCATGGCGCTGATCGTGATCGTAATGGGCGCGATGCGGCTCGCCGAGCCCATCGATCTACCCACCGCCCCCATGCTCTGGGCGGCCGCCGGCGGGCTCGTGACCGAACTCATCTCGCTGGGTCTGATCTGGAAGCAAAGCCGCAGCGATCTCAACGTCAAAGGCGCGCTGTGGCACATCATCCAGACCTTCGTCGGCAGCCTGCTCATCATCGTCACCGCCCTGGTGATCCGCTTCACCGGCTTTCTGCTCATCGACCCGCTGCTCGGCATGGCTTTCGGCGTGGTCCTGCTCTGGGCGAGCTGGGGCATCCTGCACGACGCCACGCACCTGCTGATGGAGGGCACGCCGGCCGAGGTCGGCCTCGCTGAGGTAGTCAAGGCGCTGGAGGCGCTCGAGGGAGTCGAAAACGCGCACCACGTCCACGCCTGGGCGTTGACCAGCGGACGCTATGTGTTCTCGGCTCATCTGCGGGTCGCCGACGGCGCGGACCCGCAGGCGATGCTCGCGGCAGCGCATACAAAGCTCAAGGAACAATACGGCTTTTTCTTCGCCACTGTGCAGATAGAGTCGATCTGCCTTGACGAGTCCGGCGCCGAGGCGATCGACGTGATGCGCACGGCGGGAGGCTGACGCGGATCATGAAGACCCTGCTGCTGCTCGCGCTGATCACCGTCTCCGAGGCGACCATCGGTGTATTCGTCAAGCTCACCGACGGGCGGATTCCGATTCAGACGCTGACCTTCTACGCCATGGCCTGCGCGGCGGCTTTCCTGTTCGTCGCGCGCACGCTGGCAAACCGGCAATGGCCGCGGTTTCCGACGGGCAATGTCAAGGACACGGCCATCATCGGCGTATTGATCGCGGCCCAGGGCGGCGTGTTCAACTTCGCCATGTCGCTGGTGCCGATCGCCAATGCGGTGATCTTCTGGAGCATCGCGCCGTTTTTCACGTTCATCTTCTCGGCGCTGTTTCTCGGTGAGAAGGCGCGTAAAAGCTATATCCTCATATTTGCGATCGCCTTGGCCGGCATCGTGCTCGCCAATCCGCTCGGCGGCGGCCATCATATGCTGGGTAACTTCGTGGCCCTGGCCACCGGCGCGATTTACGCCGCGATGGTCACCTACATGCGCTATGAGGGCAAGACCGAGACCGGCAACGATATCGCCTGGTCGCTGCTGGTCGCGGCGTTGGTGCTCTCGCCCGCCTTGCTCTTCTCCGGCCCCGGCCAGGTCTTGACGACAATCCATTACCCGCCGATCGGCATGGATCTGGCGGTGATGCTGTGGGCCGCGGGCCTGGGTGTGATCTCCACCGGCTTCGCCTATTTCGGCATCTCGATCGTATTGAAATCGATCAACGCCAATGTCTATGCGCTGGTCGATATCATCGTCTCGCCGGTCGTGGCCTCGACGTTGGGTTATCTCCTCTTCGCCGAGGTGCCCGGCCAGGGCATGGTTTATGGCGGCGCGATACTGCTCGGCGCCGGCTTCTGGCTGACACGGGAGATGTCGCGGGGCGTGGAAAATCGGCCCATCCACCCCTGCCAGGCCACATCGACGGGATAAACCGCCAGTGCATAAGGCGAGGAACGACGGACGCTGTCATGGGCAGACCACAGCCACCCTGAGCTGCCATCCATGCAGCAGGAAAGAGTCTCAAGGTCCATGATCAAGTTGCGGCATCTGTTTCGCTTCGAGCAGACATCGGGGCTGCTGATGATCGCGGCGATCGTGCTCGCGCTGCTGGCCGCCAATTCGCCGCTCGCGCCCGTCTACACGCTGGTCCACGATATCCGGATCCATTTCCGTTTCGGCCCATTGGTTCTGGAAGGGCCGCTGGTGCACTGGATCAACGAGGGCCTGATGGTCGTCTTTTTCCTGATCGTCGGGCTCGAGATCAAGCGCCAGTTTCTCGAAGGCCATCTGTCCACTCCACGACGCGCGGCGTTGCCGGCCTTTGCTGCACTGGGCGGCATTCTGGCGCCGGCCGTGATCTACACGGGCATCAACTGGGGCGATCCCGCGGCACTCGAGGGCTGGGCGATTCCAACGGCCACCGACATCGTCCTGGCCGTCAGCCTGCTGGCCCTGCTCGGATCGCGGGTGCCGACGACTCTCAAGGTATTCTTGACCGCGCTGGCGATTTTCGACGATATCGCCGCGGTTTTGATTATCGCCGTGTTCTACGGGGAGACGCCGTCCCTCATACCCTTGGCGACTGCGACACTCGCGCTCGCGGGACTGATCGCGGCCAACCGGCTGCGTAGCGTGCGCCCGAGTGTCTACGTACTTCTCGGCGCCGTTCTATGGGTGGCGATGCTCAAGGCGGGTGTCGAGGCCGCACTCGCCGGCGTGCTCATCGCCCTCGCTGTACCGCTGCGTGTGCCCGGCTGCAATGTTCCTTCTCCTTTGCGCGCCACCGAGCGCCGGCTGCATCCCTGGAGCACGCTGGTCGTCGTCCCGCTGTTCGCGTTCTTCAATGCCGGCATCGTCATCGATACGGCTTCGGCGGGTCGGCTACTGGATTCCGTGTCGCTCGGGATTATCGCCGGCCTGTTCCTGGGCAAACAGCTCGGCATCTTCACGGCCTGCTGGGCCGCCATCGTGACCGGCCTGGGGCAAATGCCGAAAGGTGTCACTTGGGGACAGCTCTATGGCGTGGCCCTACTCGCCGGCATCGGCTTCACCATGAGCCTGTTCGTGGCCACGCTCGCGTTCGCCGAGCCGGCGTTGATAGCCTCGGCCAAAATGGCTGTCCTGCTCACCTCTGTGCTGGCGAGCGTCGCGGGATTGGCGGTTATCGCCCGAGCCACCCGGAGACCTTCTTCCACCGAGCAGGCAGCGGTCGACGGCCAGGCGTGAGCGGTCCGGATAAAGTTTAGGCCGTTGGCCGGGAACCCGGAGCGTGGCGACTGAGCAGGACGGCGATCGGGCGTAACGCGGGGATATGGTCGAGGACAATGACGGTCGTGGCGGTGAGCAGCACACCGATCAGCGTGCCGGCGAAACCCCAGACCCAGCCCCAGAACACGATGGAAACCAACACCACCAGTGGCGAAATAGCCAGGGTACGGCCTGCCAGGCGGGGATCGACGACATTGCCCAACAGCTGCTGGATGGTGGTCAGCCCGGTGATCACCACCAGCGCCCACCACGGCCCGAATTGCAGCAGGGCGATGGTGGAGCCAATGTACGGAATGTAGTTGAGCAGAAAAATCATAATCCCCCCGAGCAGCGCGAAATCCACCCCGAGCAGCCACAGCCACAGCCCGCTGCTCGCCCCGGTGAACGCGCTGATCAGGGTTTTGACCACGAGAAAGCGGCGTACCTGCGCGGAGGCGGCCGCAACCGTCGCCATGATGGCTTGCACGCGAGCCTCGCCGAGTCCGGCGATCATTTTCTCCCGCCACTCACCGGCCTCGATCAGCATCAGCAGCACCAGGAAGAACACCAGCAGCAGCATGGCCATCAACAGCCACAAATAGCCGAACCCGGAGGTCACCAGGCCCAGCGCCGGCGCGAACAGATTGCGCAGGGGCTCGGCGAGCATCTCGACGTGCATCGCATGGCGCTCGGCGAGTGTTTGCAACTGCGCCCAGAGCTGCTGGGCGGCCTCGGCATAAGTCGGCGCCTTGGCGAGTATCATGCTCAGGCTGAACCACACGCTCGCCACCAGCACGCCGAGCACGGCGAGGAAAACACTCATGCACACCACGATGCTCAGCCAGCGTAGTGACCGCGGCAGCTGGGCGTTGAGCCGGCTCTGCAGCGGCCGCAGGACAAGCGTGACGAAAAAGGCGAGCGTCAGCGGCATGGTAACCACATAGGTCGCTTTGAGCGCCCAGCCCATCAGGATGACCGCCATCAGCGTCAGCAGGATGATCACGGTCTGGCGGCCGCGATCCACGTTGGCAGCAGCATCACGCACGGCGGGTCATTGTCTCACGGGGCTGGCTGGTGACTCGCTTACGAACAATGGCACCCCCCACGCGCGCGGCGCGAACGCCCAGTCCGCGCTCGAGCGCTGAAGCGCGAGCGTGTGGCGGTGATCATAGCGATGCCATGAGGATCATTGCCACACCGGTGCCGCGCATGTCTCCTCCCCTGCCCTTCGCGGCCACCAGGGACGGCGAGCCATAGTTCTCTCGGGCCGGGCGGCCACCCGCCAGGGGGACGCGCGACGTCTCAATTTTGGCACACCGCCCTGTGACTGGCAGCGTCGCGTAGCTCGTCAACGGTCAGCTCGGGATAGTCCCGCATAATTCCATCGGCTTGCCGTTCCGCTTCGAGCCTATTCGCCAGATAGCAAGGGCTCGCCACGCGGCCCTGAGGGCAGGTGCGGTTGCCGGCGTTCAGGCCGCATTTCGTGAGATGGGCATTGTCTATCCACCCCACCCGGGATCGGTTAGCAACATAAAAAACGATAGCGCAGCGGGTAACCCGCTGCAACGCCCCAGAGCGACGCCACCTAACCGAGCGAGCATTTCGGTTGCCGATCACCATGGCGCCCGCCGGGCGACACAGTCGCCCTCGCCGGCGCACCGACCGGTCAGGCAGCGCGATCGGCTGGATGATGCGGCCCCGTGCCGCAAACAGCAGCGTTTGACAATCGCTGTGGATCGCGGCATTTTTTATAAAGAACATACCCACCCCACCCCCCGTAGGATAAAGGAGCCATACAATGCAGAAGCTCAAAGTCAGCGGTATGACCTGCGAACATTGTGAGAAGGCGGTTGAGCGCGCGCTCGCCCAGCTACCGGGCGTGACCCGCGTCGTGAAGGTCAGTTGCGCCGACGAGGAAGCCATCGTCGACGGCAAGGCGGATATGCAGGCCTTGATCGAGGCCATCGAGCAAGAGGGCTACACGGCAGCCGCCGCTTGAACAAGGGCTACACCGCAGTTGGCGCGGGGGCTGTGTAGCAGCAAGAGAGGTAGAGCGATGACTCAGGAGCTGAGCTTCGGTGTGAGCGGCATGACCTGCGGGTCCTGCGTCGCACGCGTCGAGCGCGTGCTAAGCCGGCAGCCGGGCGTGCTCGATGTCCAGGTCAATCTGGCGGCGGCCAAGGCGGCGCTCACTATCGATGAGTCCGAGGCCGACCTCGCGCAACTGCTGGCGGCGGTCGATGATGCCGGCTACGCGCCGGTGATCGAAGCGAGCGAGCTCGGGATCGCCGGCATGAGCTGCGCTTCCTGCGTGCGCCGGGTGGAGCGGGCCATCGCCGGGCTTGCGGGCGTTCAGTCGGTGAGCGTCAATCTCGCCACCGGTAAGGCGCAGGTCCGCTACCTGCCGGAGACCGTGGGCCGTGGCCGCATCGCCGAGGCCGTGCGTGCGGCGGGCTACGAGCCGCAGCTGCAGGCATCGGAGGATGCGGGTGAGGCTGCCGGGGATACGGAGCGCCGGGCGCTGCGCCACCGCGTGTGGTTCGCCGCTTCGCTCACGGCGCCGCTGGTAGCGGTTGCCTTGGGCAAGTATATCCCGGGGGTCGGTGCGCTCATGCACAGCCTGCTCTCGGAGCGTGGCTGGATGGTCATCGAGCTGCTCCTGGTGACGCCGGTGCTCTTCCATGCGGGAGGCATGTTCTACCGTCAGGGCTGGGCGGAACTCAAGCATCGCAGTCCGGGCATGAGCAGCCTTGTGATGCTCGGTGCCTCGGCGGCCTACGGCTACTCGCTGCTCGCACTGCTCGTACCGCAGATTTTTCCGGCGGACACCGCCCACAGCTACTTCGAAGCGGCCGGCGTCATCGTAACCCTGATCCTCGTGGGCCGTTACCTGGAGCATATCGCCAAGGGGCGCACCTCGGAGGCGATCAAGAAGCTGATGAGCCTCCAGGTCAAAACGGCCCGGGTGCAACGGGGCGGCGCAATCGAAGAAGTGCCCATCGACGCCGTAGTACCGGATGACGTCATTATCGTGCGTCCCGGCGAGCGGCTGCCCGTGGACGGAGAGGTGCTCGAGGGCCGCTCCCACGTCGACGAGTCGATGATCTCCGGCGAGCCGATGCCGGTGGGCAAGGCGGCGGGCGACGATGTCATCGGCGGGACCGTGAACCACAATGGCGCGCTGACCTTCCGCGCCACGCGGATCGGGGCGGACACGGTCCTCGCGCAGATCATCCGCATGGTCGATCAGGCCCAGGCCGACAAGCCGCCCATCCAGGTGCTCGCCGACAAGGTGGCGGGGGTGTTCGTGCCCGCGGTCATGGCCATCGCCGCGGTGACGTTCGCGCTCTGGCTCGGCCTCGGGCCGGCGCCAGCGCTCTCCTTTGCGTTCGTCGCGGCGGTGAGCACGCTGCTGATCGCCTGCCCCTGCGCCATGGGGCTCGCCACGCCCACCGCGGTGATGGTCGCCACCGGCAAGGGGGCGGAAATAGGGGTGCTGTTCCGGCGGGGCGCCGCACTCGAAGGGCTTGCCAAGGCCACCACGGTGGTGTTCGACAAGACCGGCACCCTGTCCGAGGGGCGCCCCGAGCTCACCGATATCCAGGTGCTCGACGGTGACGAGGCGCAGCTCCTCGCCCTGGTGGCCGCCGTGGAAGCGAGAAGCGAGCATCCCATCGCCGAGGCCATCGTCCGCGGCGCCCGCGAGCGTGGCCTCACGCTGGCGGCGGTGAACCGGTTCGAGGCGGTTACCGGATACGGCATCGACGCCGAGATTGCGGGGCACCGCGTCCATATCGGCGCCGACCGGTACATGCAGCGCCTGGGCATCGATATAACCCCCGTCGCCGGGATCGCCGAGCGGTTTGCCAATGCGGCGAAGACACCAATTTATGTCGCGATCGACGGCCGTTTGGCGGCGGTGCTCGCCGTCGCCGATCCGGTCAAGGACACCAGCGCCGAGACGATCACCGCCCTGCACGATATGGGCGCGCAAGTGGCCATGGTGACCGGCGACAACACCGCCACCGCGCACGCCATCGCCCGAGAGCTCGGCCTCGATCGCGTGATGGCCGAAGTGCTGCCGGCCCAGAAGGCCGAGGAAGTGCAGCGCCTGCAGGGCGATGGCGCCACCGTCGCGTTCATCGGCGACGGTATCAATGATGCGCCGGCGCTGGCCCAGGCGGACGTGGGTATCGCCATCGGCACGGGCACGGATATCGCCATCGAGGCCGGTGACGTGGTGCTGATGCGCGGCGAGCTGCGCGGGATCGTCTACGCCATGCGCCTGGCGCGGCGCACGCGGCGCACGATTCACCTGAACTTCGTCTGGGCGTATGGCTACAACGTCGCGCTGATTCCGGTCGCCGCGGGGGTTGCCTATCCGTTGACCGGCTGGCTGCTCAACCCTATGGTCGCGGCCGCGGCGATGAGCCTCTCCAGCGTGTTCGTGCTGACCAATTCGCTGCGCCTGCGCCGGTTTCGGGCGCCGTTGGCTGCGCCGCACCCATCGGCGGCCGCGGATCGGACCGCGGACATCGGCAGAGAAGGCATCGCATGAGCGGGATCGCGGCGCGAACCTGCATGGTGACAGAGGGCGTCGCGGAGATGAGTATGCACTCCCATTGAGACACGATTTACCGAGGACGCCGGATTCAGGGCCAATCAGGCGACAAACAACCCGCGCTCACCGGGAGAGGTCGTGCTTGCGCTCTTCGTACTCCTGTTTGTCGATCTCACCGCGCGCGTAACGCTCCTGCAGGAGCTCAAGCGGGGTAGGGCGTCGAGAAGTGTCGGCACCTGATGTCTTGCGACTGTCGAGCCATCGAACCAGCACGACGACCAGAACGATGAGCCCGCCCCAGAAGAGAATCATCATAAGACCACCAAACAGCATGTGTCCCCAGCCCCAGCCGGAGTGCCAAAATCCTGGAAAGTCGTCATGATGTTGGGCCAAAGCTGGGACAACCGTGGAAAGGCCGAGCAGCAAGCTACACAGTGACAACAGCGAACGCTTCACGTCGAGCTCCTTAAATACCAAAGATTTCCCTTGCAGGGCGGACCGGTTACCCCAGCTCCCCCAGGGTTCTGCTCGCGATCATCTTGCCCCGCGCCTCGAAGGCGCGGTCGGGGCAAGGGCAACGGCAGCGACGGGTTAGTCATTATTGCCCTCCTTCATCGATTGCTGCGCCTGCATTTGCTCGAGCATCTGCTGCATCATGCCCTGCATCAGGTCCATGCGCTGTTGGCGCTTTTCCATATCCATGCCTTGAGGCGTACCGCCGGCACTCATCATGCCTTGCATGCCGCCCATGGCCTGACTCATCTGCCGCATGTGCTTCGCGACATAGCCCACCTACATCCCTAATCGCCACATAACGAATGAGGATAGGCCGCGTGCAGCCGCGACCTATCCCAAGCGTCTGGCCGAGCTTCGCCCGCCCGCCATGGTAGTGATGCACCTGCATCAGACGCTGGGGCGAGGCTTCTGCTAGCGAGTCACAACCGCAACCCGCCGTCGAGCTCCAGAACCCGACCGTTGAAGTAATCGTTCTCGAAGACGAACTGCGCGGCGTGGGCGACCTCCTCGGGGTCGCCAAGGCGCCCCAACGGGATCTGGGCCCGGAGTTTGTCGAGGATCTTCTCGGGCATTTTCTCCACCATGGCCGTGCGGCAAAATCCCGGGGCGATGGCGGCAACGCGAAGGTTGTAGCGGGCGAGCTCCCTGGCCCAAGTGACGGTCATCGCCGCCACTCCCGACTTGGCCGCCGAGTAATTGGTCTGGCCGACGTTACCGGCGCGGCTGATACTCGAGACATTGAGGATGACCCCGGCGCTCGGCCTAGCGCCGTCATCCGCTCCGAGCTCGATCATGCGCGCCGCCGCCTCCCGGGCACAGAGGAAGACGCCGCGCATGTCGATATGCGAGACCGCATCCCAGTCCGCCAGCGACATCTTCTTGACGACCTGGCCCTGCTTGGCTTTGACCAGCAGGCCATCCTGGGTGATGCCGGCGTTGTTGATCAGCCCGTCGAGCGCACCGAAATCGCCTGCGAGTGCCTGGAAGCTCGCCTCGACCTGGGACTCCTCGGTGAGGTCTACCGGGTAGGTCCGGCTCTGCGGGCCCGCCTGTTCGCACTGACTGCGGGTCTCGGCGAGACCCTTTTCATTCACGTCCAGCAGCGCGGTCTGCGCGCCGCATTGCGCGAGACGCACCGCCATGGCTCGGCCGAGGCCCCGGGCGGCGCCGGTAATTACGATTGTCTTGCCTTTCAACTCCATACTTGCGCTCCTTAATCACACAGGGCGAATATGAGCGGCCTCGAATCCAAGGCCGCCACTGACGCTCGCGGTGGACGTCATTGCGCCGTCAAGATCAGTTTGATGGCCTTCTCCTTCGCCGCCTGGCCGAATACGTCGTAGGCATGCTCGATATCATCGAGGGCGAAGCGGTGGCTCACCAGGGCCGTGGGCTCCACGCCGCCGGCCTCGAGGGTGCGCATCAGCACCGGGATGGTGTTGGTGTTGACCAGCCCCGTGCGCACGGTGACGTTCTTGATCCACAGATCCTCCAAGTGGAACTCGACACTGGTGCCGTGCACACCGATGTTGGCGATGTGCCCGCCGGCGCGGACGATGCGCTGGCAGACCTCGAAGGTCTGCGGAATGCCCACCGCCTCCATGGCGACATCCACGCCTTCGCCACCGGTCAGCTTCATAACGGCGTCTACGGGGTCGCCGGCAATGGTGTCGGTCGCGCCGAGCTGGCGCGCCATTGCCAGGCGGTTCTCATCCAGGTCGATCATGATGATCCGCGCCGGCGAATAGAACCGCGAGGTCAGCAGCGCCGCCAGCCCGATCGGGCCGGCACCGACGATAGCCACCGTGTCGCCGAGCCCCACCTCGCCGTTGAGCGCGCCGATCTCGTGGCCGGTGGGCAGGATGTCGCTCAGCATCACCGCCGCGGCGGGATCCATACCCTGCGGCAGGCGATAGAGGCTGTTGTCGGCATGGGGAATGCGCACGTACTCGGCCTGGGTGCCATCGATCAGATGGCCCAGGATCCAGCCGCCGTCGCGGCAGTGGGCGTACATGCCGCGTTTGCAGTAGTCGCAGTGACCGCAAGAGGTGACACAAGAGATAAGCACCTGATCGCCGGCCTGGAGGTTGGCCACCCCCTCGCCGACCGCCTCGATGACACCGACCCCCTCGTGGCCCAGGGTGCGCCCGGCCTCGACGGTGGGCACATCGCCCTTGAGGATGTGCAGATCGGTGCCGCAGAGGGTGGTGTGGGTGATGCGCACCACGGCGTCCGTGGGATGCTCGACCCCCGGTTGGGGTTTGTCCTCCCAGACCCGCTGGCCCGGCCCGTGATAAACGAGTGCTTTCATGGCTCGCTCTCCCCGATGGGCGCCGGCCGGCGCGTCGATCCCCGGCCTGCGCGTGGTAAAGCCGCACGCTTACGCCAGGCGCTCCAGCGCCAGTGCGATGCCCTGGCCGCCGCCGATGCACAGCGTGACCATACCGCGGTGCACCCCGTCCCGCGCCATGGCGTGCAGCAGCCGTGTGGTGAGCACGGCGCCGGTGGCGCCGATAGGGTGGCCGTGGGCGATGGCGCCGCCCTCTACGTTGACGATATCCTCGTCGAGCCCGAGGTCGCGGGTCACCGCGATGACGATGGCGGCGAAGGCCTCGTTGATCTCGATGCGCTCGATATCGTCGGTGCTCCAGTGCGCGCGCGAGAGCGCCTGACGCACCGCCGGCACCGGGCCGAGGCCGAAATCGCCGGGCTCCACGGCGCCGACGCCGTAGCTCACCAGCCGCGCCATGGGCTCCAGGCCCCGGCGCTCGGCAAAGGCGCGATCGGCGACGATCATTGCCGCCGCGGCCGTGTTGAGCCCCGGTGCGTTGCCGGCGGTGATGGTGCCCTCCTTGCGAAACGCGGGCCTGAGCTTGGCCAGGCTCTCGACGGTGGTATCCGGGCGATTGTGCTCGTCGCGCGCGAAGGCCACGGTGCCTTTGCGGGATTTGATCTCCACCGGTGCGATCTCGGCGTCGAAGCGTCCCGCCGCCTGCGCCTCGCTGAAGCGCTGCTGGCTGCGCGCCGCCCACGCGTCCTGGGCCTCGCGGCTGATGTCGTAGCGGCTCGCCAGATCCTCGGTGTGCCAACCCGAGTGCTCATCGGAGAAGGCATCGTTGAGCCCGTCGCGCAGCATGCTGTCGTAGATCTGCGCATCGCCCATGCGATGGCCCCAGCGCCCGGCCAGATCCACGTACGGCGCGAGATCCATGTTCTCCATGCCGCCGGCGACGGCGCAGTCGATGTGTCCGAGCATCACCTCCTGGGCGGCGCTCGCGACAGCCTGGGCGCCGGAGCCGCAGACCCGGTTGACCGTCATCGCCGGTACCGCCACCGGCACTCCGCCATGGATCGCCGCCTGGCGCGCCGGATTCATTTTCGCGCCGGCCTGGATGACATGGCCCATAACCACGCTCTGCACGGCCTCGGGCTCGACTCCCGAGCGGCGCAGCGCCTCGGCGATCGCCGAGGCGCCGAGCGCGGTGGCGGGCGTGCCCTTGAGCGTGCCGCCATAGGTACCGATGGCCGTGCGCACCGGGGCACAGAGAACGACATTGGATTCCTTCATGATGGCTCACCTCGCTGTGTAGGTTATTGGCGGCGCCTGACGGCGCGGTTGATACGAATTCCCTTACTGCTCCAGGCGCGACCTGCCCGTCTGCCGAACCGACTCACGGCTCCAGCACATAGCGCCCCGGTGCCTCATCCAGGGCGGGATATCCCGGCGCGGCGCCCGGCTCTCGGGCCGGCACCCACTCGCCGCTGCGCCTCTCCAGCCAGCCCTGCCAGCAGGGCCACCAGGAGCCCTCGTGGTGCACCGCCTTGGCCTGCCAGCCGTCCGGGTCCACGAACGGCTCGCCCTGGTGGATGGTCGAGATCTGATGGAAGCGGCGGGAATGGCCGGGCGGGTTGACGATGCCGGCATTGTGCCCGCCGCTGGAGAGCACGAAGGTCACCTCCGCTGGCGTCAGCCACTGGACCTTGTAGACGGAGCGCCAGGGGGCGACATGATCCTTGAGGGTACTGACGGCGAACACGGGAATCTCGATATCGGTCAGGGACACGGGCCGTCCGTCCACCCGGTAGCGCCCGCCGGCGAGGTCGTTGTCGAGGAACAGCCATCGCAGGTACTCGCTGTGCATGCGTGCCGGCATGCGCGTGCCATCGGCGTTCCAGGCCATCAGGTCGAACATAGGCGGACGCTCGCCGGCCAGGTAGCTGCGCACCATCGCCGACCAGATCAGGTCCTTGGAACGTAGCAGTTGGAAGGCACCGGCCATCTGGCGGGTGTCCAGATACCCCTTCACGGCCATGGTGTCCTCAAGAAAGCGCACCTGATCCTCGTCGATGAACAGCATCAACTCGCCGGCCTCGCTGAAATCGGTCTGCGCGGCGAGCAGCGTGAGGCTGGCGAGGCGCTCGTCGCCGTCGCGGCCCATGGCGGCCGCGGCAATCGCGAGCAGCGTCCCGCCCAGGCAGTAACCGACCCCGTGGACCCGCTGCTGCGGGCAGATGGCGGTGACCGCATCCAGCGCCGCCATGACCCCCAGGCGGCGATAGTCGGCCATGCCCAGGTCCCGCTCCGCGCCGCCCGGGTTCTTCCAGGAGAGGACGAACACGGTGTGGCCCTGCTCCACCAGATACCGCACCAGGGAGTTCTCCGGGGAGAGGTCGAGGATGTAGTACTTCATGATCCAGGCCGGCACGATCAGCACCGGCTCGGCGTGGACCTTGTCCGTGGCGGGCCGGTACTGGATGAGCTCGATGAGCCGGTTGCGATAGACCACCTGGCCCGGCGTCACCGCCACGTCCTGGCCGACCCGATAGTCCTCCACCCCTACTGGGCCTTGCCCCGTCAGCTGCCGTTGCCAGTCCTCCCGGAGGTTGCTGGCGCCGCGGGCGAGATTCGCGCCACCCTCGCGCCGCGTCTGCTCGATCAGCTCCGGATTGGTGGCGAGGAAGTTCGACGGCGACCAGACGTCGAGCATCTGTCGCGCGCCGAAGGTTACCATCGCCTCATGGTGGCGCGAGACCCCCGGTACGTCGGTGGTCGCCGCATGCCACCACTGCTGCTGCAGCAGGAAGCCCTGGTAGAGCATGTTGAAGGGCCAGCGTTGCCAGGCGTCGCCGCGAAAGCGCTTGTCCTGGGGCAGTGGCTCGATGCAGCGTTCGCAGCTGGCGTCCCGGCAGGCCCGCTCGCAGTAGCTGCCAAAACGTTGCCACTTGCGCACGGCCTTGCCGAGCAGCGCGGCCTGCTTGTCCGGTGACATGAGCAGGTGCTGGGCCCAGTCCCACCAGGCCTGGTTGAGGGCGCTGGGTGACAGCCCGCCGGTGAGCATCCCCACCAGCGCGTTCAGGCTTTGGTCGGCCATGCGCCTGGGTGCGGCGGCCGCCTGCTCTTCGACGGTACGCCTTTTCACAGTGTCGTCCATCAGCGCACCTCCATCGGGCAGCAGACCGATTCGGGCTGCGGAGCGCAGCCGAAGGCGGACTCCGCCTCCGGGCGGGAGGGCGCAGGCATGCGGATGCCCGCCCGGTACATCAGCGCCGCTCCCGCCAGCCCCGCTAGACGCCCGGCCGGCGGATCGGCCCGGGAGCTCAGCACCACCGGTGCCGCCAGCCCCATGACCACGCCCGCCGCCGTGGCCCCGGCGTGGTACTCCAGGTTCTTTGCAAGGACATTGCCGGAGACCAGATCCGGCATGAGCAGGATGTCCGCCCTGCCCGCCACCGGCGAGTCGATGCCCTTCTCCCGCGCGGCGCGCGCCGAGATGGCGTTGTCGAAGGCGAGCGGCCCGTCGACCTCGGCGCCGGCGATCTGCCCGCGGCGGGCCATCAGCGTCAGGCAGGCGGCGTCCAGGCTGGAGCCGATGGCCGGGTTCACCGTCTCCACGGCGGAGATCACCGCCGCGCGCGGCATCTCGACGCCCACCATGTGCATCAGCTCGATGGCGTTCTGCAGAATCTGCGCCTTGGCGCTGAGCTCCGGCGCGATGTTCACCGCCGCATCGGTGACGGCGAGCAGCCGCGGGTGCTCGGGCACATCCACCAGGAAGACGTGACTCACGCGCCGGCCGGGCTGGCGCAGGCCGTGCTCGCCGTCGAGCACGGCGCGCATGAGCGCATCGGTGTGGATGTGCCCCTTCATCAGCGCCTCGGCGCGTCCTGTGCGCACGAGCTCCACCCCCGTGCGGGCGGCGTCCGCCTCGGAGTCGACCTCAATGACGCTCTCGGGGTCGACCTCCCAGCCGAGTGCCGAGGCGACCTCGACGATCTCGGCGGCTCGGCCGAGGAGTACGGGCTCGGCGATCCCGAGCCGCGCCGCCTCGCGGGCCGTCTCCAGGACCGCGCCCTGGGCCGCGTTGACCACGGCCACCCGGATCGGCTCTCCGCCCCGGGCCTGCTGGATGAGGTCATCGAGCGTGGCAAGTCGTTGAGCGGCAGAGTGGGTCATGTGTCCTCCTGTCCGTCGGTGCACAGGCGCTGCACGTGGGTGGCGATCATGAGCTCTTCATCGGTGGTCACCGCCTCCACCCGGACCGGGCTGTCGGCGGCGGAGATCGGCGGCTCGGGAGCGCCGTTGCGCCGGGGATCCAGAGTGATGCCGAGATACTCCAGGCCCTCACAGATCTGCGCGCGTACGGCCGGCGCATTCGCGCCGATGCCGCCGGTGAACACCAGCCGGTCCAGCCCCCCGAGCGCGGCGCTCAGGGCACCGATGAACTGGCGCGCGCGGTGGCAGAAGTAATCGATCGCCGCCGCAGCCTCCGGCGTGTCGTCGCGGCGCGCGAGCAGCTCACGCATGTCGGCGCTCACTCCGGAGATACCCAGCAGGCCCGAGCGCCGGTAGAGCAGCGCCTCGAGCGCTTGCGCATCGAGCCCGCGCCCTGCCAGATGCAGTACGATGCCGGGGTCCAGATCGCCGCTGCGCGTGCCCATGGGCAGGCCGCCCAGGGCGCTGAACCCCATCGTGGTCTCGACGCTGCGTCCATCCCGGAGCGCCGTCATGGAGGCCCCGTTACCCAGGTGCGCCACGATCATCCGCTCGCTAAGTGCTCCGGGCCCGTGGCGGCGGGCCACGTCCTCGACGATGAACTCGTAGGACAGCCCGTGGAAGCCGTAGCGACGCACCCCCTGGGCCTCGTACTCCCGGGGCAATCCCGTGTGCCGGGCGACCTCGGGCAGACTGTGGTGGAACGCCGTATCGAAACAGGCGAGCTGGGGCACCTGCGGGAAATGCGCGCGCATGGCGGCGATGCCCGCGAGATTGTGCGGCAGGTGCAGCGGGGCCAGGGAAATCAGCCCCTGCAGCCGCCGCAGCAGCTCGTCGTCGACCCGCTGCGGGCAGTCGCAGTCCGGGCCGCCGTGGACCACGCGATGGCCCACACCGAGAAGAGGCAGTCGTTCCTCCTGCTCGCGCAAGAGATGGTCGACCCGCGCGATGGCCGCCGCATGATCCGGGAGCGACGCTTGTCTATCCGCCACCGTTCGCCCCGCACTGTCAGCGACCCGAAGCCGTCCCTGGGCGGTGCCGATGCCGCTGGCCGCTCCCCGCAACCGGCGAGTCGGTCCGTCGCTGAGCTCGAAGACGGCGAACTTCAGACTGGATGAGCCGCAGTTGACCACTAGAATGGAATCGGTCATCGCCCTGCCCTATATCTCTTTCTCGTGGGCGTGCGGCTTCGCGGGCTCGTCACTCTTGCCCTCATCACTGTTGCCCTTGCCGTGGGAGCGATGGCCATGGCCGCCACAGCCGCCGCCCATTCGGTGACCGAATAGGTGCATGCCGATGAAGCCGCCGCCCAGCACCACCCAGAGCCAATTCTCCGCCAGCCAGCTCATCTCGGGTTTCTCCCTTCGTCCAAGCTCATAAATCGACATTATCCGGGGCGTTAAACTGGTGCCTTGATCCAAGTCAATCTCAACCCACCCCAGGTGGGTTGAGATTGAAGTAAAGTTGTCTCCTTATCCGGTCTCGTTTTTCCCTGGCGGAGACCAACCATAGAGGCCCTGGAACCACAGCTCACTGAGGTTGTCGCGCATGGTGCCGGCATGCTCCAGAGTGGTAGCGAGCATCTCGCTGACGTGTGCTTCCCATTGCCGATACGGGTTGCTCGTGTCCACCGGTCGGCGGCTCGCTTCTGCCATGCCGGCTAGCCACTGCACACCGCCTATCCACGGGAAGAAGCGTTCGGAATACATCAGGCGACTGGTCCGTGCCGGATGGAGCTGGCGCATGAGCTCGGCCGTCCAGGGGTTGGTGAAGAGGCGCACCCAGGGGCTGAAGAAGGTCTCGTACAAGGCCACGTTGGCTTTTGAGACCTGGCGAACCCGCTCGAATGCCGTTGTTTGAACGGGATACTCCAGCTCCTCGACGCGGCGCTCCTCGAAGCGCACCTGAAACTGAGGCTTGTGACAGTCGGGGTCGCCCGTCGGATTATCGATCTTCATCTCGTAGAGTCCTGGCGCAAGCTCGTTGAGCTCGCCGAGGCTCTCCAGAATCGCCCGGTGCTCCAGACGGGCGATCTTGGCGGAGACAAAGAGGCCGAGATGCCCGGCGTGGGGATTGAGCAGGTACACGATACGCTGGCCGGCGGCCTTCAAGGTTTCTGTATCCGGATAGACGGCCGGAATCCAATTCAACGCCTGGTGCGGGGGTGTGATGTTGTCACCGCTTGAGCCGAAGATCACCAAGGGATTGCGGATACGGCGCAGATCCACGTAACAGCCCGGACAAACCTCAAGCTCGCCGCGCTCCAGCTGATTACCCACAAAGAGGTTTTCGACGATGGCAGTGATCTCCTCCTTACTCAACGTATAGAAGCCCGTCCACCAGCGCTCGAACGCCAGGAACCGCTCCCGCTGCGAGTGGATGTCCGAAAAAAGCTGATAGTCCTTTAGCCAGAAGGTGTTCGCCGGCTTGAGGGCCTCGAAGTTGACGACCAGATTGGCGCCGTCGAAGCGCCCGTCCCCCAGATCCGCCAGCAGGTGCGTCAGCCAGGCGCCACCCAGCAGCCCGCCGGCGAGGCGCATAGGATTGACACCGGATTCGCCCGACCAGTAGGAAAGCGGCGAGCCGTTGAGCACCGCCGGGCCGACCAGGCCCTCACAGTCCGCCGAAAGAAGGGCTATCGCCCAGCCCGCCTGGCAGTTGCCGTAGAGCACAGGGGCCTTGTCGGTGTGCCGCCGCGCGACCTCCTCCACGAAATGGCGAAGGACATGCAATACATCCTCCAGGGTCTGGCCGGCAACGGGCTCCGGGAAGAAGACCACGAAGTACACCGCGTGCCCCTGGTGCAGCGCCATGCCCACCTCGGAGTCGCGCTTGAAGCCGCCGATGCCCGGCCCATGGCCGGCGCGCGGGTCGACGATCATCACCGGTGGCTTGGTCTCGTCGAGACAGTCCTCCAGGCACTCCTCGCCCACCCGCGTGACCCGCAGCAAGGCGTAGTTGGCGGGTCGCGGCAGACGGCGGCCGTCGAGGATCGTCTCGTAGTCGAAGTCGAGCAGCGGCGGCTTGCCCGCTCGCTCGTGCTCGAGCATGTTCTCGGCGCGCTGGCGCAGTGTGTCCAGGTAGAGCACGGCGCGCTGCCAGAAATCGCTCTGGTAGGCGAGCAGCTTCAGCACCGAGGCCCCGACCGGGGCTGCCTCGGGCTGTCGGCTGGCTGTCTCTTTGGGCGCTTTCGGCGCAGTAGACTCGCGTGTGCGTCCCTCTTGGCGGGCCTCGGGTGCGTTTGCAGCCATGATGGATTACCTCCGCAGTTTCAGGATTGCGTTGGCCTGGGGTCGACGCGCGGCGGCAAGCAGTGCCGAGCCCCTTGCCGCCGGCCCCCGGTCAGATGCTCGTTCGCCGTAGTCTGAGCGCATTACCCACCACCGACACCGAGCTGAACGACATCGCCGCGGCGGCGATGATCGGCGAGAGCAGGATGCCGAAGAACGGATACAGCACGCCGGCGGCCACCGGCACGCCCAGCGAGTTGTAGGCAAAGGCGAAGAACAGGTTCTCGCGGATGTTGCGCATGGTCGCGCGGCTGAGCTTGCGCGCCCGCACGATGCCGGTGAGATCGCCCTTGACGAGCGTCACCCCGGCGCTCTCCATGGCCACATCGGTGCCCGTGCCCATGGCGATGCCGACCTGGGCCTGGGCGAGCGCCGGGGCATCGTTGATGCCGTCGCCGGCCATGGCGACGAACCGCCCCTCGGCCTGCAGCGCCTTGACCTTCTCGGCCTTCTGCTCCGGCAGCACCTCGGCGATCACCTCGTCGATGCCGAGGCGTTTGGCCACCGCTTCGGCGGTGGTCTGGCTGTCGCCGGTGAGCATGACGATGCGGATGCCTTCGTCATGCAGCGCCTCGATGGCCTGCGGCGTGGTCTCCTTCACGGGGTCGGCGACCGCCACCAGGCCCGCGGGCCGGCCGTCGACGGCGACGAACATCGCCGTCTTGCCCTCTGCTCGCAGCGCCTCGGCGCGTTCGGCGAGCGCCTCGGCGGCGACGCCGAGCGTCTCCATCAGGGCGCGGTTGCCGAGCGCCACCGCCTGTTCGCCGACCCGGCCTTTCACCCCCTTGCCGGTGACGGACTCGAACTCGGTGTGGCGCTCGAGTGCCACACTGCGCGCTTCGGCGCCTTGGACGATGGCGGCGGCGAGCGGATGCTCGCTGCCGCGCTCGAGCGTCGCGGCGAGCCGCAGTACCTCCTCCTCGGCAAAGCCTTCGGCGGCGACCACGTCCTGCAACCGCGGCCGCCCCTCGGTGAGCGTGCCGGTCTTGTCGACGATCAGCGTGTTGACCTGGCGTAGGGTCTGGATCGCCTCGGCGTTTTTGAACAGCACGCCGGCCGAGGCGCCCTTGCCGCTCGCCACCATGATCGACATGGGTGTCGCGAGCCCGAGCGCACAGGGGCAGGCGATGATCAGCACCGCCACGGCGTTGATCAGCGCATAGGCCATCGCCGGCTCCGGGCCGAACAGCCCCCAGACGACAAAGGTGATCACGGCGGTGAGGACCACCGCCGGGACGAAGTAAGAGGCCACCACGTCCACCACGTTCTGGATCGGCGCGCGGCTGCGGCTCGCCTCGGCGACCATCTGCACGATCTGCGCGAGCAGCGTGTCGCTGCCCACCCGCTGGGCCTCGATCACGAGCGAGCCGGTGCCGTTGATCGTCGCACCGATGACGCGCTCGCCCTCGCCCTTCTGTACGGGGATGGGCTCGCCGGTGATCATGGACTCGTCCACCGAAGAGCTGCCCTCGACCACGGCACCGTCCACCGGCACCTTCTCGCCGGGGCGCACGCGCAGGCGGTCACCGATCTGCACCTGCTCCAGCGGCACGTCGGCCTCGCTGCCGTCGGCGTTGACTCGGCGCGCCGTCTTCGGCGCCAGGCCCAACAACGCCTTGATGGCGGCATTGGTGGAGCTGCGCGCGCGCAGCTCCATCACTTGGCCGAGCAGCACGAGGGTGACGATGACCGCGGCAGCCTCGAAATAGACACCGACCTGGCCCGCCTCGTCTCGGAACGAGACTGGGAAGATTTCGGGAAAGAGGGTGGCAATGACACTGTAGACATACGCCACCCCGACGCCCAGGCCGATCAGCGTGAACATGTTGAGATTCCAGCTGACCACCGAGCGCCACCCCCGAACAAAGAATGGCCAGCCGCTCCACAACACCACCGGAGTGGCCAAGACCAGCTCAAGCCATATGCCGAGCTCATGAGCCGCCACCGGCGCTTCTGTCGGGACGCCCGAGAAGTATCTCTGGAGGAACCCCATAACCTCGCTGATCGCCTCACGCAATAGCACGTCCACCGACACGCCGGGGATGAACCCGCCCATCGCCAGGATGAGCACGGGAATGGTGAGCACCACACCGACCCAAAAGCGCCGAGTTATGTCGATGAGCTCGGGATTCTTTTCCTCCTCGGCGCTGACCTGCCGCGGCTCGAGCGCCATACCGCACTTGGGGCACTCGCCGGGCTCGTCGCGCACCACCTCCGGGTGCATGGGGCAAGTCCACTGCGTGTTCGCAGGCGGCGCCTGCGGCGTGCTCGGCTCCAGTGCCATACCGCACTTGTGGCGGCACTCCCCGGGCTGATCGGAGATGACTTCCGGGTGCCTCGGGCAAGTGTAGGACGTCCCACCGGCGCCGGGCCTGCGTGTCGTCTCGCCCTTCGCGGCCGCCGGAGGCGGGTCATGGGGCGGCGATTTGTGCCGCTGATGGGGTTCGTGTGATCGTTGCTGCATGATGTTACGCTCCTTTTTATCCAACCCCTGCTGGGTGCCTTTGCTACACAGCCAGCCGCCCTGCCCAGCCCCACCAGGTTGACCCGCCCGTCGAGCTCATCCACACAGACGTTGAGCTCGGCGAGGTAGTTGTCGATGTCGTAGTCCTTCATCGCCGGCGTGGCACTGCGCCAATCGGTCATCAGCACCCGCGTGAGGCCATTGCCGAGGAGGGTTTCGACCAGGCTCTGTCCCTTGTGGTAGTCGGCGATGGTGGCACTGTGACCCGCATACGGGGCGTCGATCAGCGTCGCAGCGCCGCTGGCATCTGCGGCCGTGGTGGAGAAGTCCCGTAACTTC
The DNA here is from genome assembly GCA_030433275.1 of Gammaproteobacteria bacterium. Taxonomy (GTDB): domain Bacteria; phylum Pseudomonadota; class Gammaproteobacteria; order Nitrococcales; family Nitrococcaceae; genus Nitrococcus. The sequence continues at coordinate 22,991 of JAUILK010000022.1, forward strand.
AGGGTATGCAGCTCGAGCCACACTCGGTTCGGCGAGGCGAACACCGGCTGCAACCCGTAATCGACCTTCTCGGCCTCGGCGAGGAATTTCAGGTTGCGATTGAACAGCGTCCACTCCTCCTCGGCGAGCACGGCGGCCGCGGTCAACGGCCAGAAGTAGGGAACGCTGTTCTCGCTGAGCGCCTGGTGGGGTGGTGAGCTCGCTCATGGGGCTACTCCTGGCGCAGGTTGTTGTGAGAATAAAGCGGGTGCTTGAGAGTGGTCAGGAAATGGCGATGGAGTCTCGCCTCGTGGCGCAGGCCGCGGTAGACGGCGAGCTTCGCCAGGTCCTCGACCACCAGCCAGGTCAGACAGTAGGCCCAGATCCAACCGATGTAAGGCCACGGGATCGGTGTGACGAACCAGCCGAGGCCGGCGATCAGCACGGCGAGCGACTGGGTGGCGAGGATGGCCGCGAGCAGGATCGACGCCGGGTACGGCGCGCGGAAGAAGGGCCTGTGGGTGCGCGCCACCAGCAGCGTCAGGTGCCCGGCCACCGCCAGCTTGAGGAAGATCACCGTCTGCAGCTCGGCGAGCGGCAGCCCGAGCCAGGATTTGGCGATCATCAACAGCAGGAAGGTCTCCACCACGCCGAGGGCCCCCAGTACCGAGGCCACCGTCAGCACCCGGTGCATGTCCCAGCGCACCGGATCGGGCGGCAGCCAGGTGTTGTCCTTGGCGATGGTCATGATCGGCAAATCATTCAACAACGCCAGCAGGATGATCATCACCGCGGTGATGGGGTAGATGTTGTAGGCGATGATCGCGAGCACCATGAAGATCATGATGCGAATGGTCTCGGTGATGCGGTAGATCGCGTAGGCGCTCATGCGCTGGAAGATCCGCCGCGCCTCTTCCACGGCGTTGACGATCACCGCCAGGCCCGGTGCGGTCAGCACCAGATCGGCGGCGGCCCGGGCGGCGTCGGTCGCCCCGGAGACGGCGATGCCGACGTCGGCCTGCTTCAGCGCCGGCGCGTCGTTGACACCGTCGCCGGTCATGCCGACCAAGTGATCCTGGCCCTGCAGGGCTTTGACCAGGGCGAACTTGTGCTCGGGGAAGACCTCGGCGAAACCGTCGGCCTGCGTCAGCTCCGCGGCGGCTTGCGAGGTGAGCGTGCCGTCCGGCTGCAGCTCGAGGCGCTCGGCGAGCGCGATGTGGGTACCGAGCCCGAGCTCCCTTGCGGTCTGTCGGGCAATGGCGCGATTGTCGCCGGTGACCATGGTGATCCGTATGCCGTGCTCGCGCGCCTCGGCGATGGTCGCCGCGGCGTCCTCTCGCGGGGGGTCGAGCAACGAGAGCAGGCCCAGCAAGCGCCACTGCCCGGCATCCGTGCGGGCGACGCCGAGCGTGCGAAAGCCTTTGCCGGCGAGCGTGTCGACCTCGCCCTCGGCGCGCTCACGCTCGGCGGGGCCGAGCCCACAGAGCTCCAGGATCACCTGCGGGGCACCCTTGCTGACCTTGAAGGTGTTGCCATCGGCATCGCGGATGTCGGCTTCGGTGCGCTTGCTCACCGGATCGAAGGGTACGAAGCGCTCCTGCTCGTAGCCATCGAGCGCCTCGGGGTCGGCAAGGCCGGCGAGCACCGCACGGTCGATGGCATCGCCCTCCTCGTCCGCTTTCGAGGCGAGCGCGGCAGCGAACACCAGCGCCTTGTCATCATCAGCGGCGAAGCGCACCGACTCCCCCAGGGTGAGCCGGTTCTGGGTCAGGGTGCCGGTCTTGTCCGAGCACAGGATATCCATGCCGGCCATTTCTTCGATCGCCTCGAGCTTGGCGACGATGGCCTTCATCCGCGAGAGCACGAGCGCGCCGACCGCCATGGTCACCGACAGCACCGCCGGCATCGCTACGGGGATGGAGGCCACCGTGAGGATCAGCGCGAACTGCGCGAGCTCGAGCAGCGGCCAGCCGCGAGCGATCCCGACCAGCACCAGCACCGCCACCAGCGCGAGCGCCAGATAGATCAGGTGATCGCCGATGGCGAGCACGGCCTTCTGGAAGTGAGAGACATTCTTGGCCACTCTCACCAGGCCCGCGGTCTTGCCGAAATAGGTCTGCATGCCGGTGGCGGTAACGCGGCCCACCATCGCACCCTGCTTGACGGCCGAGCCGGAATACGCCGTCTCGCCGGCTTGCTTGTCCACCGGCAGCGATTCACCGGTGAGCGCCGACTGATCGATGCTGAGGTAGTCGCCGCCGGTCAATTCGATGTCGGCGGGGACCACATCGCCGAGGCGCAAGCGCACCACATCGTCCGGCACCAGCTCGCGCGCGGCGATCTCGCGCCACTGCCCGTCGCGCCGCACCCGCGCCTTGAGCGCCAGCCCCTTCTTCAACTGCTCGATGGCATTGCCGGCCTGGTATTCCTGCCAGAACCCCACGGCGGCGTTGAACACCAGCAGCACCAGGATGATGGCGAGCTCCACCCTGTGGCCGACCAGCGCCGAGAGCACGGCCGCCGCCTCGATCATCCAAGGGATGGGGCCCCAGAAGTAGCCGAGTAGCTTGCGCAGCGCGCTGACCGAGCGCTCTTCCCATTCGTTCGGGCCGTACCGGGCGAGACGCTGGGCCGCCGCCTGCGAAGAAAGACCGCTCTCGGAGGCAGGTGCCTGCTGCGCCGCGTCGTCATTCGTGCCGGGTCGTGGAGGTTTCGGTCCAGCCATTACCTCACGGGTGTGGCGGGCAATCATCCACTCTTCATTGGTCGGGATCACCCATACCGAGATCGCGCTGTCCGCGGTGCTGATGCGGCGGGCGTGCTGTTGATTGGCCTCGGCATCGAGCCGTACGCCCAACCAGGCCGCTTCACAGACCCGCGCCCGGATCGGCGCGGCATGCTCGCCGATACCGGCGGTGAACACCAGCGCGTCCAATCCGCCCAGAGTGGCCGCCAACGCGCCGAGCTCGCGATTGATCCGGTAGGTGTAGAGCTCGATGGCCTCGCGTGCGCTCGGTACGTCGCTCGCCAGCAGCTCACGCATGTCGTTGCTGACTCCGGATACGCCGAGCAATCCCGACCGATGGTAGAGCAGATCGGTCACCTCGGCGCAGCTCATGCCGAGCGCGTCCTGCAGATACAGTACGACGCCCGGGTCGAGGTTGCCGCAGCGGGTGCCCATCGGCAGGCCGTCGAGGGCGGTGAAGCCCATGGTGGTTTCGATGCTCTGAGCGTCGCGCAGCGCGCACAGACTGGCGCCGTTACCGAGATGGGCGACGATTACCCGGCCGGCGGCCAGCGTCGGGCCGACCACCTGGGGCAAAACCTCGGCGATGTACTCATAGGACAGACCATGGAAGCCGTAGCGGCGGATGCCGGCGTCGAAATACTCCCGCGGCAGCGCGAAACGCTGCGCGAGCGGTGGCAGCTTACGATGGAAGGCGGTGTCGAAGCAGGCTACCTGCGGTAACGCCGGCTCCAGCTCGGCCAGCGCACGGATGCCGGCCAGATTGTGTGATTGATGCAGCGGCGCCAGCGGGCTGAGCCGCTCGAGTTCGGCCAGCACGGCGGCGTCGACCCGCACCGGGGCGTCGAACCGGGCGCCGCCGTGCACGACCCGATGGCCGACCGCAGCGATCTCACGGGCCACTTCGCGCTCTCGCCCCCACGCCACCAGCGCAGCCATCGCCTGGCCGTAATCGAGGCCCTCGCCCAGCACTTTATCGACCACCGGCGCGCCGTTGCGATCGACGGCACGCAGCCGCACCGCCGCGCCGAGGCCTTCGACCTGACCGTGGCCGAGCAACGGCAGCCCCTCACCGTCACCATCGTACAGGGCGAATTTGATGCTGGACGAACCGCTGTTGAGTACCAAGACGTCGCCGTTCACGCCAATACCTCGCGCTGCTGGTGGATCAGCCGTACGGCGAGCGCGCAGGAAGCCATGCGCGAGATGGCGTCATCAGCGCGGCTGGTGAGCATGATCGGCACCCGAGCGCCGAGCGCGATGCCGGCGCCTTCGGCACCGCCGAGATATTCGAGCTGCTTGGCGAGCATGTTGCCGGCATTCAGATCCGGTACCACCAGAATGTCGGCCTGCCCGGCGACCTTCGAGTCGATCCCCTTGGTGGCCGCCGCCTCCGGGGATACCGCGTTGTCGAATGCGAGCGGACCGTCGACGAGGCCGCCGCGGATCTGCCCGCGGTCGGCCATCTTGCACAGCGCCGCCGCCTCGAGCGTGGACCGGATCGCCGGGGTCACGGTTTCCACCGCCGAGAGGATGGCCACCCGCGGTACGTCGACGGCAAGCGCACGGGCCAAATCGATGGCGTTTTGGACGATGTCGCACTTATCGGCGAGCGAAGGCTCGATGTTGATCGCGGCATCGGTGATGAACAGCGCCCGGGCGTAGGTCGGCACGTCGAAGGCGAACACGTGGCTCAGCCGCCGCTCGGTGCGCAGCCCGGTGGCTTTATCGAGCACCGCATGCAGCAGCTCGTCGGTATGCAGGCTGCCCTTCATCAGCGCCTGCACCTCGCCGGCCCGGGCCAGCTCGACGGCCCGCGCCGCGGCCGCGTGACTGTGCGGCGTGGCAATCAGCCGGTAGCGGCCCAGATCGAGCCCCTCGGCCTCGGCCGCGGCGCGAATTTTGTGCTCGGGACCGACCAGCACCGGTTCGATCAAGCCGGCATCGGCCGCAGCCAGCGCGCCGGCAAGAGAGAGCTTGTCGACCGGATGAACGACGGCCGTGGTGAGGGCCGGGCGTTCGCGCGCCGCCGCCATCAGCCGGTGCAGGTGGATGCGCTCGGCCAGATGCACCTCCGGCACCACCCAGCGCGGTCGTTTTACCTTCTCGGTCGGAGCCAACACCTCGGCCGTGCCGCTGACCACCACCTCGCCTTCCTGATTACGGCACTGGCAATCCAAGCTCACCCGGCCTTTGTCGCTGTCCTTGGCTGTAACCGTCACGGTCACGGTGAGGCGGTCACCGAGCTTGACCGGACGCCGAAACTGCAGATTCTGGCCAAGATAGATCGTGCCCGGCCCCGGCAACTGAGTGCCGAGCACGGTGGAGATCAGCGCGCCGCCCCACATGCCGTGGGCGATGACCTCATGGAAGCGGCTGCTCCTGGCATAGTCTTCGTCGACATGGGCTGGATTGACATCACCCGAGAGTGCGGCGAACAGCTTGATGTCCTGCAGGGTAAGCGCTCGCTCCAGGCTGGCCGAGTCACCGACCCGGATCTCGTCGAAAGTGCAATTCTCGATGAACTCCTGCTGCATAGAAACAAGCCTCAACCCAGAATATGGTAGCCGGCATCCACGAATACGGTGTGGCCGGTCATGCGGCGGGCACCGTCGCTGACCAAGCAAGCGGCGACTCGGCCGACATCGTCGATATCCACCCGATCGCGAACCGGGGCCCGCGCGGCGACCTCGTTGAGCAGCTCGTCGAAGTGCTTGATGCCGGAGGCGGCACGGGTCTCGAGCGGGCCGGGGGAGACGGCGTGCACCCGGATACCCTTGGGGCCAAGCTCGGCGGCCATGTAGCGCACCGCACATTCCAACGCGGCTTTCACCGGCCCCATCAGATTGTAGTGCTCGACGACTTTCACCGCGCCGTAATAGCTCATGGTGAGCAAGCACCCGCCGTCCGGCATCAAGGGTTCGGCCTGCTTCGCCATGCGAATAAAGGAGTGACAGGAGATGTCCATGGCCGCGGCGAAGCCCTCGCCGGAGCAATCGACGAGCCGCCCGTGCAAGTCGTCCTTGGGGGCGAAAGCGATTGAGTGGATCAGAAAATCCAGCCGGCCCCAATGCTCGCGGATACGATCGAACACCGCCTGCAGCTGCCCATCGTCGCGCACGTCGAGCAGCCACAGCTCGGGATCACCCAAACCAGGCGCCAGCGGCCGCACCTGCGATTCGGCCTTGGGATGGCCATAGGTTAGCATCAGCTCGGCGCCGGCCTGATGGCAAATCCGGGCACAGCCGTAGGCGATGCTCTGTTCGTTGGCAATACCGGCAATCAGCCCCTTCTTGCCGGCCAAGTCGAGACTCGCGTTCATGGGAACCGCTCCGGTCAACTACGACGTATCCTTTGGATCGTATGTTTCGTAAAGCGTAGTCGATTTATTGCGCCGCACCATTGATCTGAATCAAGTGCCGTGGGAAGTGGTATTCCCCACTGCGCCCGCCAGCGCGGCCGATTGCGGATTTCCCGCCGGTTTTGGCTCTGCCGCGCCATGGATGGAGAGGACACGGATACGCTGCTGAGGAATGCGGATACGGCGATGTATCAGACCAAGGAAAACGGGCGGAATGACTTTCAATACTACACCAAAGAAATGGATGCCCAGTCCCACGAAATGCGCACGTGCGGCGGAAGTTTGTCAAAGTGCGGCAGGTCACGCCCGTAAGCGGTAATTGCGCCGCACGTTGACGGGACGGCGAGGGGATTATGTTTACCGAATAGTGGTGGTGTCGACGCGGTGAGGAAATACAGCATTCAATTCCAATTCAATATTTCCCGCGGAACTTTTCCTGAATCTGGAGGATCATCCCATAAAGCACCGGCAGCACTAACAGGCTAAGTATCAGCACGCTCACCAACCCACCGACCATCGGTGCTGCAATCCGCTGCATCACGCCAGCGCCGGTACCCGAGCCCCACATGATGGGCAAAAGACCGGCAATGGTAGAGATGGCAGTCATGAAAACAGGGCGCACCCGGGCGGAAGTCCCATCATATACTGCCGCCATTATCTCCTGGGAGGTGAGGGTGACCTTGGGGGATTTATTATTCACTCTTCCCTCCTCCTTGGTGGCGGCCTGACGCCGCGCGGCTACCGCTTGATCAATAAAGCTCAGTACCAACACCCCGATTTCGGCCGCCACGCCGGCCAAGGCAATGAAGCCAACCCCTACCGCCACGGATAAATTAAAGCCCAGCCAATAGACCAACCAGAAACCACCGATGAGACCAAAGGGAATTGAAAGCATCACTACCAGTGGCCCGGTGAGGTTGCGGAAATTAAAGTAGAGCAACAGAAAAATGATGGATAGGGTTAACGGCACCACGATCTGCATCCGCTTGGCCGCCCGTGCCATATATTCGTACTGACCGGACCAACTCAAAGTATACCCGGGCGGGATGTCGACTTCCCGTTGCACCACCTCTTTGGCTTTGGCCACGTAGCCGCCTATATCCGAGGTCTTAATATCCACATACACCCAAGCATTGGGCCGGGCATTCTCACTTTTGATCACAGGTGGCCCCCGATGCAACCGGAGGTTAGCCACTTGGGACAAAGGGATCTGGGTGCCGGTCGGGGTGGGGACCAAAGTCCGTTTCAACTGAGTCAGGTTGTCGCGCAGCTCCCGGGGATAACGCAGATTCACGGGATAACGTTCCAGCCCCTCGACGGTTTCAGTGACATTCATCCCACCGATGGCGCTTTGGATGACATCTTGCACGTCCCCCATGGTCAGCCCGTAGCGGGCCGCCTCTTCGCGAGAAATCTCGAAATCCAAGTAGTAACCTCCGGCGGCTTTATCCCCGAAAGCGGATAAGGTCTCTGGGAGCGCCTTAAGCGTCCGCTCGATGTCACCGGCCACCTGTTCCAACACCGCCAGATCCGGTCCGTTCACCTTGATCCCAATCGGCGTTTTGATGCCGGTAGAGAGCATATCGATCCGGGTCTTGATGGGCATGGTCCACGCATTAGTGATGCCTGGGAACCGGATGGCGGCATCCATTTCATCCATCAATTCTTTAGTCGTTTTAGTGGGATCCGGCCATTCATCCTTGGGCTTGAGCCGCACCGTGGTCTCGAACATGGAAAGGGGCGCCGGATCGGTCGCCGTCTCCGCTCGCCCCACCTTGCCGAAGACATGATGGACCTCGGGAAAAGTGGCCAAGATTTTGTCAGTCTGCTGTAGCACCTCCTTGGCTTTTGTAATGGAAATACCCGGATAAGCGCTGGGCATATAGAGAATATCCCCTTCATCCAGGGGCGGCATGAACTCACTGCCAATCTTGGCCACCGGATAGGCACTCACCCCAAGCAAGCAGAGCACCAACACCACCGTTGTTTTACGCGAGCGGAGGGCTTGACGCAGCAGCGGAGCATGCAAGAAGTGTAGAAGGCGGTTGGCCGGATTCTTTTTCTCAGGAAGAATCCGACCGCGAATGAAATAACCCATCAATAGCGGCACCAGGGTAATGGCGAGAATAGCCCCTGCTGCCATGGAATAAGTCGCGGTGAAAGCCAGGGGCTTGAATAACCTGCCTTCCTGGGCTTGCAAGGCAAAGATCACAATGTAGGAAACGGTCATAATAGCCAGTGAGAAAAACAGCGGCGGCCCCACTTCTTTAGCGGCGGTTCCTATCGTCGCCCAACGTTCATCGCGGGTGAGCGCCTTCCCTTTCTCCAAGGCAGCCTGTTCCAGGTGTTTATGGGCATTCTCGATCATCACGATGGCCCCATCCACCATCGCCCCAATGGTGATGGCAATACCCCCCAGGGACATGATGTTGGCGTTGAGTCCCTGCCATTTCATGATGATAAACGCAATAAGGACGGCACTAGGCAGGGTGAGGATAGCCACGAGGGACGAGCGGGCATGGAGCAGAAACAGCATGATGATGACGCTGACAATGATAGACTCTTGGATGAGTGTCACCCGAAGATTGTCCACCGCCCGCTCGATAAGATCCCCTCGGTCGTACACGGGCACGATCTCCACCCCTTTGGGCAACCCCTGCTTCAGCTCTTCCAGCTTGGCGCGCACCCCTTGGATGGTGGCCAGGGCATTCTCGCCATAACGCATGACCACCACCCCGCCGGCCACTTCTCCTTCACCATTGAGTTCGGCGACTCCGCGGCGCAACTCGGGCCCCAAATGGACATGGGCCACATCCTCGATCCGGATAGGCGTGCCTTGCTTATCCACCCCCACCGGGATATTGTTGATATCCTCAATGGACTGGATATAGCCGAGACCGCGAACCATGTACTCGGTCTCGGCCATCTCCACCAGACGCCCGCCCACATCCTTGTTGGAACGCTGGATAGCTTGCTTGACCTTGGACAGCGGGATGTTGTAAGCCATCAAGGCGTTAGGGTCCACTTCCACCTGGTATTGTTTGACAAACCCCCCGATGGAAGCCACTTCGGCCACCCCAGAGACGGTCTGCAGCGGATAGCGCAGGTACCAGTCCTGGATCGTGCGCAATTGGGCTAGATCGTGTTTCCCGCTGCGATCCACCAGGGCATACTCGTAGACCCAGCCCACTCCCGTGGCATCGGGCCCTAACGAAGGATTGATGCCTGCCGGAAGCCTGCCGCGGACATAGTTGAGATACTCCAGCACCCGGGAACGAGCCCAGTACATGTCGGTGCCGTCTTCGAAAATGATGTAGACAAAAGAAAAACCAAAGAAGGAATAGCCGCGGACCACCTTGGCATAGGGCACCGCCAACATGGCGGTGGTCAAGGGGTAAGTGACCTGGTCTTCCACTACCTGCGGCGCCTGACCCGGATATTCTGTAAACACAATGACCTGGACATCCGAAAGATCCGGAATCGCATCCAGGGGGGTATGCTTGAGGGTCCAGAGACCTACGGCCACTAGCAGTAGTGCGGCAATCAGTACCAGAAACTTATTGCGTAGGGAGGCTTCGATAATGAACCTAATCACCCCTTGCCCCCTTTCGCTCAGAATTCACTGACGAGCCGTCCCCATGTCCAAGAGAAGATGGGTTTTCCGCTTTGGTCTCTTTGCCCTCCACGTTCTTATCCCCCTCATTCCCGTGCTTTGATTGCTGATCAGCAGGGGCTGGCGAGGTTCCCATTTTGGGCTCTCTCATCTTAGCGGTGGCCTCGCGCAGCTTGGATTCGGAGTCGATGAGAAACTGGCTTGAGGTGACCACTTTCTCGCCGGGGTTCACTCCCGCCAAAATTTCGGTGAAACCCTCGGCTGAGACCCCCACCTTCACCTCCCGGGGCTCAAACTTGCCGGGTCCACGCACGACAAATACCTGGTCACGGGTACCGGAGCGGACAATGGCCTCCTCCGGCACCACCACCGCATCCACTTGCTTGCTGGCATGAATAGTCACATTGGCAAACATCTCCGGCTTCAGCAACAAGTCAGGGTTATCGAATTCCAGGCGCAGCTGGGCGGTACGGGTCTGGCTCTCGAGGTAGGGATAAACATAAGCGACCGTGCCGTGAAAAATACGACCGGGAACGGCCGCGACGCGCATCTCGGCTTCATCCCCGACTTTAACCCAAGGCAGTTCGTACTCATAAATGTCCACGTAGACCCAGACCCGGGAAAGATCGGCCAATATATAGAGTTCCGTTTGAGGCGTGACATATTGACCTTCACGAACACCAATCTTGAGAACTACTCCCTGGAAAGGGGAATGGAGGTGCAGGTTTTTTTTGATCTTTTCGGTCTGCTCCAGCTCACGGATCTGATGCTCCGGCACATCCAATAATTGGAGCCGTTCCCGGGTGCTATGCACGAGCTCATCGGCACCCTGACGGATATCCGGATAAGGACTAATATCAAGCGCTTCCCGGTTGCGCAGGGCGAGAAGATATTCCTGCTGGGTGGCTACCAGTTGCGGCGAGTAGAGGCTGAGCAACCACTGATCTTTTTGTACTTCCACACCGGTCTCATCGACAAACAGTTTCTCCACCCAACCCTCGGTTTTGGGATGCGGCCGTGCCAGTAATTCTTCATCGTAATCCACTCGACCTACCGCGCGCACGGTGCGGGTCAGGGTGCGGCGTTCCGCCGCCGCGGTGCGCACCCCGATGTCTTGTACCGTAACCGGATCAATCCTTACCGTGCCTGCAGGCGCTTCGCGGCTCTCTTCCTCGTCTGCGTAAACGGGGATGTAATCCATCCCCATGGCATCTTTGGCGGGAACCGGCGAGGTGATTTCCGGATTCATGGGCGAGCGATAAAAGAGCGGCTTTTTAGCAGCAGTTTCCGAAACCGGCGCCTCCGTATTCGGTGCCCAATAGACAGCATACCAATAGCCACCGCCCGCTCCTATCGCTAAGGTGACGAAGGAAGCAAGCACGATGGCGATAGGACTCTGTTTACTCATCAATTTGTTCCTCACCAGTGGCGGCGCTCAAAGCCGCCAAGGCCTGGTAAGCCTCAGCCAGCACCTTCCAGTACTCGGTTTCGAAGTTGTACAGAGTGATCTGGGCATTAACGAGGTTCAAAAAGTCCACTTTGTTTACCTGATACCCAGCCAGCATAGAGGCCACTGTTTGCCGTGCCTGAGGAATGATCCCGGTCTTGAACAACACGAACTGCTCACGGGACTTACGGTAATTAGCCAGCGCCGTGGAGATTTCCCGACGCACTTGCTGACGCCTATCCTGAAGGGAATAAATTTGCTGGAGCACCTCGCTCGAACGCTGATTCACGGCTTTGGCCTGCTTGCGACCGGCATAGAGGGGCACCGTGATACTGAGCATGACGGAGGCAAAATCGGGGCGGGATCCCCCGCGCACTGGATCGTTTCCGCTGCGAAAGCCGTAGGCCGTACCCACCTTGAAGTCCGGGTAGTAATCCTTTTTAGCCAAATCCAGCCGTTCACGAGCGGCTTCAATCCGTTTTTCCTCGGCTGCTAGCAAAGGCCGGTTTTCCTTTGCTTGGCGTTGCCAGGATTCCTCCGCTGCCAACGGCTGTAACTCCGTCTCCACCTCAACAGGAAGACGCAGCTTGCGCTCCGTCGGCCGGTTCAGCAAAGCATTCAAACGGGACTCCCCGGTGCGCCGCAGCGCAGTAAGCTGAACTTCCAGATCCAACAGCTTGGATAGCTCCACCTGAGCTAACAGGACATCTTGCTGCAACCCTTGCCCCACCCGGTACTTGGTCTGAGCGATCTCCACGAATTGACGCATCAGTTCCTGATTACGTCTCACGGTTGTCAAGGCTCGGTCGAGATAGTACAGGTTCCACCACGTTTGCTTTACATCCCGAATCAGCAATAACCTCACTTCGTCTACATCGTTGCTAGCGGCTGCAGCTTCATACTCCGCCGCGCTCTCTCGCAGCCCCAACTTGCCGGGGAAGGGGAACTTCTGGCTGACTCCAACCTGCAGCTGAGTCATGGCCTCTTGGCTGCGATTAAACGTATCAACAGGCAGATTCAAGGCATTGAGGTTGATAACCGGATCGGGCAGCGTGCCTACTTGGGAAGGAATTGCAGCCATAGCTTTGGCACGGGCCTGCATTTCTGCCAATCCTGGATTGTCCTGCAATGCCGTCTCTATGGCAGTCTGTAAGTTTAATTCTTCCCCAGGCAATTTATTCGAAAGCGACTCAGGGCTTGTTTCCCCAGAAGGAAAATTCAACTGGCCTCCTAAGAGTCCGGGCTCAATTGCTCCAGGGGTTAACAAATTCGGCCCGCCAGAGGCCAGCATCGAATAGAGAAACAAACACCCTCCCAACGCGATATATCCGAAAAACCTCTGGCCACACATTATTCTTTGCTCCGACATTTGAAGTGAACCCTGTCAAGACCACTACCTGGCGGATTTAAGATAGAAGCCACTTGTGGGTTGAATTACACTTTCACGCCGGTAACCGATCAAACGCCGGCGTTATTGCCGATGCGATCGATATCGGATCGTAGGGGCTGGCTTGCGAAGTGGACTTTCCACCGCCTGGGGGTGAACTCAGCGACGCGGCTCGCCGGGTGGGTGCCCACGTGCTGGAGCACATCGACCAGGTAGGTGTAGGGGTCAACGCCCTGCAGCCGACAAGTGGTGATCAGGCTCTGGATGATGTCCGCGTGCTCGGCGCCGACCTCGCTCCAGCAGAACAACCCATTCCGCCGTCCCACGGGAATGGCGCGGAGGCCACGCTCGAGGTGATTGGTGTCGATCGGCACATCCGGCTCGCCGAGGAACACTTCAAGGGCGGCGCGGCGTTCGAGCGCATAGCGCAGCGCCTTCGCCAACGGATGGCGCGGCTCGAGCTCGAGGCGCTGGCACTGGGCGTCGCACCATCGCCAGAAGGCGCGCACGCTGGGTTCACAGTATTTCACCCGAGCGGCGAGTTTGTCCGGGCCTTCGAGTTTCTTCGCTCGAATCCAGGCCTCCTGGCGGTAGAGCGTGGCGTTGAGCTCCAGCCCCTGCTCGGCCTGCGGATCAACTGTCAAGCGCGCGCTCGAAGCCGCGTCGCGTGTGCGCCCAGCATTGGGCGTGGGTGATAGGCGCTCGCGCCTCGGCAAAACGCGCGTAGGTGGCGTAGCCGTCGGTGAGCAGCACCCCCGCGAAGTGCTCGGCGAGTGTGGCCTCGATATGCGCCCGAGCGCGGGTGGCCGCGTAGGTGAAGCTGATCTCCTCGGCGTCGCCGTACAGCGGCCAGAAGTAGGCCTCACGCATCTTGCCCTTGGCCTTGCGCCCGGCCTTGATCGGGGTCTCGTCCATGGCGAGCACGTCGCTTGTGAGCACATGCGCGAGCTGCCTCTGCTGGGCAGGCGGATCGAACTCGAGGCGCTTCTCGGATTTGCGGCCGAATAGCTGGCGCTGGAACCAGGCGAGCGGCCGCTGCGCCGCCTGGAGCGGCTCGCGCAGGGCGGCGGTTTTGGCGCGCGCGGTTTCGTATTTCTGCTCCCAAGCGGCGGCGGCAATGGATTAATTCCCTCGCGAATTCATGCGCTTATTCTACCCGCTTTGCAGCGCCGATGCACCCCAGGCGACCAGCGTTTGCGTCGTTTTTCGACCACGAAATCCAAGCCCTCGAGCAACGCCTCGAACTGCGCATGCGAGAGCGCGATCGCCGTGCCATGGCGGGCGTGGAAGAAGTGAAATAGCCCCCGCTCCAGGCACTTGCTCCACACGCAATAGCCGCCTGCATCGAAATACAGGCATTTCAGCTGTCATCGACGGTTGATGAAGACAAAGCCCTGGCCGCTGAGCGGCGCATGTCGGTGGGCTCGCAGCACAGCCACAGCGCGTGCGGCACCCTCATGGCGTGCCCCGACGAAAGCGCAATCACACCCCGTCGCCGAGCTCGAGCTCGAACTCCCAGCCAGCCGAATGCGCGGGCTCGTCTGCCGCATGGGTATCCGCCGGCGCGACCAGCGGTGCGAATAGCCCTGCCCCTTCATCGGCCGCCGACTCGAGCGCCGCGCCATCGCTCTCGCAGCCGGTGCCTGGCGCAGGCGGTGCTTCCAGTACTGAAAGGAGCTCACCGCCGCGCCCTCACGCGCGCAGAAGGCGGCTTGGCTGAGACCGCTCGCCGCCTGACGTTCGATCAGCCCTTGCCACTGCGCCGGCGAGCGGCGTGGATAGCGTCCATCGGCCATACGTGTTGACTCCCGTGATCACTGCTACGGGAGAGAGCGTACTCGCCCAAGGTGGCGGCGGGAACAACGCCCTGGAATGGCCCGTTACTCACGCCGCTTGCTGCTACTGTGCCGCCGCGCCATGCATCTCAGCCGGGTGGAGTTCCCCAGGGCCTGATGGAGTCGCTGGTGATTATAGAACTGGAAGTAGGCGGGCAGCCCGGCCCGGGCCTCCTGCATGCTCTGGTACTGCTTGAGAAAGCTGTCTGGGTCAATGTTATACGCATTTTGCGAGCATGAGCCACAAGCGCGCCAGCGAAAGCCGAAGTCGTTCGGCTTTCGCTGGCCGATCAGGAATGCTTTGCACAGGCGCTGCTCTCGCCGCCATCGCCTGCACCGGGCCTAGAACGCCACGCCTTTGCTCGCCGGCGCAAGCTCTTGCGCGCTGAATGAGCGGCGCGCTCCGGCTCGCGCCGCTCATTCAGAACATGACCGCACGGCGTTCAAGAGCGGCTCCGGCCCGCTGGATCGCTACTTTCGGGAGCAAGTCACCCAGTACGTTCGCCGTAGGGTTGCCGCCTGCTTTGTGGCGCTCGCCAGCGAACAGCGCATCGCAGGCTACTACACCGTGGCCTCGGCAAGCCTATTGCTGGCCGATCTTCCGGAGCGCAACGGCAAGAAGCTACCGCGCTATCCGACTGTGCCAACGGTACGCATGGGATGGCTGGCCGTCGATCGGGCGTTCAAAGGCCAAGGCTTGGGTGTTGCGCTGCTGGCCGATGCACTCGAGCGGGCTGCCCATCCCGAAATCGCAGCCTGAAGTGGTCCAATAGTAGCGGACACTCCAGTTAAGCCACACTTGTGCCCGCGCCCAGGCTAAAACTCAGCCGCGACGAGAAAGCCCTCATCGAGCAGAACGCCACATCCGCTGCGTGGGAGCCAGCCAAGCGCCGCCAGAAAGACCGAGATGCGAGCTGGACGAATCGTCGAAGAAATCGAACCGAATTCAGCAACGATCCTGGCTTTTCCGCTAGGTCCACTGAAAATCTTGGGTTATTCGAGGTGCCCGTTAAGCCCAGTAGCACTTACTTAAGCATTTGGCAGGTAGCCGAGTTCGCGAAGCGAGGCCCGTTTGCATCAGCCCAATACCTTTAGTATAAGGGAATCAGGACATCTGTTGTACGCCATCTTAGAAGATTTTACTGATGGGCTTTGCAAGTAACACTGCTAACACTGCTGCTGTTAACCATTCCCCCTCCGCGTTCCATGCGGTAGCACAGGCCGTACAGATGCCCGACGGGTGCGCCCATGTGTTGCATCGGCTTCAATCGGTCGAGAGTCGAGCTTTTAAAAAAAGCTAAATAAGCTAAATTTTTTGCGCTTTGTTTTGCGTCTTTTCCGGGGATTGGTGCACATACTACATAATATACATTATACGCATTAAGCAGTGGGCTGTTCAGGGCAGCCGAGTGTCGATCTATTACGCCGTAGCGCTGCCGGGCTTTGTCCAGAAGGCGGCGTTATAAGCGATCGGAACAACGTTCCGTGCACTGTACCTGGCCGCACCCACAAACTCAGCTCTGAGCAGCTCGACGCCCGTTCTCCGTTCCAGCGCGGCTTGATCAGTTGCCTGTTTTGAAGGCAGACGGTTTACTGAGAACGCCCGCCCTATTCGCTGCGCTCAAGGCGCTGCAAGATGAAGGAAAAGACGAAAGCCTGCTCTTTGAGCGCCTGATACCGACCATGAACGCCGCTATGGCCAGCATCCATATCGGTTTTCAGAAGGAACAAACCGCCGGAGGCCCGGCTGCGCAGTCGCGCCACCCACTTGGCAGGTTCCCAGTAGTGAACGCGAGGATCATTCCAACCGGCGATGACGAGCATATCTGGATAACGCTGTGAGTATATGTTCTCGTACGGTGCATAATTTCGGATGATCTCATAATAACGCCGCTCAGCAGGGTCGCCCCACTCGTCGTATTCGAGCACGGTGAGCGGCAGAGAAGGATCCGCCATCGTGTTGAGAACATCGACGAAGGGCACTTCGGCCACGGCGGCCCGGAATAAATCCGGGCGGCTATTGACGACCGCGCCGATGAGTAAGCCGCCGGCACTACCTCCCATCGCGGCGAGACGGGCGGCGCGCGTATACTGTGTGTCGATCAGCAGCTGTGCACAGGCAATGAAATCCGCAAAAGTATTGGGTTTGCGCAACAATTTTCCGGCATTTTTCCAGTGCTCGCCTAATTCGCCTCCACCACGGGTGTGAGCAATCGCGTAGATGAAACCGCGCTCCAAAAGGCTGATTCGGCTGCTCGAAAATGCCGGCTCGGTGCAAAGACCGTAGCTGCCATAGCCATAGAGAAGGCAGCGGGCTGAGCCATCGAGCGGCGTATCACGATGGCGAACGATTGAGATCGGCACCGGCACGCCGTCGGCTGAACGGGCCCACAAACGCTCACTGCGATAGTGCGCTGGATCATACCCACACGGAATCTCGCGTTGCTTGAGCAGGTGCAGTTTGGCTTTTGCCATATCGTAGTCATAAACTCGCGGGGGCGTGACCAACGAGCTGTACATCAGCCTTAGACGATCGGTTTTGAAAGCTGGGTTATCACCGAAATCCACGGCGTAGAGGCATTCACCAAAGGCAACTGCAGACCAGGTGCCGGTTTCGAGATCACAGACCCAAACCCGGCCTATGCCGGCCTCACGGGTCAGCAGTGCCAGATGATGCGCGAATAGCTCGAAGCCCTCTAGCATCACGTGATCGCGCTGGACTACGAACGGTTGCCATGAGGATTCTTCGGTGAAGCGATCCGTTGGTATCCGCAAGAGTTGAAAGTTGACGGCGGCGCGATTGGTCAGAACGAAGAATTCACCGGCTCGGTGCTCGAGCGAATATTCGATGCCCTCCTCTCGCTGCCGAAAACAAATCGGTCGGGCCTGCGTATCGTCAGCATCCAGCAGATGCACCTCGCTGGTGATGTTGCTGGCCAAATTGATTAGCAGGTAACGCTGATCCTTCGTCTTATCCACATCGACAAAGTAAGCGGCATTCTCCTCGCGCAGCACTTCGATATCACCAGTTGGAGACTCACCTAAACGATGTCGCATGACGCGCCAGGGGCGTTGCGTTTCGTCGAGCAACGTGTAGATCAGGGTCTGACTGTCGTTGAACCAGGCCACTGTCCCGGACGTTTGCGCAATCGCCTCCGCGAGCGTCCGCCCCTCGATCAAATCATGGATACGCAGTATGTAGCGCTCGCTGCCATCGAGGTCTTCTGAGTAGGCCAGATAGCGATGATCCGGACTAATCTGTGCGCTGCCCAAGGCAAAATACTCCCGCTCGGAAGCAAGCCGATTAAGATCCAGAATAATCTCCTCGCCCCCACCCGATGCTGCCGCGTCACGGCGGCGGCAAAGCAGCGGATACTCAGAACCGGCGCAGGTTCGTGTGTAATACTGATATGCATCGAGGCGCACCGGTACCGTTTCGTCATCTTCGCGGACCCGGCTTACGAATTCCTCATAGAGGCGTTCGCTGATTCCGCGGGCTGGCTCCATGATGGTGGCTGTATATCGGTTCTCCGCTTCCAGATAGGCAGCGACCTGCGGATCAACGCGGTTGCGTAGCCAGGCGAATTCGTCGATCCGAGTCTCGCCATGAGCAGTGATGGCACTCGCCCGCTGTGGGGGGCGCGGCGGCTTGGGCCATTGTCCGTGAGTGCTCATATTCCCCCATTGATGGTTATTGGGCCGAGAGCACGACCGGTAGGATTGAGCGTGCTACCGCGCGCGGTCGGGGTTCTGCTCCAGGCTAGTGAGTTGTGACTGTGAAGATCAAGTATTTCTCCAGTTACCGGTGCCATTGCTTACCAGGCTGTTCTAAGGAAGAATCTAAGGAAGTCCGAAGGCAGGGGCGCTGTGGCTTGGCCGTGGCCGCCAAGGGTTGGGAAAACCCGAGGTAAAGGGATGAACAGGGAACGTCGTAGCTACCAAAGACAAGCAGTGTATTGGGATGCCAGCCTTTCTGGCAGTGGTTTCTCCGCGCAGTCGGTCACCATCCGCGATTTCTGCACCGGTGGCCTGTTCTTGACCGCGCAATCCGGCACATTCGACGAGAAACGCTCCTCTGCGAATCGCTTACAAATCGGTGAACGCGTGGCGGTGCGCTTTACTCACCCATTGGATGGTACGGACCGCGAGATCACGGGGAGAATCGTGCGAGAGAGCTCGGCCGGGCTCGGGCTGGCGTTCAGCACGCCCCAACGGGAACTGGTTGCCGCTTTTCACGCCATCGCCGGTGATCAGTCGCCGGCGAGCGAGCCACAAGCCCCGGGCGAGCGTGCCATAAGCCGGCTCGCCCGCGAGGTTCTGCAGTTCTGTCGAGAACAAGCACAACGCTTTTTCAGCACGGCCCTAACGGAATTCGCCAAGCACGCCATCGATCAGCTCTTCGAGCGCGCCAGCACCGCGGCAAACAATGACGAACAGCACGCCTACTACAGCGGCTTTCGCTACCTGCGTGATGCCCGAACCAATCTGCCCCAGCAGTTCGCCGATGAGTTGATGCGGCGTTTGGCCGAACTCACCGATCCGCTCTCGGCTCGCGCATCGAAGCGGGTCCCCGAGGTGGTAGACGAGCTTGCCTTGGTGGACGAGCGCGAATTCGAAAACTGGCTCAATCGCTCCGATGCGATCAACCGTGCTGAAACGCGTTTCACGATCCCACTCGTAGCGCTTAACCGGCGGTTGTCCTATATCGTAGGGCACCGTTTGGACGAGCTCAGCAATCCACTGGCACCGGCTGTCGTCTGCGAAATTCTCGCGGCTGTACTGGATTTATCCAAATTCGAGCGAAAACCCGCTCGAACGCTCCATGAGGTCTTCGCCCAGACGGTCATGATGCAGCTCGGCACCCTCTACGAGGGGCTGAACGCCCGCTTCCACGAGCGCGGCATTCTGCCCGGCGTCGAAAACGAACGCCCGGAAACTCGGATGTCGGGCCCGCCACAAGCGGGCGATCAAGCGGCAACGCAACCCGAGCTCGATACCGACTCACAAGCTAGCACGGAATCCGCACCGGACAGCGAAACCATATCCGCGCCGCAAGACCAACAGCGGTATGAGCCACCCGCGACGTGGCGTACTGCCGCGCCGATGACCGGCTCATCACCATCACGGACGCTGCCAGCCGCGCGCGAACTCCTCGCGGCACGTGATCGCCTGCTTCACCGCGCGCCCTCCCGTTTCGCAAGCGCCGCTGTGAGCACCACCCCGGCGTGCAGCGCGCCAACGTTTGCTGCCAGCGAAGTGCTAGGGGCTGTCGATCATCTCCATGCCAACTCCCAAGAAACACCGAACGTTGCAACAAACGTGAGCCTCATGGAACGGGTGATGGGACGGTTGCGCGCTGATGATGCTGATGCGGCTGAAAAGCAACTCGCGCCCGAGACGCACGGCACGGTCGAGTTGCTCGACAATTGGTTCGGTAGGCTGCGTGATGATCCGTTGAACACCCGATTCCTGCGTGATTGGAGTGGGCGCTTGGCGATTCTGGCCTTACGGGCTCAGCTTGAAAAAGGCGGTTTTCTGCAAGAAAACCCCCAGCCCGTTCATCACTTGCTCAATCAACTGGATCGCTCCGGTGTAGCTCTGGCGGTGCTGCGTGGGGCCGAACAGGATCGCCTACAGCGCAAGCTGGAGCAGTTGCTGCAACGCGCGCTCAGCGAATCACGCGAGCAACCGGAGATGGTGCGCGAAATCGCCGATGAAATTGCCACTTTGATCGAGCGCCCCCTGGGCACGCGCGCGGTCAATATGCAGAAAGTGCTCCAGCAGTGCGAGGGAACTCAGAAGCTGGAACGCGCCAAACGCCTGGTGAATCAGGAAATCGATAAGCGCGTCGCCGAGCAGATGATCCCGAAGCTGTTGCTCGATTTTATCGATCAGGGATGGCGTAACCTCCTCGTACTGGTGAACCTCCGCTCCGGAGTCGACAGCGAGCAATGGCGGCGTGGGCTCGCCGTATTGGACCGACTCACCGCCGGACTCGGTATCGCCGCCGTGAGAGCACGGCCAATCGCCGAACCGGAGAAAGTGGCCAGCTATATTGAGCGGCAGTTAACCGCCTTCGGCCGCTATACTCTCGAATTGCAGTCCATCGTCAGCGAGATCCGCGCTTATTTGCTTGCGGTCACTGCGCAGGGCCGAGCCCCACGGCCGTTGCCTATGGTCAAGGCCAGTCGATCAAACGCCGATGAGCTCGCGCTGACCGCCAAAATCAAACCCTACTGGCTCGGCCAGGCCAAACTGCTTAGTGTGGGCGACTGGGTGTTTTTCGCCGGCAAGGATGGCACCCCCGAGCCTTTGCGGCTGCAATGGATCAGCGAAGAGCAGACGCAATTCGTGTTCGTCAACCGCAGCGGGATTAAGGCCAAAAACATCGGTTTAGCAGAGCTGGCGCAATTGCTGGAGGTGGCCTCCGCAGGGCTCGCCGAAGATATGGATATGCCGCTGACCGAACGCCAGTGGCAAAAGAAGCTCCAAGATCTGCATGATGAGTTGGTCCGCTTTGCCACCCATGATCCACTGACCGGCTGTCTCAACCGAAAGGCCCTGCAGAAAGCGTTGGAGCAGCTGCCAAGCGGGCGCGAGGCCCGCAATCAGTGGCATGCTCTGCTCTATTTTGCCTTGGATGGCTTCAAGGTGATTAACAGTACCCTGGGGCATGAAGGTGGCGATGAGCTGTTGCAGCAGGTCGCCGATCAGCTGCGGAAAAATATCGCCGGCCGCGGTTGCGTCGCGCGCATGGGCGGTGATGAGTTCGCGGTGTTGGTTGAGCACTGTAGCGCGAATGAAGCGTGGACACTCGGCGAACAACAGCGTCTTGCTCTTTACGAGCGGCGCTTCGTCCGCGACGGTCAGAGCCTAACGGTCTCGGCGAGCATCGGGATCGTACCTTTTACGCTTGAGAGCCGAAGCCCCAAGGAACTACTCAAGGACGCGGATGAAGCCTGCCTCGCCGCCAAGAACGCCGGCGGCAATCACCTACATATGCTCACCCCGGACGATCGCGAACTCGAGCAGTTGCGCCTCAGCATGGCACAGGCGGCCCACGTCGACAAAGCATTGGAGACAGGCAGGCTGCGGCTGCGTTGTCAACGCATTCAACCCATCACCGATGACCCTGCGCTGCGCCCCTTCTATGAAATTTTGATTTCTATCCTCGGGCCAACCGACCACCTCATTCCACCCAAGGATTTCATCCCAGCGGCGGAGCGTTTCGGGCGCATGACCTCGGTGGACCGCTGGGTCATTCGTGAGGTGTTAGATTGGTGCGCTCACAATGGCGGTGCCTTGACCACCCTGGACGGCTTTACCATCAATCTCTGCGGTCCAACTTTAAATGACGGCGACCTTGCCAACTATCTTCGAAGCCAACTTGATCGCACCGGGGTTTCTGGCGAGCTGCTCTGCTTCGAGGTGACCGAGACGGCCGCGGTACAGAATCTCGCCCGAGCGGCGGACTTGATCCGGGAAGTCAAGGAGCTCGGGTGCCGTTTTTCGCTCGATGACTTCGGTTCGGGCCTGTCATCGTACTCTTATCTCAAAAACCTGCCTGTGGACTACCTCAAAGTCGACGGTCAGTTCGTCCGCGATATCGATCGAGACGAAGCCGATCACGCCATGGTTCACTCCATCAACGAGCTGGGCCATTTCCTGGGGAAACGGACGATCGCCGAATTCGTGGAGAATGACACGATTCTTAATCAACTCAAGGACATCGGCCTCGACTTCGCGCAAGGCTACGGGATCGGCCGCCCGGTACCCATCGGGGAGCTCATCGAAGAGATCTGATCGACAAATGCTGAGCTGGTGAGCTCAGCAAACCTAGGCTTCGATGTGACGTCTAGATAACGACCGGGTGCTGCTGACGATCGAAAATCAGAAAATCGGAGAGATCGGCCCCGGTGGCGAGTTGGCGCGCAATCTCGCGCAGCCGCTCGCAAACCGCCGCTTCCGGCGCATCGTCCATGCGACTGAGCAACAAGAACTCCCAACGATCATCCAAATGATCCGCCTCGGCAACGAGCGCATCGAAGCTTAATACATGCGGCAAACGTTGATGCGTCATCATCAGTGGCTTCAAACTCATCATCTGGCCGTGCTCCTTGTCTTTATGGTGTTCCACGTACAAGAAAGCCAGCAGCAGCCATTGTGGTACGGGACGCGCCAGTCCCGCCTGGATAAAATCCTGAAAATGATCAGTCATATTCGGGGTGGACTCCATTCGCCCAAGGCTTCCTTAAATAGTTGGCCACTCCCCGCGCACAAAAGACGGTTCCACGTATACGCTTGTAATCTGCGATTCGTCTTTTCTGCCCACCATACGAGCATAAAACCGATCGGGCCGAATCAACAAGCCTTAATCGCTAAACCCCATTACGGTCGCTCCGCCGCATAGTTGAGCCGGAATGAGAGACGCGGTAAGGTTTGACCGGCCATCGGTGCCCGGCGCAGGAAAGAGCGTTTCTCGTACGCCGGAGTGAATTGGGAACTGAGGTGTTTGCGTAATGGGCCGTACAGTAGAAGACATTTTGAATGTAGCCAACAACCCCACTGCCACGACTGCCCGAGAGGACAGCAACGCTCAGCCTGGCTTCCGAGAACTGTGGCCGCCCGGTGTGCGCCGGCCCATCGTGGGTTTTGCAGCTTGGCGTGGCACGGGTAAAACCACACTGCTGCGGCGGATCATCCCGCGCCTACGCGAACAAAGGGTGCGCATCGCTGTTATCAAACATGCCCACCATGGCTTCGAAATCGATATACCCGGGAAGGACAGCTATGAGATTCGCCATGCCGGTGCCGGCCAGGTATTGGTAACCTCAGCCCGGCGTCGGGCACTGATTATGGAGCGCCCGCTCGAATATGATCCCTGCCTGGCAGAAGAGATTGAATATCTGGATCAGGACAGCATCGATTTGATCCTGGTCGAGGGCTTCCGCCATGAACGATTGCCGAAGATCGAGTTACGCCGGCGCCGCGAAGAACCTGGCGCGCCCTTAGCGCCACAAGATCCTTGTATCGTGGCCATCGCTACGGATCTTTCCGAGCTCCCAGAGCAAACGCTGCCGATGTTCGATCTGAACAACATCGAACCAATCGTGCAGTTTATTCTTACCAAAGTCATGGGACGCTCGTCTGCGTGACGCAATGCCATTGCGGAGCCCGCGGAGCGCATATCCCCCTACCCCGCGGGTTGCCCTGGCTTGGAGCGATGCGGGCAATGCCCTTTGCTTATCAAGGCTTGCGCGAACTTCCTAAGTTGCTAAATTCTGTGGTGACGCGTTCCACTGAGGAGAACACGCCATGGACACTGGGCGCGTTCCCATCCGTCGCGAGCGCAGTGCGCTGATCGTTGTCGATGTGCAACCAGATTTCGTGGAAGGCGGTGCGCTGCCGACCCAAGGTGGTCGAGCAGTACTGACGCCGATCGCCGAGCTGATGAGCTGCGGGCATTTCCGCCATTGTGTCGCCACCCAGGACTGGCATCCGCCCGGACACATCTCTTTTGCCAGCAGCCATCCGGGGCGGGAACCGTTTGATGTGATTGGGCTCTATGGCCAAGAGCAGGTGCTCTGGCCAGAGCACTGCGTTCAGGGCAGCGCCGGTGCGAACTTGCACCCGGGGCTGCCATGGGAGAAAGCGGCGGCGATTGTGCGCAAAGGCGATGACCCGCTGGTCGATAGCTACAGTGGCTTTCTAAACAATTGGAATGCCGATGGCCGTCGCCCGCCCACCGGACTGGCTGGCTACCTGCGGGAACGGGGCATTACCGATTTATTCCTATGTGGGCTGGCCCGGGATTATTGTGTTAAATGGAGCGCTGAGGATGCCGTCGCGGCGGGTTTTACGACTTACGTGCTGTGGGATCTCACCCGACCGGTGGATAGCGGCGCCGACAAGCGAGTCCGCCGGTCCCTGGAAATCCAGGGAGCCAGGATTATACGAAGCGAACAGCTTACTTGCGAACAGCACGGGGCATGATGAGTAACCCGACGGACGAAATTCTATACCGAGTGGCGGAGACCGTGCGCGCACGTTGCATCGACGAAGCGCAAAGCGCCTTTGAGCAAGGTGGAATGAGCGGGCTGTGTGTCGAAGGCCGCTGGGACCTGGCAATGGATCGCCTACGCAGCCTCGATCTGGAATCGATGGTTCGCGCTACACTGAATGCTCACCCGATAGAACCCGCCAGCAGATAAAGCACGACGCGTCCGAACACTGGGTGGCAAAAACCTTGCTTTTTAATGTTCCCGAGTCGCGTGGAAGCGGATTTCCGGCCAACGCTCGACGGTGAGTTCAAGATTGACTCGGGAAGGAGCTAGGTAGGCGAGATCTCCGCAAACATCCAGTGCGAGATGGCTCCGATTGCGCTCCTTGAATGCCTCCAAGCGTTTCGGATCATCACAACTCACCCAGCGTGCTGTTACGGCATTAGCCGACTCGAATCGGCAGTCGACTCCATACTCATGTTTGAGCCGGAAGGCCACCACATCGAACTGCAAGACTCCGAGAGCACCGACAACAAGCTCATTGCCTGTAAGGGGCCGAAAAAGTTGAGAAGCGCCTTCCTCGCACAGCTGAGTGAGCCCTTTCTGCAAGGCCTTCATACGCATTGGATTTTGCAGCAACGCCAAGCGAAATAGTTCGGGGGCAAAATTGGGGATACCGGTGAACTTGAGCTCCTCGCCTTCGGTAAGCGTGTCACCGACTTGGATAGTGCCGTGGTTGTACAGCCCCACAATATCCCCCGGGTAAGCCTCCTGTACATGCTCCCGTTCAGAGGCCATGAAGGTGATGGCATTGGCGATCCGCAGCTCCTTGTTGCTGCGTAGATGACGTAGCTTCATGCTCTTGCGGTACACGCCCGAGCAGACCCGCAGAAAGGCTATTCGGTCACGGTGATTCGGGTCCATGTTGGCCTGAATTTTGAATACAAAACCCGAGAGCATCGGCTCCCCGCTGTCGACGACCCGTGTGGTCGTCTCCCGAGGCTGAGGCGGGGGTGCATGCTCAACGAAACTCTCCAGCAATTCGCGAATACCGAGGTCGTTGATAGCGGAACCGAAAAAAACCGGTGTCAGCTCGCCGCGCCGATAAGCTTCGACATCGAAGGCATGGCTCGCTTCACGTAGTAATTCCACCTCTTCTCGCAGCTGTTCAGCCTGCAGCCCCAAGCGTTTGTCCAGTTCGGGGTTGTCCAGCCCTTCGACAATCGCCTCTTCTTTGCCTGGGCTGTGCGGAGCACTGGCCGAGAATCGAACTTGGTCGAGCACCAAATGGTATATTCCCCGGAAAGACTTGCCCATGCCGATCGGCCAGGTAATTGGGGCGCAGCGAATTTTCAGTACCTTTTCCACCTCGTCCATGAGCGAGATTGGATCACGGCCTTCACGGTCGAGTTTATTCATGAAGGTCATGATTGGAGTGGCGCGCAACCGGCAGACATCCATCAGTTTGATGGTGCGTTCCTCCACCCCCTTGGCGCTGTCTATGACCATTAACGCCGAGTCCACCGCCGTGAGGGTGCGATAGGTGTCCTCGGAGAAATCCTCATGGCCGGGCGTGTCCAATAAATTAACGATGAACCCCTGATATGGGAACTGCATTACCGAAGAGGTCACCGAGATACCGCGCTGTTTTTCCAACTCTAACCAGTCAGAAGTCGCGTGACGGGCTGCCTTACGGCCCTTGACTGTGCCGGCGAGTTGAATCGCGCCCCCATAAAGCAATAATTTCTCGGTTACGGTGGTTTTGCCGGCATCCGGATGTGAGATAATGGCGAACGTGCGCCGGCGCGCTATTTCGGTGCAAAGATTACTCATGTCGTCCTGTAGGTATGCTAGGCTACTTGGCCAGTCGGTTTGGCAGGCTGCAATTATACAAGAGCGCCGCCGGGGGCAAAGCCTCAACCCGTGGTGCCTACCGATAAAATAGGCACCCTGCGTAGTGCAGTTGGCGGCCATGCTGCGCTGATGGTACTACCGGCAGGTGGATCATCGCTTTGCAGGTTACGCGCATGGATCAGCAAGACCGACGCCCGTTTTGGGAGCGCAAGCGGCTTGGGCAGATGAACCGTGACGAGTGGGAGGCGCTCTGTGATGGATGCGGGCGGTGCTGCCTTCACAAGCTGGAGGATGAAGATAGCGGCCGCATTTATTACACCAAAGTCGCTTGTCGGCTACTCGATACACATAGCTGCCGCTGTAGCCACTACCAGGATCGCCAACAGCACGTGACCGACTGTTTGACCTTGACGTCACGGCGCATCCGCCAATTCAAGTGGCTGCCAAGTAGTTGCGCCTATCGGCGATTGGCCGAAGGACGCGGCCTGGCTTGGTGGCACCCCCTGGTCTCCGGCGACCCCGAGACCGTGCATCGGGCCGGAATTTCCGTCCGGGCGCGAGCGGTGCCGGAATCAAGTGTCGATTTAGCCGAGCTCGAGAGCTATCTGGCCTTAGACGCGGAGCTGGGTGCGGACAGCGCCGATGACTGAGCCGCGGCGAACTGGGCAGACGCGGCATGAGAGTTTAGAAGGAACAACTTCAGTAGGAGAGCGTGCGCGAGGGCGCCAGCGGGCACATGACAGGCAAACCGAACTACACTTATCAAGAATTATTGGATTGCGGTTACGGGAAACTCTTCGGACGCGGGAACCCCCAGCTTCCAATCCCTAATATGCTCATGTTCGACCGGATCACTACCATTGATTCAGTGGGTGGGCATTTCGAAAAAGGCTACGCCGAAGCGGAACTCGATGTCCATCCGGGGTTGTGGTTTTTCGAATGCCACTTCCCGGGTGACCCGGTGATGCCCGGTTGCCTGGGACTCGATGCGCTGTGGCAACTATTAGGGTTTCATCTGGGCTGGCTCGGCGGAACCGGAAAGGGCCGAGCCCTTGGTTGCGGCGAGGTCAAATTCATGGGGCAGATTCTGCCGCAAAACGTTCTTGTGAGGTATTGTCTTGACATAAAGCGAGTCATCGCTCGCAGTCAACTGACCATCGGACTCGCCGACGGACGTGTTATCGCCGATGATCAGACCATATACCGAGCAACGGAACTGAAGGTGGGGCTTTTCCATGACCCTACCAAAGCCATGTAGTTGGGTTCAATCACCTAACAGACCTATTACAGAGCGAGGGTTGTTATCGTGCGTCGAGTGGTAATCACCGGTATCGGTATCGTCTCCTGTCTTGGCAATGACAAGGAGACCGTCACGGAGTCGCTGCGTAACGGTCGCTCCGGAATTCGGTATCGGGAGGATTACGCGGAGCTGGGATTGCGCAGCCGCGTGGCGGGTGTTGTCGAATTGGATACGAGTGAACTCATTCCTCGTAAGGCCCGGCGTTTCATGGCGGCTGGCGGCGAATATGCCTACATCGCGATGGAGCGCGCCATCGCCGATGCGGCGCTGGATGACACGCAAGTTTCTCATCCCCGTACGGGCTTGATTGCCGGCTCAGGCGTCGGCTCGACTTCTAGCCTTGTCGAAGCCACCGACACAGTGCGCTCGCGCGGCGTGCGCAAGATCGGCGCGTTTGCTGTGCCCAAGGTAATGAGCAGCACGGTCTCTGCTCTATTGGCCACGCCGTTTCGGATCCGAGGACTGAATTATTCGATCACTTCCGCGTGCGCAACCAGCGCGCACTGCATCGGCAACGCGATGGAACAAATCCAGGTGGGGCGCCAGGATATTATCTTCGCCGGTGGCGCCGATGAAGAGCATTGGTCGATGACCATGCTGTTCGATGCGATGGGGGCCTTGTCGATGAAATTTAACGACACCCCCGCAAAAGCCTCACGCCCCTATGACGCAGCTCGCGATGGCTTTGTCATCGCGGGTGGCGCCGGGATTTTGGTACTCGAAGAGCTCGAACACGCGATAACGCGGGGCGCACGTATCTATGCGGAACTGGTGGGTTATGGAGCAACCTCGGATGGCTACGATATGGTGGCGCCTTCTGGCGAAGGCGCGGTGCGCTGTATGCGTGAGGCAGTATCGAACATCGACTGTCCGGTCGACTATATCAATGCCCACGGGACCAGCACTCCCGCAGGCGATATCACCGAACTAAAAGCCATCGCCGAGGTTTTTGCCGAGCGCATGCCACCGGTGAGTTCGACCAAGTCGTTGACAGGCCATTCGCTGGGCGCAGCCGGGGTCCAGGAGGCGATTTATTCACTGCTTATGCTTGAGCACGACTTTATCGCGGCATCAGCCAATATCGAGGAACTCGACCCCGAAGCCCGGGAGATGCCGATCGTGCGGGAACGCCAAGATGTAGCCGGTTTGCATACCGTGATGTCCAATAGCTTCGGCTTCGGCGGGACCAACGCTAGCTTGGTTTTCCAGCGCTTCACGGGATAGCACAAAATGCATCAACGCAATATCCACGGGCCTTTCTTTGAATCGGACCCCTGCTCCGATTGTTCAGTCTGCTGTTTGATCCGCTCGAGTGAGGCAACCCAAGGGTCGTCAGAAAACAGCTTGTACTTGATTCGGCGCAGCACCGGCCCCTCGGGCCTCGTCTGACAGATATCGCAGCTAGAGTCCGGGCCCAAGCCCTCGATTGCGGCCGCTATCGTGGAGATCTCATTCGCTCGGGCCGTACATGCTGCACAGACCGTTCGGTCGCCGCACGCCTGCCCATCGCCTTTGGCATGGACCCAAATCGTAGCCGTTGCGCCAGTCCAAAGCTCATCGGTCGAGCGGAGCTTGCCCAATGAAGCGGCGCACACTTCACAATGTCCTTGTGCCGGCATCGCGACCTCGAATGGCACCTCCATTAAATGCTCGCCATCAGCCGTAACGGCTTCAATTACCCAGCCGAGCCAGTCCTTGGCATCATCGGCCTGCGCATTGATGATCTGTCTTGCCGTTTCGATCGCAATGCGGCGAACGGCAGTCATATCAGAGAAATGCACCACCCCTCCGCTCTCATCGGAGCGCCGCCGTTCCGCCGATTCGTCAATAACTGCTTTGGCATGCCAGAACACCCGCATACCAGGTGCCCCCGCAATGCACACGTCACAGATCGGATCACGCTCGTGCTCAACCCCTCCCTCCTCCTCGGCGCAAAGCTCACACTGCAACCGATAGCAGCAATCACCAGCGAAGTCGTGCACCCAGCAACGCTCGCAGTTCTCATATTCGTCGGGGGTGATTTCGACACCGCAGCTGCCGCATCTCATGGTCATTGTCTGATCGATCATTCCAACCTCCAAGCCGGTGGAATTACTCTTCGCGTCGCTTCCGCTAAGCGTGTCTCTGCTTTAGGGGTGGCGTAATACCGCCGCCGGAGGCGCCAAGAGGTCTCCATGTAACCGGGATTTCGTGCGGTTACTACGCCCCAAACGCGCTCAGGAATGCTTCGCCTGCCACTCGTGGTACTCGGGCAACATCGATTGCCACAAATTGCCGGCAAATCGGGCCACCGCCAGTGAGCCGCCAGCCCGCTGAGGCGCGGCAAGAACATAGCGTTTGCAAAATCCTTCGATGCTGGTGTCATCCTGCCCCATCACCTGGCCGACCTGCGATAACACATTGAGCTCGCATACCTGATCCAGGCGATACTCCCCTGACCATCCAGCAGGTTTAAGCTGTTCCACGACCTTTGCCATTTCCCGCTCGATAGCCGAAACCCGGGCGGCATCGAGCACGAGCACCGGCCGATCACGGATGACGCAGATCAAACCATAGGCGATATCACCAAATCGGGGCTTATCGGCCAAAGCCTCGGTGGATAGGCCTTTGGCCTGCAGCGCCGCGATATCCAAATCCCGCCCCGGATTGGCATAGCTATGGAAAGAACGCCCGGTTGGATGGTCATCATGCATCTCAACGCAACCGATCTCAACGACCCGGCTCGTAGCAGGATCCTCTCCCACAACGACCGCTTCAAGCGCCAAATAAGTGTTCATATTGTCATGGTCGTGACTCATCTCGCCTCCTTCGCTTTCGAAAGTTCACTCCGAGGTAATCGCCCTGTGTTGCAGTGCCTATCCAATAGGGCGCCGGGTCAGGTGATTTAGTTGCCCACAGCAAGACCCGAACAGGTCCGCCACCCTGCAGCATACGACCGCCGCGGGATACCGTATTTATCGACACGGCTGCATAGGGTACACCCTTACCGAATCGACCGGGCTATCAATCTCGGATGTTTGGATACTCCGGACCGCATCACCTAGTTTTAATCTTGTCCATCATTCACCACCCTCTCCGATCGTCATCCTGGCCTGACACCGCTCTACCGAACACTTGCCGAAAAGCTATTACCGGTACGCTTACCTAGGCTTTTTCAATACACACAGGCGTGCAACGCGCGACTGATGTCTCGAAAACCCATGCGATCAGGGATGCGCAACGCTATAGGGGAGAACAGGCTGTTTCAGTAACTACCAGACCGATCTTGAGAAGATGGTACCCGGACCGGGACTCGAACCCGGACGCCTTTCGGCCAGAGATTTTAAGTCTCTTGCGTCTACCGATTCCGCCATCCGGGCTTTTTACGCTTCAGACAGTCAAAGCTTTATCGGTCCGGGAGCTCTAGCTCTACCGACAAGCCTACTCTGATACAATGTAGGCGGTATTCTACCCTCGCCTCTGCTAAGAGTTAAAATGCTTTTACTCCCAATGAATGCCGTTTCGGCGTAGATCGGTACAGTTAGCCTTGCACCTATTTAGACCCCATTGTTTGTTTAGGGTCTCCTCCCACGGTCACCACTTCGTTACGGAGCCCGAGCAACACGCAGACAACGTAGGTACAAAAATCAATTATTTTATAATAAATTAAATTAATGGCTAAAGTCAGTGTTTGCGGCGTTTGCCCTCTGGACGCTTAACCTGACTAAACAGGACGCGAGATGCGCTCTAGAAGGTCGGCAAGCCTGGATAAAACAGAACCAAAAACAAGCAAGTGGCCGCCTCGCTCCACCCAGGATAGAGTACGCGACCTCGACGTGACCCACATTCAGCAGTCGACACGCCTCAGCCATCGAGTCCACCAACAAAAGGTTATAATTCATGAATTTGTTCGAGACGCTCGCCGCCGATCCGCGCGTGCCCCGTTGGCTGATGAGGGGGGGGTTGATCGGCGCTGCCATCGGATTCTATCCCCTTATGTTTGCCGCCTTCGGCGCCCGCGGCCTGTTTTTGGCCGGGATCCCCTTTGCCATCGGATACGGCGTGGCTGTATTCGGCTTCATCAGCTTGGCCGCCGATGGCCTTTGGGGCGGCAAGGGCGTTCGCGAAGGCCTTTTCTATGGTCTGCTCGCCGCAATCGTCGGATTGATTCCAATCGCCAATGTTTTGATTCCGATCCAATTGGACCGTCGAGGGCAATAACGCTCAGCTTCCTGAACCAGCTTCGCTTCGGGAAGATAGAAAACGCCAAGCAACAAGCGAGTTTGGCCCAAGTTCTAACCCAGTAGGGAATTTCTTCGCTATGAAGATAGCGCTAGACTCTGATCGATGGCCGTAGGGAGAAACGTTCTGTGTCTCAGCGCCTGTGGGGCCTTCTGATTGCCATTCTGATACTGCTCGGCGGGGCTGCGGTGGCTGGAAACAGCAACAACACAGCCCCAGCGGCTGGCAAACTTGCTACGGCCACTTTCGCCGGCGGTTGCTTCTGGTGCATGGAGCCGCCATTCGACGAGCTCGACGGGGTGCAATCCACCACGTCCGGATATACGGGTGGAAATCGAGCGAACCCAACTTACGAACAGGTTTCCGCCGGTGGCACGGGGCACGTCGAGGCTGTTCGTGTCGTCTATGATCCTACCAAACTCAGCTACGAGCAGCTGCTGAACGTCTATTGGCACAATATCGACCCTTTGGATGCCAGTGGTGCTTTTTGCGACCGCGGCAACCAATACCACAGCGTGATCTTCTACCATACGGTAGAGCAAAAGCATCTGGCGAAGGCGTCAAAAAAACAACTAGCCGCAAGCGGCCGATTCGAAAAACCCATCGTCACCCAAATCGTGGCGGCTGGAACATTCTATCCGGCCGAGACGTACCATCAGAACTACTATCAAAAAAACCCGATTCGCTACAAAACCTATCGTTTTCTCTGCGGCCGCGACAAACGACTGCAAATCTTATGGGGCGATCAAGCCGGAACCGGGTAAGCACGGCAATTTGTGGGTGAGAAAGCAACCACTGCCCTCCATTTACCCGAACGCAGACTTGCCAGATCGCAGCGTTCCCCTGATGAGGGCATAGTGAGGCGAGTCTACGGGCTCGAACCAACACCGGCGCTCAATGCGCCGCTCGGTCAACGGGTGGGTTCGAAACCATGCAAACTTAGGCAGCCAGCTCAATGGCTCACTTCGTGGGCGAATACCCCGGCGACCTCCT
This sequence comes from Gammaproteobacteria bacterium, assembly GCA_030433275.1. Taxonomy (GTDB): domain Bacteria; phylum Pseudomonadota; class Gammaproteobacteria; order Nitrococcales; family Nitrococcaceae; genus Nitrococcus. The sequence goes on from JAUILK010000022.1 coordinate 55,728, forward strand.
GTGAGGAGAGGGTATGCAGCGCAGCTTAGGTAACTACACCGCAGAGGTATGACAAGTACCGACGACGAAGGCATTGACGGCAACGCTCGACACGTATGGGTGTTCGACTCCGGGTGGGGCGATGAATGACTTACTAGATGACACGCGCGATTCAACAGCCTACCTCGAACCGATAGCCGAAGGGGCAACGCTTCTCCGAGGCTTTGCGGCCCCTGTGGCTGCCACACTGCTGGCGGCGATTGAATCGATCGTCGCAGCGACTCCGTTTCGCCACATGGTGACCCCCGGTGGGCGGCGGATGTCCGTGGCGATGACCAACTGCGGCTCGGGCGGCTGGGTTACGGATCGCTACGGCTATCGCTACACTGCGGCCGATCCGCTGACGCAACGCCCATGGCCGAAGCTGCCCGCTGTGTTTTTCAGCCTGGCCGCGCGCGCCGCGGCCACCGTCGGATTTGCCGGTTTTGCGCCTGATGCGTGCCTGATCAATCGCTACCAGCCTGGAGCCCGGCTGACGCTG
>JAUILK010000073.1 GCA_030433275.1 Gammaproteobacteria bacterium
GCCTTGAACTCGCTGCTAAACCGCTTACGTGCCACGTCTGTCTCCTCGTCTTCGGCGTGGCATTCTATCTACGCCAGTGGTCCAAATCATGGGGACCACCATACTGTTCTGTTTCTTAAACGGTGTTTTTCGTCAGCGCGGCCCCGGTTGTAAGCGGTGTTTACGCCTTGAGCCGATAGCCCGTCTTAAAAATCCATCCCACCAAGGCCAGGCACAGCCCCAGGAACACCGTGATCATGGCGAGGCTCGCGCCCACGCTTACATCAGCGATGTTGTAAAAACTCCAGCGAAAACCACTGATGAGGTAAACCACGGGGTTGAACAAGGTAACCGTCTGCCAAAACGGCGGCAGCATGTCGACGGAGTAGAAGCTCCCACCGAGGAACGTCAGCGGCGTGATGATCAATAGCGGCACGAGCTGCAGCTTATCGAAGTTATCGGCCCAAATGCCGATGATGAAGCCGAGCAGGCTGAACGTCACCGCCGTGAGCAACAGAAAGACAAGCATCCACGCAGGATGGGCGATCTCGAGCGGCACGAACAGCCTCGCCGTCGCCAGGATGATCAGGCCCAGAATGATCGATTTGGTTGCCGCCGCCCCGACGTAGCCGAGCACAACTTCGAAATAGGAAACGGGCGCCGATAGGATTTCGTAAATCGTCCCCGAGAATCTCGGGAAAAAAATTCCGAAGGACGCGTTGGAGACACTCTGAGTCAAAAGCATCAGCATGATCAACCCCGGCACGATGAAAGCACCGTAGCTGACTCCCCCGATTTCAGTGATGCGTGAGCCGATCGCCGCACCAAACACGACGAAATAAAGCGAGGTCGAAATCACCGGCGAGACGATGCTCTGCAATAGAGTGCGTGCCGCACGCGCCATTTCGAACCGATAAATCGCCCGCACGGCATGAAGGTTCATTGACGTTCTTCTCTCAGCAAACTGACGAAGATTTCTTCCAGCGAGCTTTGCTTCGTACGCAGATCTTTGAACTGAATGCCCGCCTTGTGAAGATCGCTGAGTAAAGCGGTAACACCCGTTCGCTCATCCTGAGGGTCATAGGTATAGACGAGCTCATTGCCACCGGCGGCGAGCTCGAGCGCGTGGACGGCGAGCACGCCCGGGATGCGCTCGAGTGAGCCCTCCAAATGTAATATCAAACGCTTGCGGCCCAGCTTGTGCATGAGCTCGGCTTTATCTTCCACCAGAATAAGCTCGCCCTGGCTGATCACCCCGACTCGATCGGCCATCTCCTCGGCCTCTTCGATGTAATGAGTGGTCAAGACGATCGTAACGCCGCTTGCGCGCAGCGCACGCACCAACTGCCACATCTCGCGTCGCAAATCGACGTCGACGCCGGCCGTCGGCTCGTCGAGAAACAGGATCTCCGGCTCATGGGATAGCGCCTTGGCGATCAACACGCGGCGCTTCATGCCGCCGGAGAGCGTAATGAGCTTGCTGTCTTTCTTCTCCCATAGGGACAAATCCTTGAGTACTTTTTCGATGTGGCCGGGATTCGCCCGCCGGCCGAACAACCTCCGACTAAAGCTGACGGTATCCCAAACGGTCTCGAACGCATCGGTGGTAAGCTCCTGCGGCACGAGACCGATTTTGAACCGGGCCGCGCGGTACTCGGTGACGATGTCGTGCCCGTCCGCCAGAACCGTGCCTGCGCCGGGGTTGACGATCCCGCAAATGATGCTGATCAGCGTCGTCTTACCGGCGCCGTTGGGGCCAAGCAACGCGAAGATCTCGCCACGACGAACCTCGAGATTGATGTTCTTAAGGGCGTGGAACCCGGAAGCATAGACCTTGGAAAGGTTCGAAACGGAGATGACCGGCCGGGAATGCAACGACGCCGGAGAGGCCGCCTCCGAGGCGTGGATCCAATCCCGTTCGATCCGCTGCCGCGCCTCGTTGTTTTTGCGATTCACTGGCCTCAGGCTCCGCAAAGAGAGTGAATTGAGACGTGCCCTTAGACAGCCCCAAGTAAGCTTTATGGGCAATAGCGCTCAACCACGGACGAACACGACGGGCGCCGCGGCTACAGCGACTTAGCGCTGCGCTCCGGCCAGTTGCGCAGCCCAAGACAAATACCCTGCGCGCAAGACCCCGACCGAGACTGCTCGAACCGGACCCGCATAACCGGGATGGAACCACAATCGCTCCGAACGGTCTATTTTTTGGTTTGGCGAGCAACCAGCCACACAATGCCCCCGATAAGAGATGTTAACTTTGCGATAACATTCTCAATGCTATGGTAGACGGGTAACGCCCGTATCCTTCATTCAATAAAAACACGCATAAACATGCGTTGCCCACACGCAGCGCCACGAAAAATTCCGGAACACCAACATAGCCGGCGATATCCGGCTCACTTTTAGTAGGAGATCAATACCGGCCGATCACAGCACACGCTGCGCCTTCTTGGGGCACCAAGCGTATTGCGATCAAGACGGTTTAATCGATAATGGCGAATGCTACGCTGCTCATCAGCCTAACCGCGCTACCATTCGCGGGCAGCGTAATCGCTGCCTTTTTGCCCGCCAACGCCCGCAATGTCGAAGCCTGGCTCTCGGGCCTGGTCGCGCTATCCGCCCTGATCCTGACGACGGCCTGCTATTGGAGCGTGACCGACGGCGGGGTCGTGCATTACGAGGCACAGTGGCTGCCCACGCTCGGCCTCAACTTCATTCTGCGACTCGACGGCCTTGCCTGGTTGTTCGCCATGCTGATCACGGGAATCGGCTTTCTAGTCGTGCTCTATGCTCGCTACTACATGTCCCCGGAAGATCCAGTTCCCCGTTTCTTCTCGTTCCTCCTGGCATTCATGGGCGCCATGCTCGGTGTCGTGCTCGCCGGCAATTTGATCGAGTTGGTCTTCTTCTGGGAGTTGACCGGCCTTTTCTCCTTCCTGCTGATCGGCTACTGGCACCACAACGCCAATGCGCGCGACGGCGCCCGCATGGCGCTGACCGTCACCGCGGCAGGCGGACTGTGCCTGCTCACCGGCGTACTCATCCTCGGGCACATCGTCGGCAGCTACGATCTCGACGTGGTGTTGGCCGCAGGCGATCTGATCCGCTCGCATTCTCTCTATCTACCCGCGCTGATACTCATCCTGCTCGGCGCTCTGACCAAGAGTGCGCAATTTCCGTTTCACTTCTGGCTGCCGCAGGCCATGGTAGCCCCGACCCCGGTTTCGGCCTACTTGCACTCGGCCACGCTGGTGAAAGCCGGGGTATTCTTGCTGGCGCGCCTGTGGCCGGCCATGGCCGGCAACGATGTCTGGTTCTGGAGCGTGGGAATGACCGGCCTAGTGACGTTCGTATTGGGCGCCTACCTTGCGAGCTTTCAGCAAGATCTCAAGGGCCTGCTGGCGTACTCAACGATCAGCCACCTGGGGCTGATCACACTGTTGCTCGGCCTGAACACGCCGCTGGCAGCGGTAGCGGGAATTTTTCACATCATAAATCATGCGACTTTCAAGGCCTCGTTGTTCATGGCCGCGGGTATCATCGATCATGAGACCGGCACACGCGATATTCGGCGGCTGGGCGGATTGTATCGATTCATACCCGTCACCGCGACGCTGGCCATGGTCGCCGCGGCGGCCATGGCAGGCGTGCCGCTTTTGAACGGATTCCTCTCCAAGGAAATGCTCTTCGCCGAGACTATTGCAGCTCACGGCGGTGCCGTAGATCAGGCTCTGCCGTTTGTTGCTACGCTGGCCGGCATGTTCAGCGTCGCCTATTCACTGCGTTTCATTCACGAAACATTTTTCGGCCCACGGGCAGTGACGTTACCTCGCAGGCCTCACGAACCACCGCGTTGGATGCGCTTCCCGGTGGAATTGCTCGTGGTGACCTGCCTCGTGGTCGGAATCATTCCGGGGCTCACGGTGGGGCCCTTCCTGGAGACGGCGGCGCGCGCTGTGCTTGGATCCGCCCTGCCGCAATACAACCTCGCGTTATGGCACGGGTTCACTCTGCCGCTTTTGATGAGCGTAGCCGCGCTGACGGGGGGCGCCTTGATCTATCGGCTGCTGCGGGAATACCTTCTGAGCGGCGTCGAAGGCCCACCCTTGTGGCGCCACATCAAAAGCCAGCGCATCTTCGAGCGCGTGCTGATTACGATTTCATGGCGGTGGGCCAGATCGCTGCAAAACCACCTCGGCACCCGCCGTCTGCAAGTGCAACTGCGCCTGCTGGTGGGCACGGCGTTCATCGCCGCCCTGTGGCCCCTCTACCAGCACGGGCTCGCAGTCGGGCGCATCGCCTCCTCGGCACTCGACCCGGCCTTCGCATTGGTCTGGGTAGCCGGCATCGCTTGCGCCGTCGGTGCCGCCTATCTGGCCAAATATCACCGCTTAGCCGCCTTGATCCTGGTCGGTGGAGCGGGCCTTGTCACCAGCGTCACGTTCGTCTGGCTATCCGCGCCCGATCTCGCTTTAACACAACTGCTGGTGGAAATCGTAACGACTATTCTGATCCTACTCGGGTTGCGCTGGCTCCCAAAACGGGTCGAGGATATCGGCTCGCGCGCGCGTGCCACCACGGTACGCAGCCGTCGGCTTGGCGATCTCGCACTCGCGATCGTCGCCGGCGGCGGCTTGTCGGTGCTGGCTTATGCAGTGATGACACGACCCGCGCCCCAAAGCATCTCGCGTTTTTTCCTCGAGCACGCCTATACCGAGGGCGGCGGCACCAACGTCGTCAACGTCATCCTGGTGGATTTCCGCGGCTTTGACACGTTAGGAGAAATCACCGTACTTGGCATTGTCGCCCTTGCCGTCTACGCGCTGCTGCGCCGCTTCCGCCCCGCCTCCGACAGCATCGACATCCCGGAACAGCAGCGACTCCAAAACGCCCGAGACGCCGCCATCCCCCTGCGGCCAATCGGCGCCACCGTGACCGATTATCTAGCCATCCCGGCAGTGATCATGCAATTTACGGTTCCCTTCATCAGCCTGCTGGCCGTGTTTCTGCTCATCCGCGGGCACGACTTGCCGGGCGGCGGCTTCGTGGCCGGCATCACGATGACCGTAGCCTTGCTGCTGCTATACATGGCCGGCGGAATCCGCTGGGTGGAAACGCGCCTGCGCGTGCGCCCCGTGCGCTGGATCGCCATAGGGCTTCTGCTCGCAGCGGGCACCGGTGTCGGCGCATGGCTGTTCTCCTATCCTTTCCTGACCTCGTACGCCGCCTATGCTGAACTACCCGTCATCGGCCGAGCGCCACTCGCCAGCGCTCTACTCTTCGATCTGGGGGTGTTCGTGCTCGTCGTCGGAGCCATGGCTTTGATCCTGCTTGCACTCGCTCACCAGTCGATCCGCAGCCATCGTACGCCGGGCGCCAAGACGGCGAAGGCATTAGTCACGAACGAAGAGAAATAACGTAATGGAAATCATCCTGGCCCTCGGCATCGGTGTATTGGCCGGCTCCGGCGTTTGGCTGCTGTTACGACCGCGCACCTTCCAGGTGATCATCGGTTTGACGTTGCTCTCCTATGCCGTCAATTTGTTCATTTTCGCTATGGGGCGGCTTCGAACCGGTACGCCCGCAATTCTAGCGGCAGACCGCAGCAGCGACCCCGCGCATTACGCCGACCCTCTACCGCAAGCACTGATCCTCACCGCGATCGTTATCAGCTTCGCAACGACCGCGCTCTTTCTGGTCGTCTTGCTCGCCGCGCGCGGCTTGACCGGAACGGACCATGTCGATGGTGCGGAGCGGGAATCGTGATAGGCTGGATCGATCACCTGCCAATTGTGCCCGTCATCCTGCCCTTAGTGACCGGCACCGGGATGCTGCTCATCGACGAGCGGCGGCGTGGACTCAAAGCGACTCTCAACCTCGCCGCGATCATCGCCTTGACCGGAGTTGGCCTCGCTTTATTGGGTCTGGCGGATGTATCACCCACCCAGGGCACCGCCCAGGTCGAAGTCTACCGGCTCGGAGACTGGCCCGCGCCGTTCGGCATCGTGCTGGTCGTCGACCGTCTCGCCGCGCTCATGGTGGTACTGACGAGCGTGCTGGCATTCACCAGCATCGTGTTTTCGCTGGCCCGCTGGCACCGAGCGGGCGCCCACTTCCATTCCCTGTTCCAGTTCCTGCTGATGGGGCTCAATGGCGCTTTCTTGACCGGCGACCTGTTCAGTCTGTTCGTCTTTTTCGAGGTGCTGCTAGCTGCTTCCTACGGCCTTATGCTGCATGGCTCGGGCACCACCCGCGTGCAAACCGGGCTGCACTACATAGCAATCAATCTCGCCGCATCGTTGCTGTTCTTGATTGGGGTGAGCCTGCTCTATGCCGTAACCGGGACCCTCAATATGGCCGATCTGGCCACCCGCATTCCCCTCGTCCCGGCCAGCGACCAAACGCTGCTTGAAGCCGGCGCCGCCATCCTCGGCGTCGCCTTTCTGGTCAAGGCCGGGATGTGGCCGTTGAGTTTCTGGCTACCAAGCGCATACTCCGTGGCCGCCCCTCCGGTAGCGGCCATCTTCTCGATCATGAGCAAGGTTGGCGTCTATGTCGTGCTGCGGCTCTCGCTGCTGCTGTTCAGCGAGGGAAGCGCCAGCGTAGCGCCGTTCGGGCAGCAATGGCTGCTATTCGGCGGGATGGCGACCATCGCTTTCGGGGCGATCGGGGTACTCGCGGCGCAGAATACGGCGCGGCTGGCCGGTTTTGCCGTGCTGATCTCCTCGGGCACCGTGCTGGCGTCGATCGGCACCGGACACCTCAATGTAACCGCCTCGGCGCTGTTCTATCTGGTCAGCTCGACCTTCGCGACCAGCGCCTTCTTTCTGCTGATCGAGCTCATCGAGCGCGGCCGTGGACCGGGTGCGGACATGCTCGCCGTTACCTTGGAGGCCTTCGGTGAGGAGGACGAGGAAGAACTGGAGGCAGTCGGCATCGCCACACCGGCGACGCTGGCGGTGCTCGGCCTGAGCTTCATAGGCTGTGCTCTGGTGCTCGCGGGCCTACCGCCTTTGTCGGGGTTCATAGCCAAATTCGCGCTGCTGACGGCCCTTTTGAACGCTCCCGGGAACGTAGCAGCCATTCCGCCGACATCCTGGGTGTTGCTCACTTTGCTGCTCGCCTCCGGACTCGCCACCCTCATCGCCATGATCCGCGCTGGGATGCGCGTTTTTTGGGCGCCTTTGGAGCGTGCCGTACCGCAAGTCAGGCTTGTCGAACTGGCCCCGGTCACCGCCCTGCTGATCGCCTGCGCAGGGTTAACGGTTCAAGCAGAACCGCTCCTGCAGTACACTCAGAAAACGGTTCAAGCCGTGCATAACCCACACGATTACATCCGCAGCGTGCTGAGTACTCCTAAGAAGCAAAGCACGCCGACAGTGAGCGGATCATGAGCCGCGGCCTACCCTTCCCCCTACTCTCCGCCGGGCTCCTGGCAATGTGGCTGCTGCTCAACCAGACGGTGGCTATAGGCCATATCCTGCTTGGCACCGTCCTCGCTCTGGGCATTCCCTGGAGCATGCGGGCGGCGCGACCGAGCAAAACTCAGCTGCGGCGACCGGGAGCCATCATCCGACTCTTTCTCGTGGCCCTAGTCGATATCACCCGCTCTAATGTCGCCGTCGCCTGGATCATTCTCCGCCCAGGCCAGCGCAGGGGAACTTCCGGCTTCGTCGATATTCCGCTCGAACTGCGCAACCCATACGGCCTAGCAATGCTCGCCTGCATTATCACCTCCACACCGGGTACCCTGTGGGTGGGGTTCGACTCTAACACCGGGGTCGTCACCGTCCATATTCTCGATCTGATCGACGAGAGGACTTGGTTCGACATCATTAAAGGCCGTTACGAGCGGCTGTTGCTGGAGATATTCGAATGACGGCCAATGTGCTGCTCGGCTCGCTCACACTCGCCCAGATTCTCATGACACTCGCCATGGCGTGCGCAACCTTCCGCATGCTCCACGGACCGAGGGCACAGGACCGGGTGCTGGGCCTCGACACGCTCTATGTCAACGCCATCCTTTTGCTGCTGATTTTCGGCATCCGCTCGGACAGCACAGTGTACTTCGAGGCAGCACTCGTCATTGCCGTGCTCGGTTTCGTCGCGACGGCGGCGCTGGCGAAGTTTTTGATGCGTGGCGAGGTGATCGAATGACATTCGCCACGGAACTGCCGACCTGGACCGCACTGCTAATCGCTGCACTGGTGTTATTGGGGGCAGGCTTGGCTTTTACCGGGTCGCTGGGGTTGCTGCGCTTTAATCGCTTTTACGAGCGGGTTCACGCCCCAACATTGGCAACCACACTGGGCGCAGGCTGTGTGCTGATCGCCTCGATGATCTTCTTCTCAGTGCTACAAACCCGGCCCGTTGTACATGAAATACTGATCGCGATCTTCCTAACCCTGACAACGCCGGTCACCCTGATGCTGCTCGTGCGCGCCGCGCTGTTTCGGGATCGTGTCGAAAACAAGCCCTGTAATGAGGTCGAAACATGCGCAGTGCCAGCGGCCAAGAACAGGCCGAGGTCCGGCCGCTTGGCGCCGAGCCAAGCTGAGCCGATGAAGCCACTCACACACCACCCCGATCACGGCGATAAACGCGATCACCGCTAACCCTCTCCCAAGCCGAGTTGCCTCCCCTTATAGGCCGCGACAAGGTCAAATTCCATGCAGCAACACATCATCGGTTTCCACCAGGACAACGAACGACACTGGGTTGCCGAACTCGAGTGCGGGCACAATCAGCATGTGCGCCACAAACCGCCGTGGATCAATCGCCCGTGGGTGACCACGCGGCAAGGCCGCAACCGGATGCTCGGCCGAATGCTCAACTGCAAGAAATGCGACTCCGGCGCTCCCCCTGATCACCCTTGACGGCGATGGAGCTCGCCAGCGATTCCGCCAATCGCCAATATCAGGTTCAAATCAAGACCCGCGATGGCCATAGCTACCTCCGTGTATTTTATGCTGTGCCCTTAGAGCCTGTTCACAATCTCCGGAGCAACAGTGTCAAGAACGCCAGATGGACGAACTGCAGACTGGTATTAATCTTACGCTCGCAGTTCTTCCATAAGCGGCGGCATTTTTCCAGCCAGCCGA